>NC_004113.1:333571-667142 GCF_000011345.1 Thermosynechococcus vestitus BP-1
TTTGTAACAGTTCTGCAACAAATTGCTTGATAGCACAAAAATCCCAGTAATTCTTGGGCGACGTTCACTCAACACTAAACGCTGTATGCTAGCATCAAATAAATTGTTTTGGCGTCACCATCGGGGCTGGCCCGATGTTGAACTCTGCCTACCCCTGGGTAGTGGCGTCTTGGTGTTCCCGGCAATCCCTCGACTCAACTGAGCGCCGAAATGATACACAGTCAATAAAATACGGTACCATAATTTTACCTCTACCCTAGGAGCACTGCTGCCTTTAACCTAGGCTTCGGAAACTTCCCTGACTCTCTGTTTTGATTCAAAAAAAGGTTGAGTTTGTTCATTATGGCAACAATTCAAGACTTTGTTCATGTTCAGGATCAATGGTCATTAGATGAGTTGGTGGAAATCGCCAACGAACTCTTGCCCCAGCACCTCCCCCAGGAGGACTCCAAAAACCGTGTTTTGGAAGAGGTCAACCCGCGGCTGGTGCGCCATTACACCTCCTGCAAATTGATTGACCGTCCTGCTCGCATTGGCCGCGAAGGTCGCTACGGCTATCGCCACCTTGTGCAATTGCTGGTGGTGCGACGGCTGTTGATGGAGGGCTATACCGCAGGTGCCATTTACAAACTGGTGTATCGCATGAGCACCCCAGAACTGCGGGCCCTCCTTGAGCAGGGGGTTCATCTTCAGTTGAATCCCCCCCCGATCAACCCAGCTTTGGCCTTTTTGCAGCAGGTACAGGAGCGCTCCGAGCATCGCTATGGGGAGCCCATGCGCGTCAGCCCCCCTATCAGCCGTCGCGAGGTACCGCCCCCGAGCCATTCACCGCAACCCGAGTCTTGGAAGCGCATTGAGGTGGCCCCCGGCTTTGAAGTTCATATTCGCGATGACTTTAACTTTCCCCAAATCAATCGCGATCAGGAAGCCCTGGTGAAGCAACTGGTGCAATTGCTCTCTAGCTATACCCAGCGCTAACGGAGAGCGTTCACTGAGACGAAATATCCTGGGTCGCGGTGAGCCCGCCGGCGATCGCTATAATAGCGCCATGGAAGGATGCCTCAACGATACGGATATTTACACGCTGTGCCAAACCCTTGCCCTTGGCCAGCGCACCGGGGAACTATACCTCGAAGATGATGCCGGTCGTACGTGGCTTCTCTTTTTGAATCATGGTTATTTGGTTTACATTGCCGATCGCCACAGCCACAGCTTAGAGCGGTTGCAGGATCTGCTCTATGGACAGGGCATTCCTTGGCCGAGCCCCGATAGCCTCATCGAAAGTAAAGCCGGTGCCAGTTGGGTGGAATACGAATGCCTGTGGTGGCTCCTTGATCACTGCAAGCTCAGTCAAATCCATAGCGTGTGGCGTGCTCTGCTGCGGGAGAGTCTCTTTGACGTTGTTAGCCTCAATCGCGCCTGGTTCAAGTTTTATAGTGCGAGTCCCCTCACTCCCCAATGGCACAACCTCTCCCTAACGGCGCTGCTGAATGACAGCCTGAGTCATCTGCGGGAATGGAAAAAACTGCATCCAGAATTGCGTTCCCTGGATCAATCCCTTCAACTGACGGATATTAAACCCACCGGTAACGACCCAGCGGATCAGTGGTTTCGTCAACTGGAGCCCTTCGTGCGCGAGCCAATCACCTTGCGCCGCCTGAGTCGACAACTGGGACGCGATGCCGTGACTGTGGGCAAACTCCTGCTGCCCTATCTCCATCAAGGGTACTTACAAGTCAGTTCTTGGGCAACCAATGGCCACACCCGTACATTTCCACCCTCTTCTTGGCGGCAGTCGCCCCGGGTCGTGTGTGTGGATGATGCCGCCACCGTGCGCCAAGTGGTTGAGTCCACTCTGCAGGCGGCAGGTTATGAGGCCACGGCGATCGCCCACCCGCTGACCGCCTTGAGTCTCATTTTCCAACTCAACCCCGATCTGATTTTCCTCGATATTGCCATGCCCGAATTGGATGGCTACGAATTTTGCACCCTCCTGCGGCACACGCCTCGCTTCCGCTATACGCCCATTATTATGCTGACTAGCCTCGTCGGTTGGAGCGATCGCCTGCGAGCCAAGGTGGCTGGTGCCACCGATTACCTCAGTAAGCCCTTTTCAACCCAAGAATTATTAACAATTACGCATCATTACATTGGCGCCGCCCCGCCTGTAACCTCCTTAACAGACGAGTACTTTGGCGACGTGCTAGAAGCAGAGTCAGGCCTCGAGACCTCCCGTTAACCCCCCCAGGTGAACTGTTATGAAGCTGTCATACTCTTGGGCTTTTAGAATATAAAGCAAAACCTTAATTCTACGTGTAACCCCCTATGACCAAAGTCTTAGTTGTCGAAGATAGTCCACCCCAGCGGGAAATGATTAGCGAATTGCTGGCAAAAACAGGCTTTGAGGTGACGGTTGCCACCGATGGGGTGGAGGCAATGGAGCAATTGCAGCAGAGTACCCCAGATGTGGTTGTCCTCGACATTGTCATGCCCCGTATGAATGGGTATGAAGTCTGCCGCCAAATTAAGTCCGACCCTCGCACCCAATCCATTCCCGTGGTTATGTGTAGCTCCAAAGGTGAGGAGTTTGATCGCTATTGGGGCATGAAACAGGGGGCTGATGCGTACATTACCAAGCCCTTTGATCCCAAAGAACTCGTTGGCACCATCAAGCAACTCTTGCGAGGCTAAAACAGATGTTTAGTAGCTCAGATCTACTGGCCACCAATGCTCCCATCGAAAGTGGCAGTATCGATGACCTTAGAACTCCCGAGGGAGATTTACATATCCTCTTTACAATTCCTAGCGGTGATACCTTGGCGCTACCGGCTATTGGGGTGCGTGAAGTCGTGGCCGTGAGTCCCGATCGCATTACCCCAGTGCCCAATACCTCCAATCTCCTCCTGGGGATTTTGAACTTGCGGGGCCAGGTGATTTGGGTAGCGGATACGGGTAAGTTTCTCGGGGACGACACCCCCTTGAATACCGATCGCTCTGAGCTATCGATTATTGCCATTGAGGATGATGAGTCAATGGTAGGGCTAGCCGTTCATCAGGTTCGGGGCATGGAGTGGCTCAACAATGACACCATTAAGCCTGCCACCCATGTCAGCGATCAGATGGCCCCCTTCGTGCGTGGCGAGTGGGTCTTTGATGGGGAGCAACAGGACATCGTAAAGCTTTTGGATCCCCTCGCCATTTTACGGAGTGCTCGCTGGGGACTCTAAACTAGAAAACGTAGAATCTCAACCGAGACTCGCGCTCAAGCCTCACCGTGGAACTCATCAAAACCAGTCACTTTAGGAAAATTAACACACCCATGATATCTTTCCCAGGGATTGGCGCATACTTTGTAATTAAAGGTTCCTTGATTTCGTTCTGACACTTATCTGCCTCTTTTGATCCTCCATTCTGGGAGTAAGCCCATGGCATCCAGCAGCACCCAACACACCCAAGAATATCAAAAAGCGGTTGCCGCTTATGTACAAGGCAACTACGAAGAAGCGGCAAAAATCACTGATCAATTAGTGGGTACCCGACCGGGCGATCCAAACCTACGGCTGCTGCGGGGGCACATTTACTGCTGCCAACAACGTTACAGCGAGGCTCAAGAGCAGTACCATGCGGTTCTCAATGCCACAACTGATCCAGAATTGATTAATTTGGCCAACGAGAGCCTTGCCAAGATTAGGGATTTGATTCCTGCTGCTGAACCTGCCAGGCACGGGGGCGAAGAATACGCCACCCCCCTGCAAGGAGATGACACCCAGCTTCAGGGGGACAATACCTTTTTGCAAACGACCCCACCCATTGGGGAACCTCAAGCCACAAGCCCCTCAGAGGAATTGAGTCTTGAGCACTTTGAGGACTTTGGCAGCGATCTAGGGACGCGTAACCCCTTTGACGATCTCGAGGTTGCTGGCATTGAGGAAGAGTTTGGCGCCAGTTTAGAACAGGTTACCTTTAATCCCTTCGACGAAGATGCAGCGGTTCAGGATCCCTTTAGCAGTTTTTCGGCTGACCCCTTGGAAGAGCCAGTCGCAGACATTCCAGAAATTCCCATTGGTGAATCGGTGCAGCCTCTAGGGGTTGAAGCCACTGGAGATGATGATATCACGATGCTCATGGGAAGTTCTCCTTTGACCCGGTCCGCACCACCCAGCCCTAGTCCTACTTTTGATGGTGAGGCAGCAGCAAGTACGGCGGATCCTTTTCAAGAAATGACGCCGCCCTCCCTAGAAACATTTGATAATCCCTTTGCTGCTGAAGTAGCCGTCTCTGAAGAGAGCCCCTTTGGGGGGCTGACAGAATCGGGAGCAGCCAATGCTTCTGAAGAGAGTCTTTTTCCAGCTTTTGAGGACTCTCCAGCAGTCAATATCTCGGCAGAAAGTCTCTTTGGTGAGATTGAGGAAGCCCCAGCAGCTAGCATTTCTGAGGAGAGCCCCTTGCCAAATCTCAGGGAATCCCCTCAGGCCAATGTTCCTGAAGTCTCCACCTCTGCCGCTGGTATCAGTGATTTGTTCACTAATGAAGAACCAGACGCCATTGAGTTGTTGCCGCAGCCGGAATTAAGTTCTTCTGATGCTGCCGAGGAAGAAGATGATCTCTTTGGGGACTTCCTAGCGTCCCTTGATGAAGCTCCAGAGAGTGCGGCACAGCCCCTGTCTCCTCAGGCCTTTGATCCCGCTACCTTTGAGGATGAGCAAACGATCGCTATGTCTGAGTTTCCTGCACCTGAAGCCCTGAGGGGGCCGGCAGGATCAGCGATCCCTGAAGGGGAAGCTAGCGCTAGCGGTGCTGAACCTGTTGAATCCATTGCCGGCTTTGATCTAGAAGATCTTTCCTTTGGCAGTGCAGATCTTGGCGATGCTGGATTTGATGATGAAATGACCATTGCCCATCCCCAAGGCCATGGCATGGGTGCCGCTGGCTCAGAGGCCACAGTGATGACCGATGCTGGTACTGAGACCTTTGCGGTTTTACCGGATGAATTTGATCTGAGCCAGCAAAGTCTTGAGGAGTTGGCTGATTTTAACCTCGATCCCAGTCAAAGCACAAGTCGTGCTGAAGCACCTGCCTCCAAAGAAAAGCAGCATCTCTCAACCTTTACTGAGCAAGTGTCGGTTGCCGCTCTCGCTGCCTCACCGCCTACGGCTTCACCCGCGGTTGAGACCAGAGCAACCTCTACCCCAGCAGCACCCACCGGCTCCCTAGAGCAACAAACCATTACCTCAGCGGTGTTAACAGGTATTTGTTCGGCCTTAGCCGCCGGAGCTGTCAGTGTGGGTTTTCGCACACCGTTGCCTGTTCCTGTCATCAGTACTGTTGCTACCGGTCTGATTGCCGGTGGGGCAGCCTATGGCCTAGGACGGCGCAGTGTCAGTCGCATCAAACACTTCTGTACAGATTTGCAGGCTCAGTGTAACGCCGTGATTGCCGGTGACATGACAGCCCGAATGCCTGTGGGCAGTGATGACGAGCTAGGACTTCTCGCCCAAAGCTTTAACCAGATGACCGACACAATCCAGCAAATTACCGCTGAAGCTCAGAAAAAAGCTGAGGAAATCGAGCGGCAGCGGGATGATTTGCAGCGCCAAGTGATCCGACTCCTGGATGATGTGGAGGGTGCAGCCCGCGGGGACCTGACCGTACAGGCGGAAGTGACGGCGGACGTACTGGGAGCAGTGGCGGACTCCTTTAACCTAACCATTCACAACCTGCGGACGATTGTGCAACAGGTGAAAATTGCTGCCCAGCAGGTGAGTCGTGGTGCCGCAGAAAACGAAACCTTTGCCCGCAGTCTCTCAGCAGATGCCCTGCGGCAAGCGGAGGAGCTAGCCGTCACCCTCAACTCGGTGCAGATGATGACCAATGCCATTCAGCGGGTGGCCGAAAGTGCCCAGGAAGCCAATGAGGTGGCCCGCAATGCCTCAGAAACAGCCCTCCGTGGTGGTGAGGCGGTGGAGCGCACGGTGGCGGGTATTTTGCAGATTCGGGAAACGGTAGCGGAGACCACCCGCAAGGTGAAGCGGCTAGCGGAATCTTCCCAAGAAATCGCCAAGATTGTGGGTGTGATCTCGTCGATCGCCAACCGCACAAACCTGTTGGCGCTAAACGCCAGTATTGAGGCCGCGCGGGCCGGGGAAGCAGGTCGGGGGTTTGCGGTGGTGGCCGATGAGGTGCGGCAACTGGCAGACCGAGCAGCTAAAGCTTCGAAGGAAATTGAGCAAATTGTCTTGCAAATTCAAAGCGAAACTGGCGCGGTAATGACCGCTATGGAAGAAGGAACGCAGCAGGTGATTGAGGGGACGAAGCGGGCAGAGCAGGCCAAGCACGCCCTTGAGGACATCATCCAAGTGTCGTCGCAAATTGATACCCTGGTGCGCTCGATTACCAACGCCACGGTGGAACAAACCGAATCAGCGCGAGCAATGGCTCAGGTGATGCAATCCATTGAGTTGACAGCGCAGGCCACTTCTCAGGAGGCACAGCGGGTGTCCGACTCATTGCAAGGTCTAGTGAGTGTGGCACGCAACTTGCAGGCATCGGTGGAACGGTTCCGTGTTGAAAATACTGAAGATCAAGCCTAAGCAATCCGGGAGGGGGCTATGCAAAGCGATCAACAAAAGCGCATTCTGGGCTACTTCATTGAGGAAGCGCAGGAACACCTGACCACCATTGAAGATAGTTTGATGAATCTCCAGCAGGTGGTCAATGACCCCGAGGCGATGAGTGAAATGTTTCGGGCAGCCCACTCCGTCAAAGGGGGAGCGGCCATGCTCGGACTCCACAGTATTCAGCACACTGCCCACAAGCTGGAGGACTACTTCAAAATCCTGCGGGAGCATCCCGTCACCGTGGATGAAACCCTAGAGCAACTGTTTTTGCAAGCCTTTGATGCCCTGCGGGAACTCCTCGATGAATTGCAAGGCCCCTTTGGTTTGACGGAGGAGACCGCAACCGCAACCCTGAATCGGGTGGAGCCAGTCTTTAATCAACTGCAAGCTCACTTGAGCTACCTGACCCAAGGAGGAGAGGCACAGCCCCCTGTGACTGCTCCTGCTCCCGCCGTGGCTGAACCCCTTCAGCCAGGGGTACAACCCGTTGCTGATTCAAGCTACCGCCTAGTCTTTCAAACGGAGGTCCCCGATCGCCTGCGGGCAATGTTGCAACTCTTCAAGCAGCCGGATTCGCCCCAAGTGCGGCAAGAATTGGCGGCGGCCTGTTCTAATTTGGGTCAATTGGGGGAAACCTTTGCTCTGCCCCAGTGGGTTGAATTGCTGGCGATCGCCCAACAGGCGGTGAGTAACACAGCTCAACCCCTCACGGCCTTGGCACCAGTGGTGATCAAAGAGATTATGGCGGCTCGCGACTTGGTGCTTAGTGGTCAAGGCAGTGGGATTCGTCCCAGTGATAGTTTAGTGGCGCTGCAACCCCCTGTGATTGAGGAAACTGCGGCTGTTGTGCCCGAAGAGCCAGAGCCTGCGGTCTTGGCATCAGCCCCCGTGACCCTTGAGGAACCAGCGGCACCCCCTGAGGTGACTCCTCGAGAGGTGGCTGGGCCTGAGGAAGTTGAGATTTCCGAGCCAATGAGCGACGGCCAGGGGGTCACTGTTTTTGACGAGGAAAGTGGCACTGATTTCCAAGAATTGAGTGACATTTTTAGTGATCCAACGGCGCTGCCGCCGGAGTGGCTGGAGGAGACCCTTGGGGAGGATTTGGCCAGTTTGGAACTGGGCAATGAAGCGGCCGTTGATGAGGAGATTTCCGACTTTTTGAAGATGACGACTGAGGAGTTGCCTGAGGCAGAGTCCAGCCTTGAGGCCCTCCTCGATGAAATTCAGGAGCTCTCTGATGAGCCGGTCCCTTCAGAAGGGGTGGAGGCATTCCTTGATAATCTCACGCCGCTAGCGGCTGAAACCATGGCTGAGGATTTGGAGGCGACCTTGACACCTGAGGGTTCTGTTGAGGAAAGTGCAGCCGCAGAATCCTCTGAACTCGGTCTGGAAGCATTCCTTGCACAATTCACCGAGGAACCCCCCTCAGAGACGGCAGCCCTTGATGAGGCAGTTGCTTCCCTAGAAGATTTTTGGGGGGAGGTGGAAACCCCTGAAGCTCCCGATCTGCTTCCCCGAGAAGAGGATTTTGAGATCCCTGCCCTGAGTGATGTTGCTGAGGATGTGGCTGAGTTCCTCGAAGAGGTGCCGGGTCTCAATGATGTCCTAGACAACTTGGTCGTAGATAATGGCGCAGAAGAGGCCCTCGCAGAATTGATTACCCCGCCAAGCACTGACGATCCTTGGGCAGAAGCGCCCTCCTCCTTGGAAGCGCCAGCGATCGCTGAGCCAGGGATGCCTGAGGTCACAGCGGCCAATAGGACTGAACCCGAAGCACTGCTGGAGGAAGTTGTCCCCGGCGCTGAGGCGGCAGACATTGCCGAGCTAGAATCTCCCTTGGAGGCGTCTGTACCCGCTGCTGAGACGACGAGCATTGCTGAGTCTGAAGCCCTGGTAGAGGAATCCCTAGCCGCTCCTGGAGCGACGGGCATTACGGAATCCGAAGGGGGGGCACAGGAATCTGCTCTCTCCCCTGAAACTGCCAGCATGGCTGAACTGGAGGCACTGGTGAATGACGCCGCTGGGCCTGCCACCCCCGAAAGCGTCTTCGAGGAATTGGAGGGGTTGATTGAGCAAAGGACAACTCCTACACCCCCACCCGAGGCTGCCCCATTCAGCGAATTGGATCAGCTTTTAGAGGCGGCGGCGCCACCGACCGCGACCTTTGAGGATTTAGAACAGCTCTTGGGGCAAGCCACCCCGGCGGCACCCCCTCCACCCCCCGCCACAGCAGCGCCTGCCGCCGCTGATGATAGTTTTGCCGATTTAGAGAAATTAATTCCCCAACCCGCAGGGAGTAGTGCAAAGGCAGCCACCCCTCGGCGAACAGGCGCAGGGGCAAAAGGTGGCTCCTTGGTGGAACAAACCATGCGTGTACCGGTGCGCCACCTCGATACCCTCAGTAACCTCGTTGGGGAGTTGGTAGTCAACCGCAATAGCCTCGAAGATGCCCAAGAACGTCTGCGGCAGTTTCTCGATAACTTGCTCTACCAAGTCCAACAACTGGGGGATGTCAGCCAACAAATGCAGGACCTCTACGAGCGATCGCTCCTTGAAAGTTCACTCTTGGGTGTGACAACAGCGCGGGCAGCCAATGGCCAAAGAGAGCAGAGCACCCACGCCACGGGTGTCGAGTTTGATGCCTTGGAAATGGATCGCTTTACCGGCTTCCATACCCTCTCTCAGGAGGTGATTGAGCGGATTGTGCGGGTGCGGGAGGCAGCGGATGACATCCAGTACGTCATTGATGAAGTGGAGCAGGTGGCCCGGCAGTTTCGTCAAGTCACTACCCAAGTCCAAGAGGGCTTGAGCCGCTCACGAATGGTCCCCTTCCGTGAAATGTCTTCCCGCTTACCGGGAGCCGTGCGCCGCGTTGCCAGTACCATCGGCAAACAGGTAGAACTCAAGATTGAGGGAGAAGATACCCTCATTGACAAGGGGATCCTTGAAAAACTCTTTGACCCGATGACCCACCTGATCAATAACGCTGTCTATCACGGGATTGAAACGCCCGAGGAGCGACGACGACTGGGCAAACCGGAAAAAGGCCTGATTCGCGTCCGGGCGTTCTATCAAGGTAGTCAAGCGATTATCTCCGTCAGTGACGATGGGGCGGGGATTGACCCAGAACGGGTAAAACGCAAGGCGATCGAGAAGGGTCTCCTCAAGGAGGCCGATGCCCCCAACCTTTCCCGCCAAGAGGTCTATGCCTTCCTCTTCCAATCGGGCTTTAGCACCAAAGATCAAGCGGATACCCTTGCGGGTCGCGGTGTGGGTATGGATGTGGTGCGCAAAAATCTGGAGGACATTCGCGGCACGATTAACATTGACTCTACGGTAGGCAAAGGCACCACATTTACCATTCGCTTGCCCCTGACCCTGAGCATTACCAAAGCCCTCTGTTGCATTGATAACCACTGCCGCATTGCCTTCCCCATTGACGGCGTCGAAGATATGCTGGATATTCCCCAAGAGCGCATCCAAACCCTAGAGGATGGTCAGCGCCTCCTCTCGTGGCGCGATCGCCAGCTGCCGGTGCGTAAACTCGGGGATTTGCTGAAATACAGCCGCCACATCAGCCGTGGCAATGTCTATGGCGGTAGCCCCCAAGATGAGGGCATGGTCTCGATGGTGGTGCTGCGCAGTGGCGACGATCTCGTGGCCATGGAGGTGGATCAGGTCATCGGTGAACAGGAAATCGTGATCAAGCAGTTGTCGGGGCCGGTACCGAAGCCGCTGGGTGTTGCTGGGGTCACTGTCCAAGGGGATGGCCGCGCGATGGCGATCGCTGACGTGCTGGAAATTGTTGACCTGTCCCTAGGACGCATGGATCGCGAGTGGCGTGGGTTTGGCCACACCACGGAGGTCACCGAGCCCGAGGACGCCTCCGAGCCCCTCGTGCTGATCATCGACGACTCAATTACGGTGCGGGAGTTGCTCTCAATGACCTTTACGCGGGCAGGCTACCGCGTCGAGCAGGCGCGGGATGGTCAAGATGCGTGGGAAAAACTGCGCTCTGGCTTGCCCTGTGACTTGGTCTTCTGTGATATTGAGATGCCACGCATGGATGGTTTGGAGTTGCTGTCGCGAATTCAAAAGGATCCTAAACTCAACCATCTGCCGATCGCTATGCTCACCTCCCGGGGTGCCGATCGCCACCGCAAGATGGCCGCGCAACTAGGGGCACGGGGCTACTTTACCAAGCCCTACCTGGAGGAGCAATTACTGGATGCAGCAGCGCGTCTCCTCAGGGGTGAAGTTCTTGTGCAGCAGGAGCCAACACCGACCTCATGAGTGAGCGATCGCCCGCCCTAGCAGACTTCCTTGCCCAACTCCCCTTTGAACTGGATGCCTTTCAGGCGGCCGCAATCGCTGCCCTTGATGCAGGTCGCTCTGTGGTAGTCTGTGCCCCTACGGGCTCAGGCAAAACCCTCATTGGTGAGTATGCAATTCACCGGGCCCTAACGCGGCAGCAACGGGTGTTTTACACCACCCCCCTCAAGGCGCTCTCCAACCAGAAGTGGCGTGACTTTCAGCAGCAGTTTGGCGCCGCGCAGGTGGGCCTTTTAACCGGGGATATCTCAATTAACCGTGATGCTCCGATTCTCGTGATGACAACGGAAATTTTCCGCAATATGCTCTATGGCACCCCCATTGGCGAAGTGGGCACCTCCCTTGCAGGGGTAGAAGTGGTGGTGCTAGATGAATGCCATTACATGAACGATCGCCAGCGGGGCACCGTCTGGGAGGAATCCATCATCTACTGTCCCAAGGAAATTCAACTGGTGGCTCTCTCCGCCACGATTGCCAACGGCGAACAACTCACCGACTGGATTCAATCCGTCCATGGGGATGCCGAACTTATCTACTCCGACTGGCGACCCATTCCCCTGCACTTTTACTTTTGCAACGGCAAGGGACTCTTTCCCCTTTTAGACGGCCAACGCAAACGCCTCAACCCGAAGCTCCACGGCCAGCCTGAACTGCGGCGACGCGGCAGCAAGCGGGACTTTTTGAGCATTCGCTACGTGGTTAGTCAACTGCAACAGCGGGACATGCTACCGGCAATTTACTTTATCTTTAGTCGCCGCGGCTGTGACCAAGCGGTTCAAGAGGTCTTGGGCATGAATCTCCTCACCAAGGCGGAACAGCAGGCACTGGCGGAACGGGTCGAGGCCTTTTTGGCACAGCATCAGGACATTGTTGCCCCTGAAATGATTGCCCCCCTCTACCAAGGGATTGCCGCTCACCATGCCGGGGTGCTGCCGGTGGTGAAGACCCTTGTGGAAACGCTCTTTCAGGAGGGCCTGATCAAACTCGTCTTTGCCACAGAAACGCTGGCTGCAGGGATCAATATGCCGGCGCGCACCACGGTGATTTCTACGCTCTCGAAGCGCACTGACAGTGGTCATCGGCTCTTGACAGCCTCGGAGTTTCTGCAAATGGCCGGACGCGCTGGCCGCCGGGGCATGGATACGGTGGGTCATGTAGTGACCTTGCAAACCCCCTTTGAGGGCGCCCATGAAGCAGCATTTTTGGCCACTGCCGCTCCGGATCCCCTGATGAGCCAATTTACCCCCAGCTATGGCATGGTCTTGAACCTACTCCAACGCCACACCCTTGAAGAAGCGCGGGAACTGGTGGAGCGCAGTTTTGGGCAATATTTGGCCACATTGCAACTGACACCGCAGCGGCAGGCGATCGCCCAACTGGAAATGGAACTGCAAACCGTGCAACAACGCCTTGCAGGCATTGATCGCCAGCAACTAGCGCAGTATCAAAAGCTGCGGGAACGGCTACGGCAGGATCAACGCCTCCTGAAAATCCTCGAACAGCAGGCGGAGCAGGAACGGACCCAAGCACTACTGCCGTTGATGATGGCAGTGCCACCGGGGACGTGGCTCCATATCAAATCCCCCCTACGGGAGCATCCCCCCTTAGCGGCTGTCCTCTGTCAACCCGTTGCCGGTTCGGGCCAGTTGCCCCACTGGCTGTGCCTTGCTGCCGATGGTCGTTTGCGGGTTGTTGGCATTGATGACATTTTGGGGGTCTATCCCGATCGCCCCCCCTGTGATCCTCTGCCGCCGCTCCCAGAGGCAATGAAACTGCGCCGCGGGGAAAGTTATCCCTGCCATGGCGCGGATCACTACCTTGGTTGCCTCCCGAATCTCCCCCCCGTCCTAGCTGCGCCGGAAGTGGCTGCCCAAGCGGCCAAAATCGCCGACCTAGAGGCCAAACTCAGCCAACTGCAAGGGAGTCTGCCGCAAAATGTCCATTCGCTGCTGCGCTTAGTTCGTCGGGAAGAACGGCTACAAACAGAACTGCGCGATCGCCAGCAGAAGCTCCATCAACAGTCCCAACGCCACTGGGAGCAATTTCTTGCCCTCATTGCTGCCCTGCAAGACTTTGGTGGCCTCAATGATCTGACCCCCACTCCCCTTGGGGAAATGGCCGCTGCCCTGCGGGGAGAGAACGAACTCTGGTTGGCCTTGGCCTTGGCCTCGGGTGAACTGAATGACTTGCCCCCCCACCTCTTGGCGGCAGCGGTTGCCGCTTTAGTGACTGAAACACCCCGCTCCGATAGTTGGTGCAACTACCCCATTCCCAGTGAAGTGGAAGAACGCCTTGCCGCCCTGAGTCCGATTCGCCGGCGGCTCTTTCAGGTGCAGCGCCGCTATCAGATTATTTTTCCCCTCTGGTACGAGTGGGATCTCATTGGCTTGGTGGAGCAGTGGGCCTTGGGCACGCCGTGGCATGAATTGTGCGCTCAAACCAATCTTGATGCCGGCGATATTGTGCGCTTGCTGCGGCGCACCCTGGATTTTCTGTCCCAAATTCCCCATGCGCCCCACACCAGTCCCCAACTGCGCCAAAGTGCCCAGCAGGCCCGCTATCTCCTCGATCGCTTCCCCGTGAATGACCTGCTGGAAGGGGTGGAGCTAGAGGTAGCGACTCTATAGTCTGAGATAGAGCGCCTGAGATAACTGGAGTCATCAAAGGAGTGGCTCAGGCGGGATTCGAACCTGCGACCTTGGGCTTATGAGTCCCCTGCTCTAACCACTGAGCTACTGAGCCGGATTTTTTGCACAATCCCCATTATAACGCGACTGTCTCAAAACTCAAGGCTCTGGCCAGCAGATTCAAGGCAAGTTCACCCTACAATTTACAATTAAAGAGTGCATCCATTAGAGGAAGGATAGGCGTTGGGCAAAGCAGAACGCACCGCTCTTGACAACAAGCTGTCACAGCGATTTATTCATCTGGATCCGGCAGGGTATTTCATTATCTACATTGACCCTGAGCAACAACTGATCTGGATGAAACACTATCCCAATGACATCAACGAGAAGGGCTTAGCGGTGGATCCCGATACCGGGGAACCGATTCCCACCAAAGGCAAAGTCACGCGGGAACCCGATCTGGTACTGAGCGGTCGTACCGCAAAGGAGTTATGTATTGAACTCTTTGAAAAGGATCGCCAACTGGTGACGATGTTTGACCACGCGGCCTATCTCGGTCGTGAGCTGATGCGGGCACAGTTTTGTTTGGATGAAGGGATTGAGTATATCCAAGATTAGACCACCCCGGCGCTGGGGGATAGGGACAGTCCTTTTGATGCTCTGTGCCCTAGTGGGTACTGCCCTATCAGCGATCGCCACCCCAGACTTCAGCGGTACCGTCGATGTTGTGCCCTTGAATACCCAGTTGGGAGCGCAAATCTATCTACAGCGCTGTGGCAGTTGTCATCTTGCGGTGCCCCCGGAAACATTGCCCACTCAGGCATGGCAGGTGCTGATTCAAGAGACCAATCACTATGGTGCCGCCCTCGAACCCATTTCCCGCCCAGAGTTAGGGCCCCTGTGGAACTATTTGCGCACCTATTCTCGACCGCTTCCTGAGGATAGCCAAATTCCCTTTCGCGTTGGGCGATCGCCCTTCTTTCGCATCCTCCATCCCCGTGTGCAAGTGCCCCAGCCCGTCACCCTCAATGGTTGTGCCCAGTGTCATCCCAAGGCTACCCTCTTTAACTTTCGTGAGCTCAGTCCGCAGTGGTTGGATTCCCCCTAGAATGTTTAGGGATGGTGAATTCTCCACCGCCCCATGGGTTCTGGCTCCTCCAATCGCTCTTCTTTGCGTCTTCAACGGATAATGCTGCGCCGGCGCTGGCTACAGCAGGAGTGGTGGACGGTTGTGGCCCTCCTCCTCTGGGGAATTTTGTTTCTCCAGTATGGATGGCAGGGGCGACTTGGGTTACTGATTCACCCCAACTACTTTGGACTGGCGATCGCCAGTGGTTTGCTTTTAGTGGCTGTGAGTGGTTGGCAAGGGTGGCGGTTGTGGCGGGGGCGAGTGACCCCTGCGCAGCATGTTGCGCTTCTACCGACCCGTTGGACCCTCACTCTCCTCATTTTCGCCGCCGGGGCGGGGTTGGTGATTACGCCCCGTTCTTTCAATAGTGCAACGGCGATCCATCGCGGTCTTGAAGAGGGCTTGACAGTGACACGCAATACGCCAGTGGCTTTTCGCCTCAGTCAACGGCCGCAGGACCGCACGCTCATTGACTGGATTCGCACCCTTGACGTCTATCCCGAACCCGATGCCTATAGTGGCCTACCCGCTCGCATTGAGGGATTTGCTGTCCATAGTCCGCAACTGCCAGAGACCTATCTCACCCTCAGCCGCTTTGTGATGACCTGTTGTGCAGCGGATGCCTATCCAGTGGGACTGCCCGTGAAATTGGGGCGATCGCGCCAAGCCTATCCCCAAGATCAATGGTTTCGGGTTGAAGGTCGGATGACCACAGAAACCCTCAACAACCGCCGTCAATTGGTACTCGTTGCTGAGACAATAACGCCAATTCCTGAACCGGAAAATCCCTTTATGTACTGAGGCAATGCTTTTTCACCTGATTCATACTCCCTACTGGATTGTCTTGGGTATGGGGATCCTACTCTTTTTGACGGTGATCTTTGGGGAGGTGGGGGATGACGAGGTCGAGCTAGAGGGAGATGCCGATCCCTCGGAAATGGCGGTCGATGTCGAGGAGGGTATCTCATTTCTGGCGATGCTCCATTGGTTGGGGGTGGGGAGAGCGCCCCTCATCCTTTTGCTGGCCTTGGACTTTAGCCTTTTGGGCGTGCTGGGCTGGTTTTTGAATGTCCTCTTTTACACCTTGAGTGGCACTTGGCCAGGGGTGGTGTGGTCTGGCGTGATTGCGATCGCTGCACTCCTTTTGGCACTGACCATTGGCGGTCTGTGTTCACGGCCTTTGGGACAGATTTTTGCTCAGTTTAGTGAAGATACCCGTCGCGATCGCCTACTGGGGTGCAGTGGCCACGTCAGTTCTGCCCATATTCCCCGCAGCGGGACGGGCATTGGTCAAGTGAGTGTTTTGGATGCCAATGGCAATCGGCTGCTTGTGCCGGCAGTGCTGCCCCCTTGGGCAACGGTTACCCCCCAGCAGGGTCAGGAAGTTTTAATTATCGATCGCCAAGGGAATGAGTACATTGTTGTAACCAAAGACAGCTGGGATGAAGCCGCCTGGTTACGCCAGCACGGACACTCTCAGATGCCTCCGATCAAGGAGAGGGAAGACGCCTAGGAAATCCTGAATGGGCGGTGAGGGACTCGAACCCCCGACAGCCTCGGTGTAAACGAGATACTCTACCAACTGAGTTAACCGCCCACGTTCCAGAGGATCTATCATAGCAAAGGTATCGCCCATTTCTAAAATATCCCTCAGGGGGCCTAGCCTGCTCTCCAGGAGTTGAAGCAAGCCTGGGCAGGGAAAAGTGCTGTAGGTCAATAGAGTCATCTCGTGCAAAGAAAATCCGCTAGGATCAACCTGTTGAGATCTGCAAGGAAGACCCTATGGGAGCAGCAACGGCAGCCAGTGGTCAGCGGTTACGGAATTTTGTGATTGCTGTTGTCGCCATTCTCATTAGTTTTGCCCTATTGGCTGGTTTAGGCAGTGACAATCAACCCCTCACCCTTGCCGAGCAAGCCAAACACGCTACCCCTTGGGAGGAGGCTCAAGTGAATGGCAAGCCGACACTTTTGGAGTTTTATGCCAACTGGTGCAGCACCTGTCGTTCGATGGCCAAGGATTTAGGGGAATTAAAGGCGCAATATCGCGATCGCGTGAACTTTGTCATGCTGAATGTGGACAACAGCAAGTGGCTACCGGAAATTGAGCAATTTAATGTGGATGGGATTCCCCACTTTGTCTTTCTGAATCGGCAATTGGAACCCCAAGCGGTGGCGATCGGCCTCCAACCCAAGGAAGTGATGGCCAAAAATCTTGAAGCCCTCAGCAATGACCTCCCCTTGCCCTATGGTCAACTGACGGGTGAGATGTCGCAACTCCCCAGTCCCCTTGCCCGTCAACGCAGTGATGATCCCCGTAGTCATGGGGGCTAGACGGTGGAACCCCAAGATGAGGTGCGCCAAGTCTATGAAGAGACCCAGGCGCGGATCAACCAGCTTTACCGCGAGTATGAGCACATCAAAGCCACCCAAGCCCGGTTGCAAGAACGTAACCCGGCTGCCCTCGATCAAGAGCGCGATCGCCTGCAACAGGAACTGCGGCAACTAGAGGCGGAGTTTGGCCTCACCCTGCTTTTTCATTTAGGAGAGGCGGCCCAGGAACGTTGGCAAGAAATCCTCGCTCAAGAAAACTTTTGGCAATTTGTGCGCTTTGCCGGTTTGGGGTTTATCCTTGGCCTCCTTGTTAAGAGCCTGATGGGCTGATCCTTAGGGCCGTTTGCCAGAGGCCAGGGCGAGAATCGGGAATGGGCACCGCGCCAACGGTCTTTGCATAAAACGCCTCTGAGGAGACCCAACCAATGACGGCATAGCCATAGCCGGCACTGCGCATTTGAGCCAAGGTTAACTGCAGGAGAAGGCGACCAATTCCCCGTCCGCGGTGAGGTTCTGCCACAGCCATGGGTCCAAACAGTCCTAGGGCAGCGGCATCATAGCAGGCAAAGCCAAGCAGTTCACCCCCTTGAACGGCAATCAGTCCCCGTGGGGGGCGCTGGCTGAAGGCGATCGCCACCTCACTCCGCCAACCGGCACTAAAGCGATCGCCCACCCACTGCACAATCCAATCCACTTCTGATCCCAAGGGCTGCCGATAGTGAACCCCCTGCTGTTGCTGTGCCATCACCGCAGGCCAATCCACCACCAGATCGTAGAGCCTGACCAGCATATCGGTCATTGGCTTTTTCCTACCTTTCCTAGCGGCTCAAACTGACAAGGGGACGTTGCAGCGTCTGCATCAACTCGTCAAACTGATCGGGGGTAAGGGATTGAGCACCATCGGAGAGGGCTTTTGCGGGGTTGGGGTGTACCTCAATCATCAGAGCATCAGCGCCTGCCGCCACCGCGGCTTTGGCCATTGCCGGCACAAATTCTGCCCAGCCGGTACCATGGCTAGGGTCAATCATAATCGGTAGATGGGTTAGCTTGCGCAGCACAGGAATTGCCGCTAAATCCAAGGTATTGCGGGTATATTCGCGGTCAAAGGTACGAATGCCCCGTTCACAGAGAATCACATTGGGATTTCCTGCCGCCAGAATGTACTCCGCAGCCATCAACCATTCCTCAATAGTGGCGGACATGCCCCGTTTGAGGAGGACCGGCTTGGGTTGGGCACCCACCCGCTTTAGGAGCGAAAAATTTTGCATATTGCGGGCACCAATTTGCAGCACATCAGCCACTTCAGCAATTTTGTCTAGATCCGCTGCATCCATGACTTCCGTAATGATGCCTAAACCGGTTGCTGCTTTTGCTGCCGCCAACAGTTCAAGGGCACTTTCGCCATGTCCCTGGAAGGCATAGGGGGAGGTACGGGGTTTGTAGGCACCGCCGCGCAGGAATTTGGCCCCCGCTGCTTTCACCCGCTGTGCGGTTTCAATGATCATGGTCTCATTCTCAACCGAGCAAGGCCCCGCCACCACCACCACATCATGTCCTTCGCCGAAAATAACCTCGCCATTGGGCGTGGGCACCACCACTTCACTGGGTTCACCGTGGCGATACTCGCGGCTGGCGCGCTTGAAGGGCTGCTCAACCCGCAAGACGTGTTCAATCCAAGGGCTAATTTCTTGAATCCGTAGGGGATCAAGTTCTGCTGTTTCGCCAACAAGGCCGATCACTACCTTGTGCTTACCCACAATTTTTTCAGGGGTCAATCCCCAACTTTGCATTTCACTGCTGACCCGCTCAATTTCTTCACTGGGGGTGCCACTTCTTAGAACGATAATCATCGGCTTGCTGATCCCAACTTTTCCGCTTAGGGTTTGATTGTATTGTGCCAAATTGGTTGGATTCTGCCTATGTCGGCTCGTTCCCAAGGCCTGCGGTTTCTGATTTCCCTAGCGATCGCCACCGTGGTTGTGCTCTCCCTTTGGAAGGTAATGATTGGCTCTATTCCCCAGGGGAATCTACCCCTCGATCTCAGCCAGGCCGTATCGATTGATGATCCAGAATTTGATAGGCCAACGGAATCCTTGCCTGCGTCTGCACCCGAGAATCCGCTGCTGCCTCTGCAGCGCAGTGACGGCGCCGCCTACGATCGCCTCTTTGCTCAAGTGCGCCAAGTTCATCAACAGTGTGCGACTACTCCCCCTTGGTACAGTGTGCCTATCGATCCCACCAATTTTGGCGATCGCTACCGTACCGATCTTCGGGGTCAACTGCTGGATCATGAACCCCTGATTGTTTTACATGAAACGGTGGACTCTGCCGCATCAGCCCTCAACTTTTTCCAAACGCCGCATCTGCGCGATGAAGAACAGGCGAGCTACCATGAATTGATTACCCTCAACGGTTGGCTGCTGCACTTAGTGCCTTGGTCGAAGCGCGCCTATGGTGCCGGCAATTCCGCCTTTGGCAAGGAAGCGGCGCAAACAAATCCCCGCCTTGCCCCTTCGGTGAATAATTTTGCCCTCCACTTTTCCCTAGAAACACCCCCCCAGGGGCGCCACAATGGCCCTAGCCATACTGGCTACACCGATGCCCAATACCGCACCTTGGCGTGGCTAGTGGCGCAAACGGGTATTGATCGCCAACGGGTGACCACCCATGCAGCGGTCGATCGCTCCGGGGAACGCATGGATCCGCGCAGCTTTGATTGGGTTAAATTTAATCGCTATTGGCAGCTCTATCGCGATCGCGCCTGTGGCGATTCCCTTCCCTAGAAGTAGCGACCTAAGAATGTCTCTAGGGATTCAAAGGAAAGTTGAAAATAAGTTTGGGCACGCTCAATTTCACTGGCAGGGCAAAGACTTTCATAGGCCAACAGCGTCCGCAGCGTTCCAAGACTGGCGTCCAAATCGCGACTCATGACGCCGAGGAACTGGCGAGCACCATCAATGACACTCAGGGGCACTGTCATGACAAAGGGGCGCCTATTGAAAAAGCGACCAAGGCGATCAGCAATCTCTTGGCGGGTGAAAACCTCTGGATGCGCCATGCTAAAAATCGCTGGCTGACTGGCTTGACTGGCAATGAGAATACAGCGGGCTAAATCGTCGGGACTGAGCAGTTGCAGCCGATGCTGCGGATCCCCAAGGACAATGTAAACCCCCGTCTGCTGAAAGCGCTCCGCAAGGGGAAGCAAACTTGACATTAGGGTAGGACAGCGAAAAATGCTGTAGTTGAGGCCACTGCTGATGAGCACCTGCTCAACTTCGTACTTGGCCTTGAGAAAGGGGGACTGCTGGCGATCGCCCGTCACCGCCAGAGGAGAAATCAGCGTTAGATAGCGCACCCCCTGCTCCTGAGCTGCCTGAATCACATCCAACGTGGCACGGTAATCAATGGCCTGGATGGCACGGCTCAGTAACTGACTGCCATGGCAGCAAATGACCGCTTCCACGCCCTTCATGGCCGCCTGAATATCGCGGGGCTGTTGCAGATCGCCGATAAAAATCTCAGCCCCCCATTCCTTGAGAAGCTCGTATTGGCTCGTTAGGCGCACAAATGCCCGTACAGGTAAACCCAACGTGATACAGCGGCGCACCACCCGCAAACCCAGTTGTCCTGTGGCACCCGTAACCAAGTACATGAAGCGCAACCATCAAAGGATTCTTGTCTCAGCGTGCCCTAGGGGGAGCCACAATGCAAGACTCTTCATTGACTACCAGGATGATTTTTGGTTGGATTGTCTTTTTATTGTCGGTTTTGGCGGAGGGGTTGTGAACCCACTGTTTGCTTTGGATAGGGGTAAAAGTGGCTGCCCCAAGCCCAACCTTCAAGATAAGGCAAGATAAGGCGAGTGCCTTGGCAGAGGATTCAGCAAACATGACCGTGAAAAGCGTATCTGCCAAATAGCCTTGGCCTTTAAGAATGGCTAGGGCATTGAACAAAGGACAGTCCTATCCGGCAATAAAACTCGGAGCAAAAAGAAAAATCTTGCTTGGGGGAAGCGCACAGATCTAGCCAGCTTTGATTGGGTTCAATTTAGGCGCTGTTGGCAGCGCTATGGCATCGCCCCTGGGGAGACTGCAGAAACTAGACTTGGCCGCTCTGAGCACTAAACAACAATCTATATCTTTAATCTATATCTTTGGCACAAAACTTCAATCGGTGGAAGGAACGAGTGATAACGTTGAAATCAACTTTGCCTATATTCCCTGCAATAGTATAGGATAAGGAAAACCGTAAAAACTGCTCAAGGGACTATGCAAGCGCCAAATCTCGTCTATCGGAAATTTCAGGCTGCGAGAGACGCGGCCCAAGGGTTCAAAGGTCAGTGGCAGCAATTCTCAAAGCGGTTCATTGATTGTCTTGAGCAGACCCAAAAGGCGGGGCAGGTGAAGGCGGACTTTCTCCAGCAATGCAAAGCTGACATTGCAGCACTTCACTCAAGTTTAGAGGAGGCGTTACAGGCACTCAACGCAAGGCTAGACAGCCCCCTACTCACCCTTGCCACCACCGGTACGACTAGCAGCGGCAAAAGTACCCTTGTCAACTTCCTCTGTGGTGCTGAACTTGTCCCTGTTGCCGTCAGTGAAATGAGCGCCGGCACCGTTACCCTTGAGGATGGCGACGTCCCCTCCCTGACCATTGAAGCCACACCGGGGGCCCTTTGGGAATGCGGCACTTGGGAAAACATTAGTGCAGCCACCATCTATGACAAGCTAGAGGAGGCAATGGTACAGTACCTAGACACCAAGGACACAAACCCTTCCCTAGCGCCCCCCAAAGCCAACATCACCTACCCCATCCAGTTTCTGCGGCAGCATCGGCACCAGTTGGGCCTGCCCTTTGGGACTCGTGTTCAGCTCCTTGACCTGCCCGGCTTTGCCTATGTGGGGGATGAGCGGAATGCCCAGATTATCCGTGAGCAATGTCGGCAGGCGCTATGCCTTGTCACCTACAACAGCGCTGAAACGGACGCCAAGAAAACCGAACAACTCCTTGAGGAAGTGGTGATCCAAGTCAAAAACCTAGGGGGGTCACCGGCACGGATGCTCTTTGTCCTCAATCGCATTGATGTGTTTCAGGAGGATAGAGACCCCCAGAAGTCGGAGCAGCGCTTTGTGAGCAAGACCGTTGGCCAGATCAAAGCTAAGCTTAAAGAGAAGTTGCCGGAGCATGAGGAGGCCATTGAGACGCTGAAGGTGCTGAAGCTGAGTGCCCGGGCGGCTTTGTATAGTCAACTCATCCAGCAAAGCGTAGGGGAAGAACGGGCAAAGATTTGTGAGCGGGCGGAGGAACAGCACAAAGCGTTAATTGGCGAAGACCTTTTAGAAGAGTTGCCCCGTAATCCAGCGAAATGGACTGATCACGATTGCCAGCGGGTGGCAGAGAGTCTGTGGGCAAATTCCTATGGTCAAGAACTCTTTAAGGAACTGGTTGAGCAAATTCAACAGCATTTTGCCGAGCTCGTCATTCCCCAAATTGTGGTGGACTTCAACAAGGGTGCAGCAAATAAGGTTCTAGAGTGGTGTACCCAAGAGGTCGATGCCATCTGCAACAGTATAGAAGAGAAGTATCGCCAAGAGTGTGAGAGGCTAGAGGAGACTGGGGTTCAACTTTCAGAGAAACTACAACAAGCGGGGAAAAACCTGAAGGTACCTTTTGAGGAGATGAAAGAGCTCATTACCAGCCATTCACCCATTACCAACCATTCGATTGTGTTATTAGAATCTATTATGTTCGAATTTATTGGAAATAAAGAACAAACTGAGTGCGAACCCGAAGTTGATGATAATGATGATGATGAGTGGTCGGATAAAATACGGCAATGGCGCGATAAAATACAGCAATGGCATAGTCAGGTTGATGATGAGTGGAGGGATAAAATAAAGCTAGATGATGAAATATTACCTCTGATATACACTTGGAGACGTGAAGTATTCATCTCAATTGAGCAACTACTAGAGCAAGTTTACCTTTCTATACAAGGTGGCAAGGTCGATTTTTCAGCGGATGTGAACCTTAAGCAGTTGCCACCCCCTGACCAGAAATACGTGCAGGAACTTGAGGAAACATTAAGAGAGTTCATTGAATTCATCAAGGCTATAGGTTATAACTGTGCAGACGTTGCTAAACAAGGAATGACCATTCGGCAAGAGACCCAGGGAGATTTCAAAATTATCTACTTTCAGTCCATCATCAAAAATATCCAAAAGCGTCTTAGTGAGGTTATTGAAGTTCTTGTCAAAAGTGTTCTAGCTCGTGAGCAGGGTCCTATTTACGACGTCGTGAGCCTCTTATTTAGAAACCATTTAGAATACCTACAGGAGAGTGCTCAGAGGATTGCCCCAGAGCTTGGGATTCAGTTCCCGATGAGTACTTTAAGTCAAGTTCAGAAAGAACTCAATTGGGACATCTCCCTAGAAAAAGCCTTTTCTCCAGAAGCAAAAGAGGCGACATGGACCGCTATTGAAACAAGGAAAACAAGACCTTGGTGGCTGCTCCGGTTGATTGAAATAGAAACAAAAGTAACTGTACAAAAGTCTGGCTTAGAGCTTGAAGTTCCCAGCATGGAAAAGCTCTGTGAAGACTGGATCGCTGCCTGTAAAGAGCGGGTGGAGGAGTACTTAGTGCCCGCATATCTTGATTGGTTTATAGAGCAAACCGATTTGCTCACAGAACAAGCGAATGAATATCAGCAAGCGGTACTAGAGCGCTATCGCTCTAAATTAAGCGAATGCCGCCAAGCGCTCAGCATAGATTATGAAACCCGCAAGCAGTTTTGGGAGCCAATGCGCACAAGTGTGGCTGAGCTAGAACAAGAGCGACCTTCTTGGGATAAGATTAAGCAGTCTGAAAATGCTGGAGTAACGTCCATTGATCTAAACGCTGAAACTAGCTCAGTATAGGAAATACTCGTTAATCAAAAGTGGCAGGAGGATTATTACATGTCAAAAGAAACAAGACAAGAAACAACAATAAAATTTCCTGCGTTGGGTATAGAGTTGCTTAAGTTCGATGGACAAAAAGTGGAGTTTTTCGGGAAAGAAGTTCTTAAGTTCGATGGACAAAAAGTAGAAGTTTTGGGGGGAGAAGTTCTTAAGTTCGATGGACAAAAAGTGGAAGTTTTCAGGCAAGAAGTTCTTAAGTTCAATGAAGATGATTGTCTAACTAGACCTCTGCCTGATCCATCAGGCAACTGCGATCTTCAGACTCCCAGGGAATCGGAAGAGCAGAGCCATCAGCCAGAACCAGTTAGAGTTCAGGCTTCTATTGCTTTAATTCTCCAAGCAAAGTATGCACCTTCTCTTAAGGAAAAGGATGTCATTCAACTAAATGACCTTTTAAGATACATTGACAAGGCAGCCTACTATTTGGTTGTGAGAACTCAAGAGATAGATAACATCGAGAAAAATTTATCTCTTGGGGAATTGGATGATAAGGCATATGAACAAGATATTTACCTGCGCATAGACATCCATCCAGCAATTCCTGAGGAAATATGCAATGCAAAGAGTAAGCTAGCCATCACATCCTTCCTTCAAAAGCATAGAAATGAATTGGAATTTAAGAATTTTAAGAATTTTAAGGTGTCCCCTTTGAAGTTACGCCTGAGTAGCAGAGGCTTAGAACAATTCAGGTCTTAACAGCTAGTGGCTAGTGGTAGCGCTATGGCATCGCCCCTGGGGAGACTGCAGAAACTAGACCTGGCCGCCCTGAGCACTAAACAACAATCTATATCTTTGTCGCAAAACTTATAGGATAAGGAAAACCGCAAAAACTGCTCAAGGGACTATGCAAGCGCCAAATCTCGTCTATCGGAAATTTCAGGCTGCGAGAGACGCGGCCCAAGGGTTCAAAGGTCAGTGGCAGCAATTCTCAAAGCGGTTCATTGATTGCCTTGAGCAGACCCAAAAGGCGGGGCAGGTGAAGGCGGACTTTCTCCAGCAATGCAAAGCTGACATTGCAGCACTTCACTCAAGTTTAGAAGAGGCGTTACAGGCACTCAACGCAAGGCTAGACAGCCCCCTACTCACCCTTGCCACCACCGGTACGACTAGCAGCGGCAAAAGTACCCTTGTCAACTTCCTCTGTGGTGCTGAACTTGTCCCTGTTGCCGTCAGTGAAATGAGCGCCGGCACCGTTACCCTTGAGGATGGCGACGTCCCCTCCCTGACCATTGAAGCTACACCGGGGGCCCTTTGGGAATGCGGCACTTGGGAAAACATTAGTGCAGCCACCATCTATGACAAGCTAGAGGAGGCAATGGTACAGTACCTAGACACCAAGGACACAAACCCTTCCCTAGCGCCCCCCAAAGCCAACATCACCTACCCCATCCAGTTTCTGCGGCAGCATCGGCACCAGTTGGGCCTGCCCTTTGGGACTCGTGTTCAGCTCCTTGACCTGCCCGGCTTTGCCTATGTGGGGGATGAGCGGAATGCCCAGATTATCCGTGAGCAATGTCGGCAGGCGCTATGCCTTGTCACCTACAACAGCGCTGAAACGGACGCCAAGAAAACCGAACAACTCCTTGAGGAAGTGGTGATCCAAGTCAAAAACCTAGGGGGGTCACCGGCACGGATGCTCTTTGTCCTCAATCGCATTGATGTGTTTCAGGAGGATAGAGACCCCCAGAAGTCGGAGCAGCGCTTTGTGAGCAAGACCGTTGGCCAGATCAAAGCTAAGCTTAAAGAGAAGTTGCCGGAGCATGAGGAGGCCATTGAGACGCTGAAGGTGCTGAAGCTGAGTGCCCGGGCGGCTTTGTATAGTCAACTCATCCAGCAAAGCGTAGGGGAAGAACGGGCAAAGATTTGTGAGCGGGCGGAGGAACAGCACAAAGCGTTAATTGGCGAAGACCTTTTAGAAGAGTTGCCCCGTAATCCAGCGAAATGGACTGATCACGATTGCCAGCGGGTGGCAGAGAGTCTGTGGGCAAATTCCTATGGTCAAGAACTCTTTAAGGAACTGGTTGAGCAAATTCAACAGCATTTTGCCGAGCTCGTCATTCCCCAAATTGTGGTGGACTTCAACAAGGGTGCAGCAAATAAGGTTCTAGAGTGGTGTACCCAAGAGGTCGATGCCATCTGCAACAGTATAGAAGAGAAGTATCGCCAAGAGTGTGAGAGGCTAGAGGAGACTGGGGTTCAACTTTCAGAGAAACTACAACAAGCGGGGAAAAACCTGAAGGTACCTTTTGAGGAGATGAAAGAGCTCATTACCAGCCATTCACCCATTACCAACCATTCGATTGTGTTATTAGAATCTATTATGTTCGAATTTATTGGAAATAAAGAACAAACTGAGTGCGAACCCGAAGTTGATGATAATGATGATGATGAGTGGTCGGATAAAATACGGCAATGGCGCGATAAAATACAGCAATGGCATAGTCAGGTTGATGATGAGTGGAGGGATAAAATAAAGCTAGATGATGAAATATTACCTCTGATATACACTTGGAGACGTGAAGTATTCATCTCAATTGAGCAACTACTAGAGCAAGTTTACCTTTCTATACAAGGTGGCAAGGTCGATTTTTCAGCGGATGTGAACCTTAAGCAGTTGCCACCCCCTGACCAGAAATACGTGCAGGAACTTGAGGAAACATTAAGAGAGTTCATTGAATTCATCAAGGCTATAGGTTATAACTGTGCAGACGTTGCTAAACAAGGAATGACCATTCGGCAAGAGACCCAGGGAGATTTCAAAATTATCTACTTTCAGTCCATCATCAAAAATATCCAAAAGCGTCTTAGTGAGGTTATTGAAGTTCTTGTCAAAAGTGTTCTAGCTCGTGAGCAGGGTCCTATTTACGACGTCGTGAGCCTCTTATTTAGAAACCATTTAGAATACCTACAGGAGAGTGCTCAGAGGATTGCCCCAGAGCTTGGGATTCAGTTCCCGATGAGTACTTTAAGTCAAGTTCAGAAAGAACTCAATTGGGACATTTTCGTAGAAAAAGCCTTTTCTCCAAAAAAGGCGACATGGACCACTACTGAAAGAAGGAAAGCAGGACCTCGGTCGCTGCTCTGCTTGATTGAAATAGAAACAAAAGTAAATGTAAAAAAGTCTGGTTTCGTGCTTGAAGTTCCCAGCATGGTAAAGCTCTGTGAAGACTGGAGCGCTGCCTGTAAAGAGTGGGTGGATGAGTACTTAGTGCCCGCATATCTTGATTGGCTTCTAGAGCAAACCGATTTACTCACAGAAAAAGCGAATGAATATCAGCAAGCGGTACTAGAGCGCTATCGCTCTAAATTAAGCGAATGCCACCAAGCGCTGAGCATAGATTATGAAACCCACAAGCAGTTTTGGGAGCTAATGCGCACAAGTGTGGCCGAGCTAGAACAAGCCCGACCTTCTTGGGATAAGATTAAGTAGTCTGAAAATGCTGGAGTAATCTCCGTTGATCTAAACGCTGAAACTAGCTCAGTATAGGACATACTCATTAATCAAAAGTGGCAGGAGGATTATTACATGTTAAAAGAAACAAGACAAGAAACAATAATAGAAATTCCTTGGTCGCTTCTTGAGTTCGGTGGAGAAAAAATTCTTTTTGGTTTGGGTTTTTTGGTTCTTTTGATTTTGGTTTTTTGGGTTTTTTGGAGAGCGTTGCTTAACAGCAATCCTCAGACTCCCAGGAAATCGGAAGAGCAGAGCTATAAGCCAGAACCATTTAAAGTTAACGCTTCTATTGCTTTAATTCTCCAAGCAAAGGATGCACCTTCTCTTAAGGAAAAGGACACCATTGAACTAAATGAACTTTTAGAATACATTGACAAGGCAGCCTACTATTTGGTTGCGACAACTCAAGAGATAGATAACATCGAGAAAAATTTATCTCTTGGGAAATTGGATCATAAGGCATATGAACAAGATATTTACCTGCGCATAGATATTTACCTGCGCATAGACATCCCTCCAGCAATTCCTGAGGAAATATGCAATGCAAAGACTAAGCTAGCCATCAAATCCTTCCTTCGAAAGCATGGAAATGAATTGCAATTTGAGGTGTCCCGTTTGGCGTTACGCCTGAGTAGCAGAGGCTTAGAAAACCTCAGGTCTTAACAGCTAGTGGCTAGGCGCTGAATCTGGCCAGGTTGCCACACGCAACTGCCTTTGGCTGATCCCTGGCAAAGGGAATGGGGTACCCTAAGAAAGGCTTTGCACATTGAACGAGGAACACAGCCCGAATGACCCTTGAGTTTCGCGCAGCTCAGCATCTGAGCCATGAGCTTTTTGCTGCCTTAAAGCCGGGGGAAGCGCTCTTTGTTGAAATTGCCAGTGAATCCAGCCAGTTTATTCGCTTTAATCGGGCGCGGGTACGTCAAATTGGCACGGTAGAGGATACACAGGTCACCCTGCGGTTGCAACTGCAGCAACGGACGGCGAGCACTTCCTTTCCCTATAGGGGAACGGCGGATTTGGCGGCGGCCCTAGAGTATTTGGCGCAATTGCGCTCAGAAACGGTTCAGCTCCCTGTGGATCCCTACTTAGTGCCACCAACGGATACGGGCTCTATTCAAGACACCTACCTTGGCCGCCTACCTGATCCTGACTCGGTTGTAGAAACCATCCTCAAACCTGTGCAAGACCTTGATTTTGTCGGCATTTATAGTGGCGGCACCATCGCTCGCGGTAGCTTTAACTCCGCAGGCCAGGAGCATTGGTTTGCCACGGAAACCTTTTGCTTAGATTATTCCCTCTTTACAGACACGGGCAAAGCCGTCAAAAATAGCTACGCCAGTACCCATTGGGACACTGCCACCTACGAAACCCAAATTGCCAGCGATCGCCAGCAGTTAGCCCAGTTGGCACAGCCGCCACGCCAGTTGCCGCCAGGACGCTATCGCACCTACTTTGCCCCCGCTGCTGTCGCTGAACTCGTGGGGATGCTCTCCTGGGGCGCCGTCAGTGAGGCCGCCTATCGTCAAGGGGGCAGTGCCCTCGCCAAGTTACGGGAAGGGGTGACTCTATCTCCCCTTTTCAGTTTGCAGGAGGACTTTACCAGCGGCACGGTGCCCCGCTTCAATAGCGATGGCGATATTGCTCCTCCCTACCTCTCTTTAATTGAGCGCGGCCAATTGCAAACGCTGCTCATTAGTCGGCGCACAGCTCAGGAATACAACCTTGTGGCCAATGGTGCCAACCGGCAAGAAAGCTTGCGATCGCCCCTCGTGCTGGCCGGTACTCTGCCAGCGGTGGATGTGCTTGCTGCCCTCGATACGGGGCTGTACGTCGGCAATTTGCACTACCTCAACTGGAGCGATCGTCCCAATGGACGCATAACGGGCATGACCCGCTACGCCTGTTTTTGGGTAGAGCAGGGCAAAATCGTTGGCCCCATTAGCGATCTGCGGTTTGATGACAGTTTGTATGACTTTTGGGGCAACAACCTAGAAGCCTTGACCGACACCCCCATGTGGATCGCCAACACCGATACCTACGAACGCCGCTCCCTTGGGGGCATTACGGTGCCGGGGATGCTAGTCAAGGCCTTTCAGTTTACGCTCTAGGTTACTCCCAAGTTACTCAGCTAAGTTAGTCGGCGGTGGCCAGTTCAGTGCTGCCCCGCTGTTTGCGACGAGTCAGCGTATTAAAGAGCAACTGCCCAATGGCCCTGATCAGGTTGCCCTCCAGTTCCTGGAAGATCTTCATGTTCATGCCAAAGGCGGCATTGGCCTCATCCACAATCCGGTCTGCCGTGGCCTCATCCACCGGCAGTTCATCGAGGCGTTGGCGATAGAGTTGCTTAAAGGCCTTTTCGTCACTAATGGACTCAAACCGATAAAACGCTGTGCCTTCGCCATCCTGCAAATTCATCGCCCGCTCAGCAATCCCCTTGAGGATTTGGCCGCCCGAAAGATCCCCTAGGTAGCGGGTGTAGGAGTGCGCCACCAACAGTTCCGGGGCAGTATTGGCCACCTCATGGATGCGGGCAACATAGGCCTGCGTCGCTGGCGAAGGGGGAATTTCCTCGCGCCAATTGGAACCAAAGTAATAGGTGAGATCTCGCTCAAGGCTACTTTTGCGGTTCAGCTCCGGAAAGTAAATTTTGCCAACAATGGGATGATCTTTGAGCCGCTCCATCTCCTGTTCCATGGCGCTGTAAACGTGATAGAGGCTGGCAACGAGCTTGCGGTAGGAGCTTTTTTCTACGGTGCCTTTGAGGAAGCAGCGCACAAAGCCAACGTTCTCGGCCATGGTATGGGCTTTTTTGGTGCCTTCGCGCAATTTCGTCGCTAGAGACGTTGTCATCACAGGATCCTTCTTGAAATTTTGCAACGTTTTATTTCTAAAAGTGACTGTTAGTGCAGTCTATCTTTCAGGCTAAGGGCAAATGACACCCTTTTTCATTAAAAATCATTAAGGCGATCGCGGGCCGCAGCCAGGGCCTGGCGCACCTGATCAAACCCTGTCCCACCATAGCTATTGCGGGCAGCCACCACTTGGCGGGGGGCAATCCGTTGATAAATATCCGGCCCAAAGGCGGGATGCAGGGCTTGCCATTCCTCAAGGGTGAGGTCTTTGAGGAGCTTCTGCTGAGCAACACAGGTTTTCACCACTTGCCCCACCAAGTTATAGGCCTCGCGGAAGGGCACCCCTTTGCTGGCCAAGTAGTCGGCCACATCCGTAGCATTGGCAAAATCACTCTCCACCGCCGCTGCCAAGCGTTGGGTTTGAAACACCAGCCCCTCGGCCATCAGGATCGTCATTGCCTCTAGGCAGGCACGCACCGTATCGACGGCATCGAAAAGGGCTTCTTTATCCTCTTGGAGATCCTTGTTATAGGCCAAGGGTAGCCCCTTCATCATCACCAAGAGGGCCTGCAAGTGGCCAAAGACGCGGCCGCTTTTCCCCCGCACCAATTCCGGCACATCGGGATTTTTCTTTTGGGGCATGATACTAGAGCCGGTGGCACAGGTATCGGTGAGCTGCACAAAGGCAAACTCCTCAGAGGCCCAGAGAATAATCTCCTCCGAGAGCCGCGATAGATGCACCATGATCAAGCTAGCGGCACAGAGAAATTCAATGACAAAATCGCGATCGCTGACGGCATCGAGGCTATTGCGATAGGGTTCCCGAAAGCCCAACAATTCCGCTGTGTAGTGGCGATCGATGGGGAACGTTGTGCCCGCCAGGGCCCCAGCCCCTAAGGGAGAGATATTCACCCGCTCGCGAATTTGCCGCAGTCGCTCAATGTCCCGCTGCGCCATTTCCACATAGGCGAGGAGATGGTGAGCCAAGCTCAGGGGTTGTGCCCGTTGCAGGTGGGTGTAACCAGGGATGAGGGTTTCTACATGGGATTGCGCCAGATCCAGCAGGGTGCGCTGCCACTGCCGCAGTTGTTGAAGAATGTGATCAATTTCGGAGCGTAAATAGAGGCGCACATCGGTGCCTACCTGATCGTTGCGCGATCGCGCCGTGTGCAGTTTCTTACCCACCTCCCCCACCAATTCTGTGAGGCGGCGTTCAACGGCAAAGTGAACATCCTCCGCCTCAATGCCGGGGGTAAACTGACCGGCACGGTATTCTTGGCGAATTTGCTCTAGGCCTTGGATCAGTGTTTCTGCTTCCTCTGGGCTAATGATCCCTGTTTTTGCCAGCATGCGGGCATGGGCCTGGGAGCCGCTGAGATCGTATTCAATGAGGCGAATGTCAAAACCAATACTGGCGTTAAAGCGGGCGATCGCCGGATGGAGGGCCTGTTCAAAGCGCTGGCTCCAAGGCTGAGGTGGGGCACTCACGGGCAGTTCTCAGGGCTAAAAGTTCAGGAGCTTGCCAAAGATCCAGCCAATGGCCAAACCAATAATCAGTGCCCACAGTTGACCCGAATCGACAAAGTTTGCCCACGCCTTAGAAACGTCTTCCCCCAACGTGTCTTTGAATTTTTGGGCCACGATAATTTGCGGCTCAATCGTCACTTGGCTAGCAATAAGGTAGTTCGATCCAGGATTCATAGCCATTGGCGAAAACGCAACTCAAATTTATCCTAGCGGAGGCGGGGGCGATCGCCAACTGGTATGCCAACACTGAGGCGGAGGGACAGCCTTTTGCAACCATTCAAGAGAAATAGTCAAGAAGAATAGAGCGATCGCGCCCCTGTTTTTTGGCCTGATCAACAGCAGCATCAGCAATGGCAAGGATCTCAGTTAAGGTGCTCTGACGTTCCCCGGCAGTGACAAAGTATGACCCAGCACTAACTGTGATGTAGCGATGGTAGGCCGTGTCTCCTTGGCGGATTTTCAGTTCCCGCATGTGATGGGCCATCCGTTTAACGATTTGTTGAGCCGCCCCAAACATCATAGGGGAGTACAAGGGCAAACTCCTCACCCCCATAACGGGCAATGACATCGTTGCAGCAATGGACCCTAAGGGTTTGAGGCACCAAGTGTAGGGCGCGATCGCCCGCCAAATGTTTGTCAAATGTTTGTCACAGTTGAGCCGCCGGTCTTGGCAGCCTCTACACCCAAAACCCGACGACTGTTCTCTACCTTAGGGCCCAATTTGTTAGGGCCAAATTTGTCAATGTATTGCCCCCCTGCGGCAATGGGATTCTGTGCTTAGTGGTCACAGACGCCTGATTGAGGGCCTGTCGTTGACCCGTCAAGAACCGTGGGAGGAGGAAATTCGGCAACTGGTACGGACAACGACCTTCGTCCAAAACGCTTTATGAACTCTTCTCGCTGGGTGAGAGGAGTCCCATTGCTTGGAGTTCTTGGGTGAGGCGCTGGGCCTCCGCTGGATTTTGATCCCGCAGCAGGGCAATGGCTTGACGTAGTTTGGCAAGGCCAGCACTGACCTGTCCTAGACGCAGCAGCAGTGCCCCCTGATTTTGATAGGCTAAGGCACAGGTTGGATCCAACCTTTGCAGGCGATCGTAGGTGGCCAGGGCATGGCCCCAGCGTTTTAATTGCTTTTGGGCTTCCGCCAGCCGCAGATAGGTAGCAAGATGCATCACCTCAGGGGTGGGCGTCCCTAGGGCCATTTCATAGGCGGCAATTGCCGCTTGCCACTCCCCGCGCTCAGCGTAGAGATTCCCTTGCTGATAGTAAAGTTCCTGGGCGATCGCTGGCGGAAGGGTATCAGTCTTTAACCCCTCTTCTAAACACCGCTGAGCCTGCTCCCAGTTGCCCCTGGCCAGATATACACCGGCTAATTTACTCCACAGGTAGGCGTCCTCAGGGTGCTGCTCAAGGTGGCGACGCATAATGCGCTCAGCCCGTTCCTGCTTTTGCTGCCGCTGGTCGCCCAGATAGCCCCTGTGGACAATGGCAACACCACTGACATGACCAATTTGCCAATGGGGTTCCCGCTGTTGGAGCGCCAAAACGCTGTCATCAATGGTTTCGTGGTAGGGCCGCTGAAAGGAGATGGCCGGATGACGGCGAAAGAGCCGCGCTACGGGCGTATAGGGGGGAATAACACCCAGTTCCTGCCGCAGCAAGATGACCACCAGCCAGTTGGGGTGCTGGCAAATTTGAGGCAGCAAAGCAGCAAAGGCAGGGGTGAGGGTTTCATCAGCATCGAGAACTAAGACCCACTCAGTGGTCACATACCCTAGAGCAACATTGCGGGCAGCGGCAAAATCATCTTGCCAAGGAATTTCATAGACCCGTGCCCCCCAATCGCGGGCGATCGCCACCGTTTCATCCTGCGACCCCGTATCCACAATCACCGCTTCATCAACAACGCCGGCAACACTGGCTAGGCACTGGGGTAAGCGTGTCGCCTCATCCCGCACAATCATGCAGAGGGTAATGGCCATAGACCCTAGGCAAAGTTACCAATGAGCTTTACTTCTGGGTGCAACCACACCGCCCAGCGATCGGCCACAGCAGTTTGCACATAGCGGATCAGATGATAAACATCCATGGCCGTTGCACCGCCACAGTTGAGGATAAAGTTGGCGTGTTTTTCCGAAACTTGGGCATGGCCAATCTGGTAGCCCTTCAGGCCCGTTTGCTCAATGAGCCACCCCGCAGTCCACCCTTGGGGATTGCGGAAGACACTGCCACAGTTGGGGAAACCGTAGGGCTGCGTCCGCAGGCGATCGCTCAGATGTTTTTGGGTCTCTGCTTTCACTTGGGCGGGATCATGGCCGGGTTCCAACTGCCATGTGGCCTGCAGTACCAAGCGCTGCGTCTCCTGAAGATTTGATGTGCGGTAGGCATAGCCCAACTCCCGTGCCGCCACCACTGCCAACGTGCCATCGGGTTCTAAAATCACCGCTGACACCAGCCGCTGCGCTGTACAGCTGCCATGGGCACCGGCATTCATCACCACTGCTCCTCCGACGGTGCCGGGGATGCCAACAACCCACTCCAGACCGCGCCAGCCGAGTTTGGCGGTATGGTGAGCCAACTTCGGCAAGGGATAGCCTGCACCCACCGTGAGTTGTCCCGTCTCTAGATCAGTTGTGAGATAGCGCAGATGCTTCGTGGAGATCACCAGCCCCGGCACACCGCGATCGCTCACCAACAGATTAGATCCTGCCCCCAAAACCGTAATCGGCAGTCCCTCCTCCTGTGCCCAAATATAGGCCGCTTGCAGTTCAGGAATGGTACGCGGTTCCACCAACCACTCCGCACAGCCCCCCACATTCAGGGTCGTGAACTTCGCAAGGGAGACTTGCCGTTGTAGGGGGCACTGGGTTTGGGGCAAGCAGGCCAGGGTCATAGGGCGATCGCCTCAGTGAGGGAAGAGACACTGAATTGTTCCTGATCCGCCATAACAGAGGGAATCAGTTGATTGAGGTTGCCAGCCCCAAGGAAGATGACCAAGTCCCCCGGCTGCAGCAGATGCGCCAAGCGAGTTTGCACCGCTTCAAGGGTGGGGCAGTAATCCACTGAAGCATGGTACTGACGGGCACAGGTGGCAACATCGGCACCACTAATTGTGCCGGGATCGGGTTCGCCGGCACTATAGATATCCGTAAAGATCACGTGATCCGCTGCGGTGAAGCACTGACCAAAGGCCTTGAGCAAGGTTTGGGTACGGCTATAGCGGTGGGGTTGAAACACCGCCACGATTCGTTGCCAAGGGGTTTGAGTACCCACTTGGAGGCGGGCTGCCTCTAGGGTAGCCATAATTTCACTGGGATGGTGGGCATAGTCATCAATGAAGCGAATGCCATTCACCTGTCCCCGTTCTTCAAAGCGGCGGCGGGCACCGCGAAACTCTAAAAGGGCAGCAGCAATGGTGGCAAAGTCAATGCCGAGATAGCGTCCCACGGCAATCACTGCCAGGGCATTTTGCAGGTTGTGGGCACCCAAAACATTCAGTTGCAAAATTCCAAGGGACGTGCCCCGCTCCCAAACCCGCGCCGTTGTGCCCTCAGCGGTGTATTGAATATGATCTACACAGTAGTCCACCGCTGCTTGCCGTTGCAGGCTATAGGTCAACAGGCGGGGATGATGCAGGCGATCGCGGATATTCGGACAATCGGCACAAGCAATAACAATCTCTGCTTGATCCGCAAACTGCTGAAACGTGGCCACCACCTCTTCAAGGGAATTGTAGTGATCGGGGTGGTCAAGTTCGATATTCGTAATAACGCCAATATGGGGATGGAATTTGCGCAGAGAGCCATCGGACTCATCGGCTTCAGCCACCAGGTAACGACTTTGACCCACACGGGCATTGCCCTGCCATGCCGCCACTTCACCCCCGACAATAATTGTTGGATCCAGCCCAGCCTGTAACAGCAAATAGGCAATCATACTGCTGGTGGTTGTCTTACCGTGGGTACCGGCAACGGCAATACTTTGGCTGCGGTGCATCAGTGCCGCGAGTACATCGGAACGGTGAAAGATTGGACAGCCTAAGTGTTGAGCCGCTAGATATTCAGGGTTATCGCTGCGAATGGCGCTGGAGCAAATGACCTGAGGCAGTGGAGTAAAGGGATACCTTTCAAGGTTAGCAGCACTCTGGCCAATAAAAATCTGCACGCCTAACTCAGCCAGTTGCTCGGTCAAACGATTGGGACGCAAATCGGATCCAGACACCCTCAAGCCCTTTTTGGCCAGAATGTAGGCAAGGGCTGACATCCCAATACCGCCAATGCCAATGAAGTGGAATGGACGCTCGTTAAACTCCATCACTGGCCGATTTGCCACAAGCAACTCCTTTACTCCGCCAAAAGAAAATTTTTAGAAGCAAAATAATAGTATCGATAGACTCAAGTCAATGAATTGAATATTAGCTTAGGGATGGACTAGGTATAAATTCTTAGGCTCATCATAGCAGGTTACCTTGAAGCTCCATGGGCTAATACTGGCAGATCTGGGGTGAATATGTCACCTTGAGCGAAAAAAATTTTTTGCAGGCAGTTTATTGACCATAGCTCAGCCTAGGGTTGATTCCAGCAGTGGATCAGGAGTTCGACAAAGAATAAACTCTGGCAGAGATAAATTCAGCGGGGTGTAAGGTAGAAGGTTGATACCGCCTTGTCGGTGTGCCGTTATCTTGCTGAGGACTGGGAATGCTGACGAACTTGCTAGCTTGGAGTATGGCGATCGCCAGTTTAGGCTTGTATCTGTTGGGCTTCTTCCTGCCGGAACTGTACCGTAGGTTTGATCTGGTGGCCAGTGGCGCGGGATTGTTCTTTGCTTTGACCCTGTGGATCTATGGCGATCGCATTGGCGGTGGCTTGCTCCTAGGAACAACAGCCGCAGTGGCTTTAATCCTTTGGTTTGGCGGGCAGACCCTCAGCTATCGCTGGCAACTCACCCACCCCGGCGATCGCACCGATACCCAAAAGGCCCAAGCTCTCTGGCAAAGGGTGAAGTCTCTCCTGCCTGAAGCCGCCCTCGCCAAAGTCAGTGAGCTACTGAAGGGCCTGGTGAGTCCTGTGGCCAGTCGCTTCCAAAAGCAGCCCGATCGCCCCCAGCCCGCCGTGGATATCCCGCCACCGCCGATGGATACTGGCAACATCAAAGAAGATCTGTGGACAGCAAGCACCCCCAGTCCCGTTGCTGAACAACCCACCCCAGCCACTGAGGAAGCTGCCGCAGTCCCAGCAGAATCTGCCGAACCTGAACCAACGGCCAGCCCAACTGCAGACACACCAGCTGATCACGAAGGGGGTGCCGAAATGACTGCCCCAGAAGAGTCAAACGTTGAAACGCTACAGCCACCAACGGCTACGACCCCGGAAGAGCCGGAACCAGGAACGGTTACGGCTTCAGAAGAAGCTTCAGAAGAAGCGGTGACCCCCTCGGAAGCGCCAGCCGCTCCTGAAACAGGGGTTGAGGCTCCAGAAGCCACAGTGACCGCCACAGCACCAGCGGAACCCGCATCTCCTGAAACAGTCGTCAATGCTCCAGAACCCACGGCAACCCCTGAGCCAGGGGCAGAACCGCTTTTGGCCTCTGAACCTGCTCCCGCTGCTCAACCCGCAGAAACGATGCCTCCAGTTCCAGAATCGCGCACCTCTGCTGCCGATCTCCTAGGGGAGATTCCTGAAAATAGTGATGTTGAGGACGAGGCAATGGCAGCGGAGATAACCATTGAAAATCCAGAACCTGTTCCCCCTCAGGACAGTGACTGGCCCCCTCCCGAAGCTCGTCTGTAACATCTCATTGCGGGTACAGGGCCGGACTAATCCCGGCAAAAGTTAATAAAGTCAGGAATTCATAACTTTTGCGGCTTTTATTTTCTCTGAAGCAAGCCTTAATAGAACCTTAATTTTCCCCTCACTTTCCCCAAAAATTCCCCAATTTTCCCAAGGTTTTCCACAGATTGGGGCAGAGTTTTCCACAGGTCTTTACGGTATGACTAGGTTTCAAGACATTTCTGGGGATAACTGTCGCTGGCGCCCTGGGGAAAACCTGAGGAGGGCCAAAAGTCTGGAAATGCCTATTTTGTCGTGGATTGCGATCGCCAAGATGGGTGAAAACAAGGATTGACAGTCCCTAGGACAACCCAGACAATGGAGTTCCACGGATAGAGATTCACTTGCTCTGAAACCTTGGGAGGGTAGGGCTAAATCCCACTCTGAGTCAGGGGTTTGGGGATTTGGTCAGAACTGTTATGGGAGTTTTCCACAGGTTTAGCCAGGGCGAGCTGATTGTGCCTGCAATTTTATCTTGGTTTTATTGAGGTAACTCACGGTATGAACGCTCAAGCCACGATTAGTATTCTTGCCGAGATTCCAGAGGAGCTACACGAAACCCTGAAATACTACCTCGAGCGGCATCCCGATTGGGATCAGGATCGCGTCTTTGTGGCTGCCCTGTCACTCTTTTTGCTGCAAAATGGAGAATGCGATCGCCGCACGGCACGGGTCTATCTCGACTCGTTGTTTAAGCGATCCTAAAGACTTTGGAGGGTAGGAAAACGGGTGATTGAGGTAGATGTTGCAATTGTTGGGGGTGGTCTCAGTGGCCTCAGTGTTGCTTGGCGGTTGCAGCGGAGCGCCCCTCACTACAGTGGCGTTCTTTTAGAGGCCAGCGATCGCCTGGGGGGCAATATCACGACCCAAGCGGCGGAGGGCTTTGTCTGGGAACTGGGTCCCAATAGCTTTGCCCCCACCCCTGCCCTCCTACAACTCATTGCCGAGGTGGGCTTGCACTCAGAGCTCATTCGGGGCGATCGCCACCTACCGCGCTACATCTACTGGCGGGGGGAACTCTACCCCCTCGAACCCACCCGTCCCCTGGCCTTGGCCACTTCAAATTTGCTCAGCCCTTGGGGAAAAGTACGGGCAGCCCTTGGTGCCTTGGGGTTTGTGCCTCCCTATCTGGGCAGTGGGGACGAGTCAGTTGATTCATTTTTCCGTCGCCATTTGGGGCAAGAGGTTGCTGAACGACTGGTGGCCCCCTTTGTCTCTGGGGTTTATGCCGGTGATCCGCAACAATTGAGTGCCGCTGCTGCTTTTCGTCGTATTGCCCAACTGGAAAAACTAGGGGGTAGCCTCATTGCCGGGGCTCTGCGCCTGCGGCGTCAACAACCCCCTCAACCAAAACCCCCTGCACAGGTGCAAATGCGACCAGGGGAGCTTGGCTCCTTTAGGGAAGGTTTGGCTGCTCTGCCGCGGGCGATCGCCCAACAATTGAAGGCACCCCTTCACCTGCAAACCCCTGTTGAAGCGATCACCCCAGAACCCAAGGGTGGCTACCTGCTGCGCAGTGGTGAGCAAACGTGGCATGCCCGCAGTGTGGTCTTGGCAACGCCTGCCTATCAAACCGCAGAGTTAGTCGCTCCCTTCCAGCCAGCGATCGCCCGTGCTTTGGCGACCATCCCCTATCCCACCGTGGCCTGTGTGGTCTTGGCCTACCCTGCCGGACTGGGACGCAGTGTACGCCCCGGATTTGGAGTACTGGTTCCTCGTGGTCAGGGCATCCGTACCCTGGGCACCATTTGGTCGTCCTGTCTTTTTCCCCAACGCACCCCCGCCGGTTGGCAAGTCTTCACCAGTTTTATTGGCGGTGCTACGGATCCCGATTTGGCTAGCCTTAGGGAAGAAGCGATTGTCGAGCAAGTGCAGCAGGATTTGACCCGCCTCCTTGATTTACCCGCAGCCAAGGCACGATTACTCGGTATGAAAGTTTGGCGACGGGCGATTCCCCAATATATTGTGGGCTACCCTCAGCAGTGGCAGCAGGTGACCCATGCCCTCACCCAAACCCCTGGGCTTTTCCTGTGTAGTAACTATGCTGAGGGTGTGGCCTTGGGCGATCGCGTCGAACACGGCAATCGAACCGCTGCTGCCGTGGCTGCCTATCTTGCAGGAGGCCAGTCCTAGGGATGTCGCTGTCGGACTATATGAATGCGGCTCTGGAGCGGGCGGTTTATCACTTCAATGCAGAGGATGGCCTGATTTACGGTGAAATTCCTGACCTTGAGGGGCTCAAGACCAATGGCAAGACAGTGCTTGAATGCCGCGAGCGTCTTTCCGAACTCTTGGAGGATTGGATCTATTTCCATGTCTCGCGCGGGATTCCGGTACCGGTGATTAACGGCATTGAAGTTCCCATACGCGAGATTTTCTGAGCCTTGCCCCCTTTGGATACCCCTTATCTATAGAAAAGGGTTGTATTCTCAATAGGCCAGCGATCGCTGCCCTGTAACATAAACGAGCAAACATAGCCTAAGATTATCGGTAAGGTTAACGAAGCGATACATCCGCTCTACTAAGGAGGATAGAACCCTATGGCACTCGTACCCATGCGCTTGCTGCTGGATCACGCAGCCGAAAATGGTTACGGCATTCCCGCCTTCAACGTCAACAACATGGAGCAAATCCAAGCCATCATGCAGGCGGCCCACGAAACCGACAGTCCCGTGATTTTGCAAGCATCGCGGGGTGCCCGTAAGTATGCTGGGGAAAACTTCCTGCGTCACCTGATTTTGGCTGCGGTGGAAACCTACCCCCACATTCCCATTGTGATGCACCAAGACCATGGTAACGAGCCTGCCACCTGCTACTCCGCCATTCGCAATGGCTTTACCAGTGTGATGATGGATGGCTCCCTCGAAGCCGACGCCAAAACCCCCGCTAGCTACGAGTACAATGTGGCTGTCACTAGTGAAGTGGTAAAAGTCGCTCACTCCATTGGTGTTTCTGTGGAAGGTGAGCTGGGCTGCCTTGGTTCCTTGGAAACTGGTAAAGGGGAAGCTGAAGATGGTCACGGGTTTGAAGGTGCCCTCGATCACTCGATGCTCCTCACTGACCCCGATCAGGCTGTGGACTTCGTTGAGCGCACCCAAGTGGATGCCCTTGCGGTCGCCATTGGAACGAGCCACGGTGCCTACAAATTTAGCCGCAAACCCACCGGTGAAATCCTCGCCATCAGCCGCGTGGAAGAAATCCACCGCCGCTTGCCCAACACCCACTTGGTGATGCACGGCTCTAGCTCGGTGCCCCAAGAATTGATTGACATCATCAACCAGTACGGCGGTACAATTCCCGAAACCTACGGGGTGCCTGTGGAAGAAATCCAAAAAGGCATTAAGAGCGGTGTGCGCAAAATCAACATTGACACCGACAATCGCCTAGCCATTACCGCTGCAGTGCGCGAAGCTCTGGCTTTGGCACCCAAGGAATTTGACCCCCGTCACTTCCTCAAGCCATCGATTAAATACATGCAAAAAGTGTGTGCCGATCGCTATCAGCAATTTGGTACCGCTGGTAACGCTAGCAAAATCAAGCAACTCAGCCTCGATGACTATGCCGCCAAATACGCCAAGGGTGAACTGAAGCAAGTCACTCAAAAAACCGTGGTGGTATAGGAACTCTGCGATCCCTGAGAAACGATAAGTAATGTAACAGAGGGTGGCTCCGGTCACCCTTTTTCCTTTGAATATGAATAAAAACGGTACTTCTATAACTTCTCTCGTCTTATTCGGTATTCAGCATCGTTGTGCTCAACGGGCTTGGAGGGACTCGAACCCCCGACCTGCTGATCCGTAGTCAGCCGCTCTAATCCACTAAGCTACAAGCCCAAGTCAGGAACACTATACTAGCATGAATTTCCAGAAATCTCAAAGGGGGAACAAAAAATTTGCCCACCGGTGTGCCATAGTCGGGGGCGGAGGCCATTGACCCAACCCCAATAGACAGATGCTGAAGCAATTCCACCGCTGGTGCTTGACCACGCCTCATCTGCCGCGATCGCTCGTGGCCTTTGCTGTCAGTCTGGTCACCCTTGCCCTTTTAGATAGCGGCGCTCAGGTTGTCGTCGCTCACCTCAAACCCACTGCTCCAACCCTCTTTCCTTGGCCAGTTGCGGGCACCTTTGACACCAGTTTTGCCCCAGAGGTGTGGCTGGCCGTCATCGGCCTCACCCTTGGCACGTTGATTATTGTGATTTCCATTGCCGCCCAAAACATTCCCAAGATTACTGAACTGTACATGCAGGACTGGATCAGCCTGATCTATGTCTGGAGCCTAGTTTTGGGAGGTGCCCATATCTTCTACATCAAGGTTTTGCAGGACTTGGGCAGACAGCCCGTTGGCAGCATTCTCTTGAATTTGTATGGACTGTTGCCCTTGGCTATTCTGACGGCGCTGCCCTACATCTTCTATATCCTTCAGTCCATCCAACCGGAAAGTGTGGTGCAGCAAATTTACCGCCACCAGTCTCGCTACATGCGTCAACTGGCCGTCATCCTCAAGGAGGGATTCTCCTATCAACCCTGGTTCCTGCGCCGTAGTCAAGCCTACCTGATTGCCGGCCTAAACCAATTGGACGATTTGCTGGCCTATGTGGCATTTCGTGGGACGCAAGCAGAAATTATTAGTGCTGTCAGTGAACTACTTCAAGACTATATCAGTTGCAAGCCGAACTATCCAGCCTATTTCTTTCGCTTGAGTGGTGCGGTGAAGGGGGATATTGCCTTCAAGACCATGTTTGATCAATTTAGCCAGATTGAAGAGAACCATACCTTCTACGAGCAAAAGTGTTTTCGGCTCCTAGGGAATGCCTATGTGCGCTTTTTGGAAGAGGGTCAGTTTCCCCTAGCGTCGTTGTGCGGCTCTGAGATGTGCGCGATCGCCCACCGCATTCTCAGTAGGGGCGATGACATTTTGTTGGACTTAATCATTATTCGCTTCAATACGATGATGCGCTTTGCTATTAAACACGGCAGTCGGCACAATGAGGCACGCAACCTCTATAACTTAGCCTTTCACTATCGGCGGTTTATTGAGAGTCTGGTGCATTACCAGCGCCCCCACCTCACCCAAAAATGTGTGCATCATCTGCGTACTTACGGCAATGAAGTGTATGAATTAGCCCAAAGTAGTCCTGCCCTTTATTTCATTGTGGATGTCTTTGCCGCTGAGCTAAAAAAGGTCTTAATCCTCGTGAATGAGCAGCAGTGGGAGGAACAACTGCAACTGGAACTCCTGGAGGAAATGCTTCGCTTGGATAATCCGCCGGAACTGCGCCACCCCCAAAATGGCGATCGCCCCTATGGCAAAAGTACAGGGGTGCGCCTACTGCAAATGGGACTCGCTCTCTTTTACTTGGCACGGCAGCAACCCCAGTTTGCCCAGCGGATTGTTGCGGATATAGTGGAGGATGCAGCGGTTTTGGGTCTGTCGGAATTCAAGCGCCTCTTTCATCAAAATTGCGATCGCCTGCGCCAAGCGGAGCCCAGGTTTTGGGAGGACACCGATCGCGGCAATGCAAACCTCTACTACTCAGAGCACACTGAGCAACTAGGTGACCTACAGACCCTTGTGGATCGCGCTTGTCAGGCTCTGGAGATCGCTCAGTCGTCCTAAAGCATGGTATAGTAATAACTCTGAGGGCGAGTGGCGAAATGGTAGACGCACTACACTCAAAATGTAGCGGGGTTTCCCCATGTCAGTTCGAGTCTGACCTCGCCCATTCACTAACCACCCCCAAAGACTTGGATATTGGCAAAGGCACATACCGGTGAAGCATGGCCGACACGAATGGCTTGATTGGGTTCGCCCTTGCCACAAAACGGCGTACCAAAGATGCCCCAGGTGGAGGCATCTCCCACAGCAATCAAACTCTGCCAAAATTCTGGCGTCGTGCCGCGATAGTTGGGATTGCGCAGTGTACGGGTCAGGCGGCCATTTTCAATCAACTTGGCATATTCACAGCCAAACTGAAATTTGAGGCGATAATCGTCAATTGACCAAGAGCGATTGGATTCCATGTACACGCCTGCCTCGATGTTGCCGATAATCTCATCAAAGGATTGTGTCCCCGGCTCGATATTCAAGTTGGCCATCCGATCAATGGGGGGACGATTCCAAGAACAGGCACGGGCATTGGCCACACCATCTACCCCTGCTCGCTGCTGACTTTCAAGGCTCCCTAGACCCCGCAGCAGGCGTCCTTCCTTGATCAGATAGAGGCGTTTAGCCGGCGCCCCCAAGTCATCAAAGGCATAGCTGGCCAGTTCACCGCTAACGGTCGGATCAAACGTCACATTCAGGAGGGGGGAACCATACTGCCGCTGCCCAAAGTCCTCAAGGCGAATAAAGCTACCGCCGGCGTAGTTGCGCTCATCCCCCAAGATGCGGTCCAGTTCTAGGGGATGACCAATGCTCTCATGGATTTGCAGCATCATTTGGTCGGGGGCAAGGACCAGGGTGGTGGTTGTTTCTGGGCACTCTTGGGCACTGAGGAGTTCAAGGGCCTGCTCGCCAATGTGACGGGCGCGATCGCTCAACTGATCAGCACTCAGCCACTCTAGCCCCCCTTGATAGCAGCGAGCTAACCAACCGTGATCGGTCCGTTGCTGCACGACCCCTGCCCCCTGAGCCGTGGCCCTCATATCCGTGAGCACTTGATAAAATTGCTGTTCAATTTGACTGCCATCACTGCTGAACCACTGGCTAGTGGTCTCTACGGTTTGCACAAAGGCACAGGTTTGGACAATCTCATCACCGACTTTGAGGCTATGGCAAATATCCTGAAGTAGGTGATTTAACTCCGCCGCTGAAAGCTGATTAAAGGGTTGCTGTTGGGGCGATCGGTAGTGTCCCCTGCCCTGGCCCCGTGCTGCTGGTGTAAAGTTAAAGACTTGCCAAGGGGCAGCCGTTTTCGCCTGTTGATAGGCCTGCTGAATCGCCCCATGGATGGCACTGGGGTGCAAATCTGGGGTTGCTGTATAGGCAAATTGACCATTGACAAGCACCTCCACCATGACCCCCCGCTGGCGCGATCGCTGGTTCATTTCAGGATGGCCGTCGCGGGCACTGCGAGTGGTGACAATTTCCTCAACATAACGCAGCCCCAACCAATCAAGGGGTAAATCCACCTGATTCAAAATAGCAGTAAAGTTGGGTGCAGTCATGGCAGTATGGTACCTTGAGGTAGGGTAAAGTTTGAGTCTTTTCCTATGCTAACGGCTTTTACTGCAGGGCTGACCCTGATCACCATTTCTGAGCTGGGGGACAAGACATTCTTTATTGCGATGATTTTGGCAACTCGCCATAGCAAGCGGTGGGTCTTCCTGGGGGCATGGTCAGCTTTAATGACGATGACACTGCTGTCAGTGGCCGTGGGCAAGGTCTTTCAACTTTTACCGCAAGAATTCACCTTCTACGCTGCGATTTTGCTCTTCACCATTTTTGGCCTCAGGATGTTGATTCAAGGCTGGCGGATGGGGAATAAACCCTGTGAGGACGAGTGTGAAGCAGCAGTGGAAACAGTGGAAAAAGCGGAAGCCAATCTCAGCCGTTGGGGCAGTAATCCTGCTTGGGCAGCATTTGTAGAAGCCTTTAGTTTGACCTTGATGGCCGAATGGGGCGATCGCACCCAAATTGCCACAATTACCCTTGCTGCCGCTAGCCAGGCTTTCGGCGTTGCCCTCGGTGCCATTGCTGGCCACGGGATTTGTACTGCGATTGCCGTCTTGGGTGGCGGCTTGATAGCTGGGCGCATCTCAGAACGAACACTGACCTTGAGCGGTGGGGCTTTATTTTTAATCTTCGCGATTGTCACCGCCTTACAAGGGATGCCCAAGCTGTCTTAAGTTCGACCTATCTTGCTCTCCAGCAAACGTACCTAGAGGAGGCGGCCAGAGGTGGCAAACTCCTGCACCACAGCCCAAATAAACTCCTCAAGGGAGCGCACCCCCGCCTGATCCTCAAACACCTTTGGCAGATTGTTTTGGATTTTGGCGCGAATCCACTGGCGATAGTCAGCATGTTGACCCAGTTCAATCGCTTTTTGAACATACGCAGATGCATCTGGAGCAATCAACTCCGGTATTTCCAACAGGGTCAGAATAGCAGCTGTATGCCGCCCCCGCATAAAGCGCCCCGGTGTGGTCACCATCGGTACTTGGGCATAGTAGAGCGCTTCTAGGGTTGAATTGCCCCCTGACCATTCTAAACTGTCTAAGAAAATATCCAGACAGTGCAACATTGAGGTGAAGCCATAGAAGTTTAAGGGGCGAGAGAAAAAGCAGTACTCCCTATAGTCAAGATTTTTGGCAGCAAAGGCCCGTTCGAGGCGCTGTTCAAACCGGCGGCGGCTCTTTTTAGTCATAAAGTGGGTAATAAAGACAAATTGGCAATTCCCCACCGCTGCAGCAATTTCTGGATAGATATGGTCAAACTGTGGCAGGTACTTAAAGACACTCTGGAGGCAGCCGTAGATCACCGCATCACTTTTGAGGCCAAATTCCTCGCGGGTAATGGGCGATCGCGAGTCTGGCGGCATCGGACTAAAGGCAATTCCCAAATTTTTTAGCCTGATGAGTTTTTCAGCGTAATACTTTTGGCCATCGGCTGGTTCCATCAGCTCACTACTGAGGAAATAATCAATTGTGGGCAGGCCAGAGGTGTCGGGATGCCCCCAAGACATACATTGAATCGGCGCTAATCTTAAAGCAGCAATTTGAATCAGTTGTAAATCCATCCCCAGTTCGGGAAAAATCACTAAATGCAATTGATCAGCGCGGATCTGCTCAAACCATTCTTGGGGGGACTTGCTGCCCATCACAAAGCGATGACAGTAGGTTTTTGCTTGTTCGGTGCAGCGATCGCCCCAATCCTGCACATAGTAGCCATAGAGCTGAAACTTTTCTCTATCGAGATGTTTGAGCCAACCGTGGAGCATCAGTTTCCAAACCGTATGCTCAAAAAAGTGACCGCAGACCAATCCAATCCGCAGTGGCTCATTGGCCTTCACGGCTGGCATCGGTGGCCGCTCTGAGGCACTGGGAATCATACTCATCATGATTTCATGGACAATCTGGCCATATTTTTGTTGCAGATCGCGGGTTTCATCCCCCTGATAGGGCAGTAAAAATGTCCCCACGTTCCCGAGCCACTGATACAGATATTTTTTCTGATCCAAAGGGAAGCTTTGAAACCGTTGATAGAAATCGGATATCGATTCCCTAATTTTTTGGCGACATTCATTGAGCTCTTCTACATCTTTATAGACATAGAGGAGATAACTCAGGGATTTGAGAAAATCAATGCCAATTTGCCAGTCGGGTCTGAGTTCAATGGCTTTTTCGTAGGCCCTAAGGCGCTGTTGCAAATCACTATCAGCGGCACTGAGCAGTGCCAAACGATACCAAGATTCTGCTAAGTTAGAATCTATTGCTAGCGCATGATTGAGAGCGGAGATGGCTGCCTGATGGTTTTTGTCCTTCCATTTATTCAGCGCCAGTTTTTGCCATCCCTGGACAAAGGCAGGATGGGTTTTTTGCTCAGCAGTCTGTTGAATAAATTCCTCGATGCACCCCATAATTGAGAACCTAGCAATGACGACGGTATCGGTCCAGATTTAGGAAGACTCTCCCTTGCTTGGGAACAACAATCTCACTCTGGTTGTAGATTTTTGCCTAAGTGCTTTACAGCTTGCCACACTGCACACCCACTCCAGTCACTATTCTATGTGTGTCTATGCGTGTTGCCTTGTGCTGCCACAGGAGTAGGCCCCCTGGCGATCGCCCGACTTGGCACCGTCCTGAGGGGCATTCAGAACAGGGATCCCCTACTGCGGTGCAAAAGCGCTATTGGGTTCGGATTTGGGACAAACCTGCCCCTGGATAGTAGGTGCCTAAGATTTGCAGATAGTTGTAGCCGCGCTTGCCCAACTCATAGGCGCCTGTCTGACTCATGCCCCGCCCGCCAAAGACGTCCCGCACAATATCGTCGGTAGCGGCATACATCGAAATCATGATGCGGCCGCTTTTGGTGAGAACAATTCCCCGCGTCGCTTGCACTGCCGCTTGAGTAGTGTTCCACTCCGTCTCAATACCGCGATACACTTGCCAGCGTTCGTCGTTCCCCAGATCAAAAAAGCGGCTAGCGGGCTGGAACATGTGGGCAAGGGCATAGGAACGGGCGGCGATCGCCTGGGCCTTCAGGGTCTCCATTGGCCAGTCGGGATACACCTCTGAACCGACCACACTCACTAAGTACTCTTCTAAGTGTCAAGACCCGTGACATTATCTACCCTTGAAACGAAGAGGTCTGGTCGCTCAGTTTGCCACCATCGCAGTTTCTCAATGGGAGTCATGTGGCCCAAAACGCGTTGGGGAATGCGGTGATTGTACGCCCAAAGGTATCGCGTGAGCGTCTCTTGCAAGTCGGCTGCCGAGACAAAGCGTTCAGCGCGCAGAATCTCCGCAATGCGGCCGTTGAAGCGTTCCACCATCCCGTTGGTTTGCGGATGGCGGGGTTGGATGAGCCGATGGGTGATGCGCTTTTCACGACAGAGCTGATCAAACGGATGGTGTCCCGTGGGTTGGCGTTCGCCTGCGGAGGAGAAACGGTCGGTAAACTCCTTGCCGTTATCAGTCAGCACCGTACGCACCACGAAAGGAGCGTTGGCAAGGACATTTGCAAGAAAGCGCGTTGCCGATTCTGCGCTCTTCTCCTCGTGGATTGCCAAATAGACCCAGCGCGTTGCCCGATCAATCGCGACAAAGAGGTAGCGGCGCTGCTCCTCATCCGGCATTTGTGGCAGGTATTTGACGTCGATGTGGATGAACCCAGGTGCGTACGCTTTGAACTGCCGCGTGGTGCTTTTGGGACTGCCTTCGAGGCTTTCGCGTTCCTTTTGCAGTATCCTGAGGTTCGAGACTCCGTGGCGACGCAGGCAGCGATCCAGCGCTGAGCGGCTCAGATTGGGGTTGAGGAACGTCCGGGCAAGAACGAGAAGGTCATCAAGAGGCAGCAAAAGGAGCTTACGCACCTCAACGATCACAAGCTCTTGCGCTTCCGTAAGCGTCGTTTGCAGGCGGTGCGGGCGGGTGCTTTTGTCTTCAACGGTTGCGCGCTTACGCCATTTCGCTACCGTGTGCCGGTGGATCCCGTAACGTCTGGCAAGCTCGCGATGACTGATCGAAGCCGGTGCTTGTTGGATTTCACGGCGAATTCGGGGTGTCGTTCGGGCGTTGGCATGAATACGTGGCATGGTGATACTCCATCGTTGAACGCTTTCCGACCTTGGAACAAGCACTCAAGGAGCCGGTACGCTTCGAAGAGTTTAGCACGACTTCTGGGAATATAATGATGCGGGACCTGACATCTAAGTCCACTTGATTGACAGCCGTGATGGCATTGCCCTGGGCAATGAGGCGAACACTACCGCGATACCATTTATCGCCAACAAAGGTGAGTTGATTCCTGGGGCAAAGCCATAGGGAGGGGGCAAGGGGTTGACCATTCCAGAGCAGCATACCCTCGCGGGCCGTCACCACCACTCCCTGGGAAGGAGCCAGCTGCGCGATCGCCTGCTGTTGATCATTGGTGACGGTAGTGGCGACGGCAGTGCCAACAATGAGTTGACTTTGATCGCGGGCGATCGCCACCCGTACGTGAGGGGCAGGGCCTTGGCTCGGAGGCACGGGTTGCAGGGCAGGAGAGGCCACAGCGGGCAACATTGCCTGGGCGGGGGCTGAGGCAGCCACGGGGGGCTGAGGAGCTTTCTTGGGGACGGTTGCCAGGAGGGGATCGCGGCCATCCAAAATCCGCCGGGGCAAAGGTCGTTCGGGCTTAAGGGCATTTGGTAAAGGAATTGGCTCTGACAGAGCCATAGGTGTGGGTGATAAGCTCCGCAAAAACCAGACTCCTAGACCCCCACTGGCGATCGTGGCCATCGTAAAGGAAATGAGCAAGGGTGAGCGTCCCCCTTTTGTCCCTTGGAACAGAACCCAGCTCATTCAGGTGTCATCTCCGCTCGCACCTTGCCTATTGTATAGGGGAGCAGGGAATTTGCCATGCAACCTCTGTTGATTTAGCTGATTTAGGACGGCAAGGAAGCGGCGATCTGCTGTAGCCATTGCTCCACCGTATCCCCATAAACAGCTAAGCTATACTCCTGTTCTGCCTGTTGCCGACAGGCGGCCCGATCAATTTGATCGATCTTGCCAATGGCGGCAATGAGAGCCTCAACAGAATCTGGGGTAATGAGAAACCCCGTTTGGCCATCGCGGACAATTTCCCTTGGCCCACCACGATTGTAGGCAATGACGGGAACACCACAGGCAAGGCTCTCAATGACCACATTGCCAAAGGCTTCAACCCAACGGGAGGTGAGCAGGAGGGCACGACACCGCCGCAAGCGGGACTGCATTTCCCGAGTGGGGAAAAATCCTAGATATTCAATGGGGGCATCGGGGTAGTCAGCTTGGATCCGCTGCCAATAATCGATATCCTGCAACTGCCCCATGATTTTTAAGGGGGTGCGAGTGACATTAACAGCGGCAACCGCATCTTCAAGTCCCTTTTCAGGCGCAATCCGCCCCAGCCAGCAAAGGGCATCCTCTGGTTCTGCACAAAAGTCATAGAGCGAAAGATCAAGGCCACTGCCTAAACACACACAGCGATCGCCAAAGGGGAAGGTGGCCGCTTGGGTACGGGTATAGACACCAATGGTTCCCGGATACTTGTCAATGACACTGGCGATCGCCTGATCCATGACGTCGGAGATTGAGGCCATACTCACCAGATGGCCCACCGGACGGCTTAAAAACGGCGTCAGGTAAAAGGGCAACCAATCGTAGGCAAAGTTGACAATGACATCAAAGTCCTGTTGAAGCTGCCGCACCCGTGCCCACATATTGGCTAAGACACTATTGGGCGGCAGTGTAATTGGTTGATCGCGGGTTTGATGCTGCGCTGGCACCTGCAGATGTCCCGCCACTGGTTCAATGGTAGCCGCCACTGGCAAGTGGGAACCCTCGGGGGCAAGGATGTGTATAGTGTGCTGGCGATCGCCCAAGGCCTGAGCCATATTGAGGATCGTCAATTCAACGCCACCCCCTTTGCCTGTGCCTAGGGGGCCAACCGAAGTGGAAACAAACAGGAGTTTCAGAGGTCAACTCCTAGCGCAGAGCCTCAGCCCCCGCCACCACTTCAAGAATTTCTTGGGTAATGGCGGCTTGACGGGCTTTGTTGTAGGAGAGGGTCAGAGTACCAATCAGGGCTTGAGCATTATCACTGGCGTTGTTCATTGCCGTCATCCGTGCCGCCAATTCTGAGGCAGCAGCCTCCTGCAGTGCTCGTAGCAACTGGTTATTCAAGTACAGGGGCAGTAGGGCATCGAGAATTTGCAGCGGATCCTGCTCAAAAATCATATCGGAGGGCAGAGCGGGCAGCGTCGAGGTTACTTTCTCGCGGTTGACTTCCAAATGAGAGCCACGGGTTGTCAGGCGGAAAATTTCATCATCGGCGGTTTCCAGCCCTTGGGGATCGAGGGGGAGCAGGGTTTGGACAACGGGCTTTGAGCTAATGAGGGAAACAAATTTGGTGTAGATGAGCTCCACCCGATCCACCGTTTCCGAAAGGAAGAGGGAGAGCAGTTCACTGGCAATTTGACCGGCTTCACTGGCGGAGGGGATCTGCTCTAGGCCAGAATAGACTGCATCAATGGGATAGTCACGGCGCTGGAAATATTGAGCTGCCTTGCGACCCACAATCACTAGGGTGTATTTGAGGCCCTCGGCTTCGAGTTCTTGGAGACGTTCCTTAGCTCGGCGAATGACATTAGTGTTGTAACCGCCACACAGCCCGCGATCGCCTGTTACCACCAGCAGCGCCACCGTCTTCACCGGGCGCTTTGCCAACAGCGGCAAATCCACGTCCTCGAAACGCAGTCGAGTCTGCAAGCTGTAGAGCACCTGGGCCAAGCGATCGGCAAAGGGACGACTCGCCATGACTTGCTCTTGGGCACGGCGAACTTTTGCTGCCGCCACAAGGCGCATAGCTTCAGTGATCTTGCGGGTATCTTTAATCGTTTTGATGCGATCGCGAATAGCTTTGAGATTGGCCACGGTAATTTAAACTCCTAAGCAAAGCGTCCCTGCCCTAAAATTTTAGCCCAGAGGGGGATCGCCTAAGCAGTGTTTTCCCTGGGGGTTGACCCACCCCTACCCGCCAGCGTTGTGATCACAGGAACCGCTAAGGCAGCAGCAGGGGGAAGGATGCGGCCAAGGGGTTGAGGGAGATTGAAGCTGAGGCCCAAGGCAGAAACCACGGTTGCGGCAATGCCAGTTATCCAAAGCACTGTGTCGCGTTGCCGTTGTTGTCGCTTCAGACGGTGATTTTCCTGGGCAGCAAGGGTGAGTTCGGTGGGCACAACGGTTGAGGATTGATTGCGCAATCCTTCTAAATCCTGCTGTAGGCTTTGCAGTTCGTTTTGGACTTGAGAAAGTTCCTCTTGCAGGCGATCGCGCTCCTTTTCCACTTGAGTGAGTTGCCGTGTCACCTCCGCCAAGCGTTGAGCAAGGTCTGGATCGGGGGACTTCGCTAGAAGTGCTGTATCCTCCAAAGGCGCCCCTGGGGCAGCAGCCAGGAGAGTTTGCACTTGCTCTTCTAGAGCGGCCTTTTCGGTTTGCAGGGCAGTTAGCTGAGCTTGCAGTTCCTGTACTTGGGAGGCTTGAAGTTGCAAGGTCGCGAGTTGCTGCTGAAGTTCGTCCTGCTGAATGAGAGCCTGGGCCAGTTCCTGTTCCAGATTTTGCCGCAGGCCCCTCAAGGTGTCATTTTCTTCGCGCAGGCGCTCAAGGTCTTGGCTCAGGTGATCTCGCTGCTGTTGAACGTTGTTGAGTTCTGCGGTGAGCTGGCTAATTTGCGCCTCTAGGGATTGGTTCTGGGCGATCGCCCGCTGTTGTGCGGTGAGGGTGAGGGACTCTAGCTCAGCCGTCAGGGAGTTTAGATCAATATCCTGTGGAAGGGACGCCTCCAACTCACCCAAATCACTGATGATGTTCTCTAGTAGGTCGTCGGGTTGGTTGCTAGGGGATTCTGGACTGGCCATGGTCCGGATACCTGCGGGAGTGCTAAGAATTGCTCCAATTATAGCGATCGCCGTCCCTATCCTCTAGGCTAGAAGGCGTTCCTTAGGTCTCAAACTCACCTCGATGCTCAAACGCGAACTGGGACTTTGGGGCGCGATTTTAACGGGTCTAGGCTCAATGATTGGTACGGGGCTGTTTTTGACATACTCACCGCCCTAAAGTGCGATGATTCTTGACGCTTCACTGGGTGATGCTACCGAAGTAGTCTTACTCCCCCTCTGCGTCCATTTATAGTCGTGGCAATGCCCTATCCCGACTTTCTCTATGTTTCTTGCGGCATTTTCGTCTCTATCGTGCTCTGTACCACAATTTAGACATACAACAGAGCGGACAGATAGATCGATTTTGCCCCATTTAAAACCGCATGTTGAGCAAGTCCGACTGGTTGGCTCCCATCGGTCAATGACAATAAACTCACGGTTTAGTTTGTTGCACTTAGCCTCAACTAAAACCCTGAATTCTCGCCAACCTTGCAAGCTAATTGCTCTAGCGAGTTTGCGGTTCTTCACCATTCCAGAGACATTCAAGTCTTCCAGCGTGATCACTTGGTTCTCGATAACCACGCGGGTAGACACTTTATGCAAGAAATCCCTGCGAATGTCTGAAATCCGACTATGAAGCTTAGCGATTTGCAGTCTTGTTTTCTCCCGCCGTTGGCTTCCTTTAACTTGACGGGCAAGTTTGCGTTGTTTTCGCCTGATCTTTCTATCTAACTTGGAATACTCAGGGCCATCAATCTTTTCGCCCGTACTTAAAGTAGCAAAGGCTTTAATTCCCAAATCAATGCCGATAGAAGGATTACTTGCAGGTTGATCAACTGGGTCGATCTCGACGACAAAACTGAGAAAATATCGATTTGCAGCATCTTTAATCACCGTCACTGAGCTTGGTTTAGAAGGAAGCTTTCTTGACCAAATTGGTCTGACGTTACCAATCTTCGCTAGATAAACTTCTTCGCCTTTAATTGAAAATCCATAGGTAGTAAATCTGGCGGATTGTCTTTCTGTCAAATCTAGGAGGGTTGACCTTTTTGCCTTTTCGCCGACCTTTAATTTAATCGAAGAAGTTTTTATAGGCAACTCCTAAATCGGCAACGGACTGCTGTAACGGGACATTAGAAACATCAGACAACCATTGCCGCTCTGGTGTTTTCTTCCCTTGGGTAATTACTAGCTTTTGCAATTCACTAGTTTTTGGCAATTTATCAGATTTCTTGCAGATTTCCAGGGCATCGTTCCATACCACACGGACACACCCAAACAACTGAGCTAGGCGTTGTCGTTGTTGGTCTGTGGGATAGAAACGATACCTATATCTAGCTTTCATTGGTCGTGATATAGTTGGTCTGTAGCTAGATTATAGGTTGGTCTACAGGCAATGTCAAGTCATCTTCGTAAAGGGAGACATAGTGTTACGGACCTGAAGATTCATTTGGTATGCGTGACTAAGTATTGCCGGCCAGTCCTTAGCGCTGAGGGATTAGAGCTGATCGAGAAATCGTTTCGAGAAGTCGCCAAGAAGATGGATTTCCAGATTCTTGAATTTAACGGCGAGGAAGACCATGTCCATGCGCTAATCGAGTACCCTCCTAAACTTTCTCTTTCGCAGATCGTAAATGCGCTTAAAGGCGTATCTAGTCGTCGATATGGAAAAGCTGCACTACCAAAACCCCATGAAGAATCACTTTGGAGCCCTAGTTATTTTGCGGCATCTGTTGGAGGAGCACTGTTAGAGGTGCTTAAGGAATACATGAGAAATCAAAAGTCCTAAAAGGACGGGGCTTGTATCCCATTTCATTGGTCAATTCCCCGTTCACCCCCGGTGGGGGCATTCCAGCCCGGATCCGCCAGCCAGCGCACATAGTCATCGTGGAACTTGGCATTCACCTCTTCCGGGGAGAGGCCTTCCCACTGACCATAGTGAATTTCCCGCAGACCGTCGCGGATCTGCATCTGGAGACCCAGGCGATCGCACAGGGGTTGTGCCGTGGTTCGAGCTCGCACCATTGGGCTGACAAAGACTGCCTGCCAAGATAACTGGGCATAGTGCTCAGCAAAAGCTTCAGCCATCGCCAGGCCAGCATCCGTCAAGGGTGGATCCAACTCTCCACAGTAGGCATTGGCGCGACTAAAACTCGTTTGCCCGTGGCGCAAGAAATAGAGTGTTAAGACCACAACCTTCACTCTCTACCGCTAGGGGCAGCATAGTTGAAAGGCGCAAAGCTCGTCAACGCTGAGTTGTGTCCAATACACTCAATGTAACGCCTTGGTAATAATGCCCCAAAATTTGGTCGTAGGTGTAACCCTGCAATGCCATACCATAGGCTCCCCATTGACTCAAGCCCAGGCCATGGCCGTGACCCCGTCCAGTAATTGTAAAAGCCACTGGCACACTTTGAGCCCGTTGACTGGCCACATTGCCATACTCTGGTGTAATCGTTAGTAGGGTACTGCGCAGTCCCAAAACCCGCCGTAGTTCACTGGCTGAAATTGTGCGGCGACCCGCAGTGCCCACTACCTGCACTGACATGACTCGCCCTTGGGGTGTCAATTGTAAGGGGCGAAAGCCAAGAATCATCCCTATCCCAGGGAAGCGCTGTTGCAGTTGGGCGGCGGTAAAACGAACCGTCCACTGAAAGTGGGGGGAAACTTGGTCAAAGTCAGGGCTACCGCGCAGGTAAGGAACCACAGTTTGCCAAACGTGTTCCGAATTTTCGGTATGCCCCCCTGAGGAGGCATGGAAGACCGCTTCAATGATTTGGCCGTTGTAGGTGAGCACTTGACCGCGTGTGGCGGCAACGGCGGCCAGGGTACTGGCGGTTTCTGAACTGACCCCCGGATATACCTGATGAGTGACGGTGGCCCCTACATCAAAAAGACTGCCGGGACGACGGCGTTCGCGATCGCGCCGAAAGAGAACAAAGGAACGGGAAGCCACTGCTTGGGCTTTGAGGGCTTCTAGGGGCCAAGAGGGATACATTTCCTTGCCCACCACACTGGGCAGATACTCCTCTAAATCCACAAGATTGATGGCGAGAATCCCCTCAGGGGTACTCACCAATTGCAACCGGCCGCGATACCAGCGATCGCCCACTCGCACGAGTCCATTGTCTCGAGGTTCGAGGAAAACTTGCCGCCCACCCACGCCCCCTACTTGTACCCTAGCCCCTGTGAGGACAGCGGTAATATGCTGCTGCGGTGCCACTGTCAGGACCCGGCCCACCTCATCCCGTAATTGCGCTGCGGTGGAGCTACTAATTGTGACTTGACGCACCCGATCTAAAACTGCAACTCGCAATTCCACTGCTGTGGCCGTCAATTGTAGGAGCAAGCTGAGCATGCAGCCAAGACCCAGCGACTGCGACAGAAAGCGCCAAGGCACAATGAGGTAAACCATACTTCACTCCTCAGGTAGGTAGCAATGGTAACAATGCCTAGCGGTGCTCGCGCAGACCACTCCAACCAATGGTAATAAAGCCCACTGCCAATAGAAAACTACGAATGCCTACCCTTAGACGATTCAAAAAAGCTTCCTGTTGCGCCCGATTGACCGCTTCCTGTTGTTGAGTGCGGATGCGCTCCCGTGCCTGACCCGCTTGTTTGTCGAGGGCTTGGGGATCCTTTTGCAACTGCTCAAGAATCGCCCGTTGATCGGGGGGCAGTTGATTGCTTTTCAGGAGTTGCTGCAGTTGACCGCTACTGGCCAGTTGTTTGATTTGCTGCTGTTCCTGCTCCACCCGAATTTCTGCCTGTGCCGCCTCTTGATTGATTTGGTTGACCGCCTGTTCCGTGATTTGGCCTGTAATGGATAGGTGGAGAGGAATCCCCAGCAGGCACAGTAGCCCCAGCAAACTCGAGAGAACAAAGACCCAAAATCGCCAATCCTTGAGGGCAGGTTCCCCTGGCTGCGGTTGCGTAGCACTCCCAGAGACCGCTTGAATCCAAAAGCCTGTGTAGATAAAGACAAACCCAATCAAGGGGGTAGCGCCGCGCTCAATGAATTGGTTGACAACCGTGAGTTGCCACTGGCTGTTATTGAACTGGGGAGTAATAAAGAGAATACCCCACTCAACCAAAAAGGTGAGGACTAGGATCATTCCCACCAGTTTTAGGAACTGAGCCGCCAAGGGGACAGGTCGCTTGGTTGATTGCGAAGCGGTCATGGACTGTGAGTGACTCGTCAACTACTGCATCAACCTTACTGGATTTTGGTGTGGTTGATTCATCTTGGGGGCATTAACTCACCCGTGGGGTTGCTATCTTTGGCTACCGCAACCTTGGTATACTCCAATTGTGCATGGCGCTGATGCTGGGCTGCTTTCCCCCAGGAGTGCTAGTTCGCCATCCCTTTGCTCATTGAGGCAGAACAAATTCATGGTCATTGTGGCAGTCTTAGCGGCAGGACGAGGCACCAGGATGAAATCCTCGCTGCCAAAAGTTCTCCATCCCCTAGGTGGGCGATCGCTGGTGGGCTGGGTTTTGCACCAAGTTCAATCTCTGCAACCGCAACGGCAGTTTGTGATCATTGGCTATGGGGGAGATGCTGTCCGTGCCGCTTTAGCCGATCAGCCGCAGCTGGAATTTGTCGAGCAGCGGCAACAGTTGGGAACAGGTCATGCTGTGCAGCAGCTTTTACCCTACCTCAAGGACTATGAAGGCCATCTTTTGGTGCTCAATGGCGATGTGCCCCTATTGCGTGGCCAAACCCTGGCCCACTTGATCGAAGTTCACCAGAACCACAACAATGCGGCCACCATTTTAACAGCACAAATTCCCAACCCCCAAGGCTATGGCCGCGTGATTTGCGACAGTCAGAATATGCTGAAGCAAATTATTGAGGATCGTGACTGCACCACAGCCCAAAAGCAAAACTGCCGCATTAATGCTGGAGTGTATTGTTTCCATTGGCCCCAACTTGCCGCTGTGCTGCCCCATCTCCAGTCCAATAATGATCAGCAGGAATACTACCTCACCGATGCCGTCAATGCCCTAAGTCCCGTGATGGCGGTGGACGTGGAAGACTATGAGGAGATTTTGGGCGTCAACGATCGCGTGCAGTTGGCGGCAGCCTATCAAGTGCTGCAAAATCGAATCAAAAAAGCTTGGATGCAAGCGGGGGTGACCCTAATTGATCCCGCCAGTATCACGATTGAGGATACCGTTGAGCTAGCACCGGATGTGGTGATTGAACCCCAAACTCACCTGCGTGGCCAAACCCGTATTGGCAGTGGTAGCATTATTGGCCCTGGCACTTTGATTGAAAATAGTGTCATTGGCGAACGGGTGACCGCTCGCTATGCCGTGATTACCGACAGCGAGATTGGCGAGGATACCCAAGTGGGGCCTTTTGCCCACATCCGCCAGCAAAGCGTGGTTGCCGATCACTGCCGCATTGGCAACTTTGTAGAGCTGAAAAAAGCACGGTTGGGCAGTGACACTAAGGCCTCCCATTTGTCCTACCTGGGAGATGCCACCTTGGGCGATCGCGTCAACATTGGGGCAGGGACCATCACCGCCAACTACGACGGTGTCCGCAAACACCCCACCCATATTGGTAGCGGCACTAAGACAGGGGCTAACAGTGTTTTAGTGGCCCCAGTGACCCTTGGCAATAATGTCACAGTAGCGGCGGGTTCAACAGTCACAGCAGATGTACCGGATAATGCCCTTGTCATTGCCCGCTGTCGTCAAGTCGTCAAACCCAACTGGGAACCCGAAGCTTAGCCCGCCCCACAGCAGGGTTCAATGCCCAGTCGCCGCAGGAGCAGATCACTCACCGCATTGGCGACCGCAAACTCGCTATAGAAGCTTTGGGAAAAATCAAACTCTTGCAACTCCGTAACCAAGGCCAAGAGAATGCCCCCAAGATCGTGTTCCCCTTCTAACCGTTGACGGCGGTACACTTGAGCCGCCCGCTGGGCGATCGCCAAATTCACGGCTTCCGGTAAATACTCGGTATTGAGCCAATTCAGAAGGGCTGCCTCCAGCCATTCCGCCTCCGCAGTGTAGTCACCACAGGGGGGAAGCTGAATTGGCGGAATTGGGGTACCCATGGCAGAGTCCTAAGGTCGTCTAATGAAGTTCAATGCAGTGGATCGTATAACTTGTAACTGGCAACCAGCAATGGGCGATACTGGATTCGAACCAGTGACCCCTTCCGTGTGAAGGAAGTGCGCTACCACTGTGCTAATCGCCCTAGTTCAGTAAGTTTTAATCATATCTTGGTTTGCAGGCTTTTGTAAATCCTTAAACAAGGCTAGAGCAAAGGTCATCAAAGGCGGCGGCGGGATCCGCTGCTTGTAAAATCGGGCGGCCAATGACAAGGTAAGAGGCACCAGCAGCAAAGGCAGCATTAGGCGTCAGCGATCGCGCTTGATCTCCCGTTGCGCTGCCAAGGGGGCGAATCCCCGGACAAATTCTCAAGAAATTCTCTCCCCAGCGTTGTTTCACCCGTGCGGCTTCCTGGGGTGAGCAGACAATGCCCGCCAGTCCTGCTTGATGGGCAAGATTAGCCATGCATTCAACATAGGTAGCCGGATCAAGGGGAATTTGGAGTTCCTGCTGCAGGGTGTCTGCGCCAATACTGGTGAGCAATGTGACACCGATGAGTTGAGTGGCGCTTTCCCCGAGGGCTGCCTGAGCAGTTTTGAGACCGGTTAAACCAGTGGCAGTGTGGATGGTGACAAAGTCCACGCCATAGGGGGCGATCGCTCGTGCTGCGGCTGCTACCGTATTGGGAATATCATGAAGCTTCAAATCGAGAAAGATGCGCTTCCCCTGATCCTTGAGGACATCAAGAATCATCGGCCCACTGGCGCAAAAGAGTTCTAGCCCCACTTTCCAAAATTGCACTTGGGGCAGCCGATGGATAGTGGCGATCGCCACCTCCAAATTGGGTACATCCAAGGCCACAATAATTTTGCTGGCAACAGCCGCTTGAGAATTAAACAAGTCTCGTCACTCTCCTCAGACAATTCACACTGGACGGCGCACACAGCGCAACAGCCACAGCGCCACAATAATACCCGTCAACTGAGCGGCAATGGTGTTCACCTTCGCCTGAATCACAAAAATCTCCAGCGGCTCAATCAATACATTGGTGGCATAGACCGCTGCCCCTTGGGGAATCGACAACACCTTGAGCAATAACATCCCCACATTCCACTCTGCGGCAGCCACAGTAAAAATCATGCCAGCGATATTGACCCAAAGACCAATATTCAAGCTCCGGATCACGTGCTCCTTGGTCGGGCGTTTTTCTGGTTGATCCAAGCGTCGCCCCAGTTGCGGATAGCGATAGCAGCAGTAAATACTCACACCTAAAAACACTAGGCCAATAATCGCCAACACTAAGCCCAGTGTGGGGCTGTTCATGCCGTTTTGGGGACGATTGATATTAAATTGGCGACTAAAGATAACAATAATAATAATTAACAGCGAAACAAAGCCAAGGACGACCTGGATCCAAAAGCCAATCCAGCCAAAGCGTTGCAGTTCACGCCCAAGACGGTGAAGCGGTTGGGTAGTACCTCGATGGGATGGCGGCGGCGCATTACCGGGAAGACGTTCCATGGTCGGGTGCGGAAGAGGGCTTAGGCTAGATCATAGCGAACGGTTGTCAGATGCCGTCAAATAGGAACACCAATCGCTCCAACTGCCTGCATAGAGCTTGGTTTGGTGCAGGCCAGCGATCGCCAGCCCCAAAATATCCACACAGGCCGTTACGCCCGATCCACAATAGACAATAATTTGTTCAGTCCCAGCCAAGGGCTGCCAATAGGCTTGCAGTTCCGCAACTGATTTGAGTCGCCCCTGCTCATTGGAGATGGCCTGCCATGGATAGTTCACCGCTCCGGGAATATGACCCGCTATCGGATCAATGGGTTCAATTTCACCGCGATAGCGACGGGGTTCGCGGGCATCCACAATTACCGTCTGGGGGTTGCCCTGAGCCGCAATCACAGCAGCACGATCCACTACCCACTCAGGACGAGGCTGGGGCTTGAAGTTTCCCTGCCGAGGCGGCGGCACAAGGCTGGTGATGGCATGGCCCGCTGCCACGTAGGTGTGATAGCCACCATCGAGCACCGCTACGCGATCGTGCCCCAACCAGCGCAAGAGCCACCAGCAGCGAGCAGCATAGGCAAATCGCGAATCATCATAGGCCACCACTAGCGTTTCTGGCGTGACCCCCATTTGGTTAAGCCGTGCTGCTAATTTTTCCGGATCGGGCAAAGGGTGACGCCCGCCATGTTTTTGCCGGGGGCTAGAGAGATCCTGCTCTAGGTCGAGATAATACGCCCCTGGCAGGTGTCCTTGGGCATACTCCCGTTGCCCCCGCCTTGTGTCCATCAGGTCAAAGCGGCAGTCCACGATCACAACGGTTGGATCTGCCAAATGCTCGGCCAACCAAGACGCCGCTACCGCATAGGGAGTCATTGCAGCTTAGGCGCGCCACTTCACTTTCGGGAGAATGTGGTTAACATCCACGCGGTGTTTATATTTGATGGCAAAGTTCAAGAGTGAGTCCAGGAGGGAATCGGACAGATAGTGGGGTTGTAGTCCCAAATCCAGCAGTTTGGTGTTTTTGGCGTTGAAGTAGTGCTCTTCTTTTTCAACACGGGGGTTTTCGAGGTGTTGGATTTCCACCTTGAGGCCGAGGGCTTTACCCGCTTCTTGGACTTTGTGGGCAAGGTCACCGACACTAAACTGTTCGGTGAATTGGTTAAGGACGCGGAATTCACCCGGCGCTGCTGGATTGTTAACGGCCAACTCAATACAACGCACCGTATCGCGAATATCCAAGAAACCGCGAGTTTGCCCCCCCTTGCCATAAACCGTCAGCGGATGGCCAATGGCAGCTTGAATGCAGAAGCGATTGAGGGCGGTGCCAAAGATACCGTCGTAGTCAAGGCGGTTAATCAACAGTTCATCCATGCCCGTTTCTTCGGTGAGGACGCCATAAACCACCCCTTGGTTCAAATCGGTGGCTCGCAAGCCCCAAATGCGGCAGGCGAAGTGGATATTGTGACTATCGTGAACCTTACTGAGGTGATAGAAGCTACCGGGCTGCTTGGGATAGGGCAATGTATCTTTGCGACCATTGTGTTCGATGGTGATGTAGCCCTCTTCAATGTCAATGTTGGGGGTGCCGTATTCACCCATCGTGCCCAGTTTGACAAGATGGCAGTCGGGGTTGTGGGTATGGATGGCGTACAGCAGGTTGAGGGTGCCGACAACGTTATTGACTTGGGTGAAGACGGCGTGTTCACGATCAATCATGGAGTAAGGGGCGGAGCGCTGTTCACCAAAGTGGACGATGGCCTCAGGCTGAAACTCGAGCATGGCGCGCTCAAGGAAGTGATAGTTACAAATATCGCCAATATAAAGGCCAATCCTTTTGCCAGTGAGATCCTGCCAGCGTTGCAGACGGTGCTGAATGGGGGCGATCGGCGTGAGGGTTTCCACACAAAGTTCCGCATCCCAATGCCGCCGAATTAGGCTATCCAAAATTGCAACATCATGACCCCGATTGGAAAGGTACAGGGCTGTCGCCCAGCCACAATAGCCATCACCGCCAATTACAAGGACTCTCATGCTAACCGTGCTCAAATCAATAACTACTCCGCCAGCCATCATATGGCTTCCATACCACGTTACCAGTAATGGGGACTTCGGTGATCCACTGGCTTAGAATTCAGGGGGAGGTTCACCCTCAGAAAAGATATGTACCTTAACGGTTTGTCCCGCCAGGTCAATTTGCACAATATCCCCAAAGAGAACATCCAAGGCCTCCAATAGCGCCTGTAATTGGGGCGTGCTGGCACCCGATTCTTGGTAGAGGCGATCGCTCAAATGGCGGAGGCGCTGCCAGGTGATATAAAGCCGAGCAATGGTACTTTCCAGTTGCGCGGCCTGCTGCAGGAGATCAACAACGGTTTGTCGTTGCTCAAGGCGCTGGGCTTCGATGAGGACCTGCTCCAGATCCACAGGGTGAGCGTTGAGGGCTTGAATTTGGGGGGCGGCCTCAAGATAGCGGCTGAGTTGGCGAGCTGTCGCTGTGATTTCCTTAACGGTTTCGACGCTGGGGTCCCTAGCCAGAGCTTGGGAGAGTTCCTGCTGTTGCTGGGGGGGAAGCTTTTCTAAGGCTTTGACCAAGGGGGCGACGTAGCGGGGGGCAAGGGTGCGATCGCTGGCCTTTTGGCGTACCACGGGCGGGAGGAGATCAGAGTGCAGGGCAGTCCATTCCTCTTGCAGTTGACGCACTTCGCGGTGGGTAATGCGATCGCCCGCGGCGGCGGCTTGGGTAATCAGGGCTTGCACCTCGGGATCCGCTGCGGCCGTTTCCAAAAAGGCGCGTTTACTAAAACGAGCAATGGCTTCGGGGGGTAGGGGGCGTTCCTGGAGCAATTCATCGGCGCGATCGGCCAACTGAATCAAATCATAGGCACGGCGTTTACTAATCTCCTGTTCCTGGAGCCACTGCTGAAAGCCAATACCGCGCTCGTCCCCTTGATGGCGATAGCGATCGCGCACTGTCCGTAGAATTTGCCCCCGCCAGATCTCCGTTTGCAGGTCAAAGCGCTCACACACCTGCCACGCTTGGCGCACCTGTTGAAGAAATTCCTCCTCAGAGAGGGGGGTATCCGCAGCCGGAATCGGCAAAACAAAGTCAGGCGTTGGCTCCATCGGTCGGAGAAAAGCACAGCTTCAGCAGTATAGCCTATTGCCCACAGGGGCGATAACCACCCTAGCTTCTGAAGGCTGAGGATGAGAAACCATGATGGCTCTAGAGATCAGGCATCTCACCGCTGCCCCTGACCAATGAAATGGGATACAAGCCCCGTCCTTTTAGGACGGCTTTTTTTGATTTCTCATGTATTCCTTAAGCACCTCTAACGGTGCTCCTCCAACAGATGCCGCAAAATAACTAGGGCTCCAAAGTGATTCTTCATGGGGTTTTGGTAGTGCAGCTTTTCCATATCGACGACTAGATACGCCTTTAAGCGCATTTACGATCTGCGAAAGAGAAAGTTTAGGAGGGTACTCGATTAGCGCATGGACATGGTCTTCCTCGCCGTTAAATTCAAGAATCTGGAAATCCATCTTCTTGGCGACTTCTCGAAACGATTTCTCGATCAGCTCTAATCCCTCAGCGCTAAGGACTGGCCGGCAATACTTAGTCACGCATACCAAATGAATCTTCAGGTCCGTAACACTATGTCTCCCTTTACGAAGATGACTTGACATTGCCTGTAGACCAACCTATAATCTAGCTACAGACCAACTATATCACGACCAATGAAAGCTAGATATAGGTATCGTTTCTATCCCACAGACCAACAACGACAACGCCTAGCTCAGTTGTTTGGCTGTGTCCGTGTGGTATGGAACGACGCACTGGCAATTTGTAAACAATCTGATTCATTGCCAAAAACTAGTGAATTGCAAAAGCTAGTAATTACCCAAGGGAAGAAAACACCAGAGCGGCAATGGTTGTCTGATGTTTCTAATGTCCCGTTACAGCAGTCCGTTGCCGATTTAGGAGTTGCCTATAAAAACTTCTTCGATTCAATTAAAGGTCGGCGAAAAGGCAAGAAGATCAACCCTCCTAGATTTAAAAAGAAGACAGAAAGACAATCCGCCAGATTTACTACCTATGGTTTTTCAATTAAAGGCGAAGAAGTTTATCTAGCGAAGATTGGTAATGTCAGACCAATTTGGTCAAGAAAGCTTCCTTCTAAACCAAGCTCAGTTACGGTGATTAAAGATGCTGCAAATCGATATTTTCTCAGTTTTGTCGTCGAGATCGACCCAGTTCATCAACCTGCAAGTAATCCTTCTATCGGCATTGATTTGGGAATTAAAGCGTTTGCTACTTTAAGTACGGGCGAAAAGATTGATGGCCCTGATTATTCCAAGTTAGACAAAAAGATCAGGCGAAAACAACGCAAACTGGCCCGTCAAGTTAAAGGAAGCCAACGGCGGGAGAAAACAAGACTGCAAATCGCTAAGCTTCATAGTCGGATTTCAGACATTCGCAGGGATTTCTTGCATAAAGTGTCTACCCGCGTGGTTATCGAGAACCAAGTGATCACGCTGGAAGACTTGAATGTCTCTGGAATGGTGAAGAACCGCAAACTCGCTAGAGCAATTAGCTTGCAAGGTTGGCGAGAATTCAGGGTTTTAGTTGAGGCTAAGTGCAACAAACTAAACCGTGAGTTTATTGTCATTGACCGATGGGAGCCAACCAGTCAGACTTGCTCAAAATGCGGTTTTAAATGGGGCAAAGTCGATCTATCCGTTCGCTCGGTCGTATGTCTAAATTGTGGTACAGAGCACGATAGAGACGAAAATGCTGCAAGAAACATAGAAAAAGTCGGGATAGGGCATTGCCACGACTATAAATGGACGCAGAGGGGGAGTAAGACTACTTCGGTAGCATCACCCAGTGAAGCGTCAAGAATCATCGCACTTTAGGCCGGTGAGTATGTCAAAATGTCTTCAAGAACAAGGGGATGCAGTTGAAACACTTGATCGAGGCGCCGCATCCCATCTTCATCGCCAATCCCTTGAACATCAATCCAACTGATAGACGGACTCCTGAGGTAGGGGCCACATTCTTCCGGAGTTTCTCAAAGGCGATGGCTGGCCTGATCCGGCGGATAGTCAATGAGAATAATGGTCGGTGGTGGAGCATCAGCCTCAATACTGAGGGTACCCGGCATGGCTGCGGGTTTCTCAAAGAAGTAATCTTCGAGATAGTTATCTTCTTCCTCGGCAGGGGATGGGGGGCACTACGGAAAACGTGAAAGGGTTTTCTGGCCACAAAGGGGGCATAGACGGAGTGCAGACCGGCTACTAGAAACCTAGGGCAAATTGAGCGGCAACCTCCCAAAACCGCCTGAAAAGTTAAGATTTTTAAGTGTAGTGGCATTCACGGTGGGAGCGGTGCGGTGAATTCTCAAGTTTCGAGAACCTCAGTGTCAACTTGGGTCGCGATCGCCCAACTGTTGCGGTGGCATAAGCCTGCGGGTCGTTTGATTCTCCTCATTCCTGCCCTCTGGTCTTTGACATTAGCCAGTGAAGGTTTGCCGTCGTTGAAGTTGCTACTAATTATCACGATGGGAGCGATCGCCACGAGTGCTGCGGGCTGCATTGTCAATGACTGCTGGGATCGCAATATTGACCCCCATGTGCAGCGGACTCAAAACCGCCCCCTAGCCAGTCGCCGCCTCTCCCTTGGTGTGGCCTTGGGCTTGATGGTAATTGCTTTACTCTGCGCCTGGGGATTGACGTTCTACCTCACTCCCTTGGGGTATTGGCTGGCGGTGGCCGCAGTGCCGGTGATTCTCCTCTATCCCTTGGCGAAGCGAGTGTTGCCAATTCCACAACTGGTCTTAGCAGTGGCCTGGGGGTTTGCTGTGCTCATTCCCTGGGCAGCAGTACAGGGACGCTTAACCTTAACCACAGCGGGGTTGTGGGCAGCAGTGGTGATGTGGACCTTGGCCTTTGATACGGTGTATGCCATGCCCGATCGCCCCGATGATCGCCGCCTGGGGGTCAATTCCAGTGCCTTATTTTTCGGTGCCTATGCGCCCTTGGCGATCGCGCTATTTTATGCGCTGACGGTGGTCTTCCTCATGATGGTTGGCGTGAGGGCAGGACTCACTTGGCGATTTTGGCTGGCTTTGGCAGTCACCACCTACTTTTGGCTGCGCCAATCCCTGCAAATTTATACCCATGAGCGCCGTGATACCCAAACAACAACCCTCCCCATTCAGACCTATGGTCGTTATTTCAATGAAAATGTCTGGTTGGGCTTTTTGCTCTGGGTGGGGATGTGGTGTCCTAGGCCTTAGTCAAGAGCTTGGGAGAAACCTGCCACGGCACGATTGCCAGAATATCCACTTGGGCACAGTATTTGAGATCGGCTTCATTGCCCAGATTAAGGAGGCGCTGCCCGTGGCTGGAATGGTGAAAGAGGGTCAATAGATCATCTTGGTAGTAGCGATACAGAGCAGTGGCAGCAATGGTTTCGTCATTGCCAGCAAGGGTTTCGAGGGGGGCATCCTGCTGACCCCAGAGGTAATGAATCAGTGCCCCAGCACAAACGGTATCTTCGAGGGAATAGCTGCCTTCCCAACCCGAACCAACAATCCAAACGGTTTCCGGTTGATGTTTTTGGACAAATTCAGCCACGGCAGCACGGTTGACAAGGGCAGCAGCGAGAACAAGGGGACTTGCCTGAATTCGCTCAAGGGAACGGGTGCCATTGGTGGTGCTCATGAAGAGGCGACATCCTCTCACCCGCTCCGGCAAGCATTCAGCAGGAGAGTTGCCCATGTCAAAGCCAGCAACTTTTTTCCCACCCCGTTCACCAACACGAATCCGCTTGGCGGCCGGCCACTGCTGACTGACTTGCTCGAGTTCTGTCAGATCACTAAAGACTTGAACGGCTTCTGCTCCAGCGGCTAGGGCAGTGGCAATCGTGGTGGTTGCCCGCAGGACATCAACAGCAATGGCACAGTCAGGTTGCCAGTCAGCTGGTACACGCTCTGGTGTGTGGTATGTATAGATTTTCATAAATGAAAGGAGAGCTTGGCTACGATGATCCTTGATACATAAAGTATGTCACCATTGGGATCACTGTAGCGGCGATGAGCAGGGCAACTACAATAATTGTGGCGGAGCGATCGTCCGTTTCCTCTTTGCTTTTGTAGGTTTTCTCGACAACCACTTCGCGTACCACTGGGGGTCCCGGATCCGGTTCGCCTTTAAGGACTTTGCCAAGGCGATCAACGGTGTCAAGTACCGCTTGATTGTAGTTGCCCTCCCGCAGGGGCACCCGCATCGTTTCTTGGACAATACTTTCGGCGGTCTCAGGATTCAAGCGCTCGGCCACGGCGTCGCCGTAATGAATCGCTGTGCCATTGGTGACGGTATCGAGGGCAATGATCACTTGATTGGCCTGGGACTCAGGATCGGGAAACCACTGGCTAAAGAGGTCATCCACAAAGCTCTGGGGGGTTTCGCCATAGTCAAGGCGGTGCAGTGTAACAACATGAACATTAATGCCCGTTGCCTCGGAGAGGTCTTGGAGCGATCGCCCAACACTGCCTTGGGTGACGGCACTGAGCACATTGCCCTCATCAATGACCCCGGTCGCTGTTCCCGGAAAGGGGATATCGATTGCACTGGTTGCCCAGACAGGGGTGACCCATAACGTACTAGCGAGTAGTGTGAGCAAAAGGTAGCGAATGCCGTTTTTCCAAGCCACTTGCCAATGCATCTGTGCGGAATCCTGTATCTCTCAAGGCAATTTTCTCAGATATTGCTTGCAAAAATAAATTTCCTTCTAATAAATCTTAAAACGTTTTCCAGCAACCTGTCCGACCAAGGAGCACCCACAAGCGTAAACCTTGCCTAAAAATAAGCTAGTTGCCTACTAGTCAAGGATTTGAGTCAAGGATTTGAAAGTAACTGGGTTTATAAACCTAACCCATAGCAATGGTACAGCTCTCTTCCCATAGAGTACACTTAACACTGCGAAGGTCACTGTAGGGTAGCATCTCATTGCCTTCGTTTATTCTATATCTAGAGAAACCTCCATATTTTAGAAAAAAGCGGCATGTCTGCTTCGGCAACCCATTCCTCTTCTCGTTGGCGATTGCTACGCAATCATGCCCTGTTGATTGGGGTGGCTGTGCTAATCACACTCCTGATTCGCGTTTTTGTAGCGGAGTCGCGTTTTATTCCCTCAGAGTCTATGGAGCCAACACTTTGGCCGGGCGATCGCATTGTGGTGGAAAAGATCACCTATCGCCAGCGATCGCCCCAGCGGGGGGACATTGTTGTTTTCTATACCCCACCCCTCCTGCAGACTCTTGGCTATCGTGCTGATCAAGCCCTCATTAAGCGGGTGATTGCAACAGCGGGAGATACAGTTGCCGTGCATGATGGCCGAGTTTGGGTCAACAATCGCCCCCTTGAAGAGCCGTACATTGCTGAGCCACCCATTTATACCCTCTCCCCGGTGACAGTGCCGGAGAATATGCTGTTTGTCATGGGGGATAATCGCAACCACAGCAACGACTCCCACATCTGGGGATTTTTGCCCCTTGAGAATGTCATTGGTCGGGCGATCGCCTGCTATTGGCCCCTCAACCATGCAGGTAAAATTTCATCTCCGGCTACCTGAGCGGCCGCATCATTGTTAGGTGAGCAGCACCCACCCGTCCCATTCAACTGGCAGGGGTACCCCGCAGGGTTTCTTTTGCCTGGAAGCAGGCTGATGGCAAGCTATAGTTCCCATTTCGCAGACTTGAAGGCTGGGCAGGTCAGCTCACCTGACAGATTTTCAGGGCTGTTGCTGCCACCTGTCCCATGCTGTAGGTTGAGCTCTAGGCCAAGGGTGTCTAAGGAAACGCTGCTAACAATCTCAAGCGATCCTAGGGACCAGAGACTGGTGCCAAAAGCGTATGCTCAACATACTTCCTCGGTTTTGTCTTGATCGAGAAATCATTGACAAAATAAACTATAAAGACTCCTTAGATTGCCTTCTCCGCTTTTAGAAGTCTGAGGCTTTGAGGCTTGAACGCTGAAGGCTAAGGTATTAACAGAAAAGAAGCCATAGGAACAATGTGAAGATTTATTTAGATTTGGGAGGTGAATCAGTCGCCTTTTTCATATAGTGGTCTTTATAACCCAGTCTTGTTTCGATCCTGTACACAGGTGCCTGCTTAAATCTCCAATACAGGCTTTGTCCCATGGATTGAACACACTCAACATGTTGAAAATGACTACAGGAAAGACTTGTATCCCATGTTTTAGAAAGGTGAAAAAGTGACACATTGACAATTGGCGCAGCCCCAGGCAATCACTAGGCTAAAGGCAGACCCTCGGAACCGTTATCTTTACCTCCGAGAGACCCCCTCCTTTAGGGAGGGGAGGGATAGGAGCGGCAGTCTGTGACTGCCAAGTATAGTTGTGTTACTCACAGAATAATCGCTATAATTTAAAGCATGCAAAAGGCTTTCAGTTACCGCTTCTACCCAACAACTGAGCAGGAATCCCTGCTTCGGAGAACATTGGGCTGTGTTCGGTTGGTTTATAATCGAGCACTGGCAGCGAGAACAGAAGCCTGGTATGAACGAAAAGAGAGACTTGACTACGTTCAAACCTCTGCCTTGCTTACTCAGTGGAAAAAGCAAGATGACCTTCAGTTTTTGAATGAGGTTAGCTCTGTCCCCTTGCAGCAGGCATTGAGACATCTGCAATCTGCTTTCACTAACTTTTTTGCAGGTCGGGCAAAATATCCCAACTTCAAAAAGAAACGCAATGGCGGTAGCGCAGAATTCACCAAGTCTGCTTTTAGGTGGAAAGACGGAAAAGTATTCTTGGCAAAGTGCAACGAACCGCTGAATATTCGCTGGTCGAGACGGCTTCCAGATGGTGTTGAACCATCCACCGTGACCATCAGGCTTAACCCTGCTGGACAGTGGTACATCAGTCTGAGGTTTGATGACCCCAGAGAGTTGACACTGCAGCCCGTCGACCCGTCGGTTGGTTTGGACGTAGGGATTAGCAGCCTCATTACCCTGAGTACAGGGGAAAAGATTGCCAACCCCAAGCACTTTAACCGCTACTACAAACGACTCCGTAAGGCGCAGCGGTCTTTGAGTCGCAAACAAAAAGGCTCTCGCAATTGGGATAAGGCGCGGTTGAAAGTTGCCAAGATTCACCAGAAAATCTCTGATTCCAGAAAAGACCATTTGCACCAGTTGACGACTCGATTGATACGTGAAAACCAAACGATCGTAATCGAGTCGTTGGCTGTGAAAAACATGGTCAAGAACCGTCAGCTTGCCCGATCCATCAGTGATGCTGGATGGGGTGAACTGGTACGGCAATTGGAATACAAAGCCCAGTGGTATGGTCGGACACTGGTGAAGATTGACCGATGGTTTCCCAGTTCTAAACGCTGTGGACAGTGTGGTCACATTGTTGAGCGGTTGCCATTGAGCGTCCGAGAATGGGACTGTCCTAAGTGTGGGGCGCACCATGACCGGGATATAAATGCCGCTGGGAATATTTTGGCCGTGGGACACACGGTTACAGTCTGTGGAGCGGGTGTAAGACCTGATAGGCATACGTCTGGAGGGCAACTGCGAAGAAGCAGAAAGTCCCAAAAGTGATTTTGGGAATCCCCCTGCTTTAGCGGGGGGAGGATGTCAACATGTACCGCGAGTCAGAACATACTCCCCAAGCGATCGCCAACCGGCATTATCAGGTTCGAAGTGGTCAATACCTCAAGGAGGGCTGGCAAATTTTCAGCACCCAACCCGCCGCCTACATCGGCTTCCTGGTTCTGGCGACGATTACCAATACTCTACTCAGAAGTATTCCAGGGCTGGGCCCAATTGCGGGCGGGGTTTCGTCAAGTCTCTTCGCCGCAGGCTACTACTTTTTTAGCTTTCGCATTGTCCACAACCAAAGACCCGCATTTAGCGAATTTTTTAATGCGTTCAAAAACAACTACTTTTTGCCCATTTTTTTGACGAACCTAGTCATCGGCTTTATTACGAATGTGTTTGTGATCAGTGCCAGCATTCTATTTATGATTGCGGGGCTACCCTTGCTTCAAAGCATATTGGAGCGGGCGGCAGCCGAAGCAGCGGAACCCGATGCCGACTTAGAAGAACTGCTAGCGTTACTGGAGCAGCTTCCCCCTGTACCGTACGAACTGATCCCCGTTTTAATCTTTGCAGGTGTCCTCCTGCTGCTGCCGGGGGTTTACTTTGGGGTAGCTTATATGTTTGCTGTCCCTTTAGTGGTAGAACACCAGTTTGACGTGTGGCCAGCCCTAGAAACAAGTCGACGCTTGGTCTCTCGTAATTGGTGGAGCTTCTTTTTCCTCAATGTGTCAATTATTTTCTGGAATATTTTGGGCCTTTGTCTCTGCTGTGTGGGGCTGCTAGTGAGTATTCCCTGGAGTAGTTGTGTCATTGTGGCGGCCTACCGCGATATTATTGGCCTCAGACCTACCACTGATACCCCCAACCCGTCTTAGAGCAATGACGCTGCCCACCTTTGTGGATCTCAATCTTGACCCCTTTTGGATGCCCTTTACGGCAAACCGCCAGTTCAAGCAAAGTCCTCGGCTACTCGTTTCGGCAGCGGGGATGTACTACAGGAGTATCGATGGCCGTGAGATTCTCGATGGCACGGCTGGGTTGTGGTGTGTTAATGCCGGGCACTGCCGTCCGGAAATTATCAGCGCGATCGCTCAACAGGCAGCAACACTGGATTTTGCCCCCACATTTCAGATGGGACATCCAGGACCCTTTCAGGTGGCCGATCGCCTACGCAGGATTACGCCTGACCCTCTCAACCATGTCTTTTTTGCCAACTCTGGCTCTGAGGCGGTGGATACAGCCTTAAAAATTGCCCTAGCTTATCATCGACTGCGGGGAGAGGGGACGCGGCAACGGCTCATTGGGCGGGAGCGGGGCTATCACGGGGTTGGCTTTGGTGGGATTTCAGTGGGGGGAATTGCCCCCAATCGCAAGTTCTTTGGTTCTCTCTTGGCGGGGGTAGATCATTTGCCCCACACCCACAACTTGGAACACAACGCCTTCAGCAAGGGGCAACCCACTTGGGGGGCACATTTAGCCGATGAGCTAGAACGCCTAGTGGCGCTCCATGATGCCTCAACAATTGCAGCGGTCATTGTCGAACCTCTCGCTGGCTCTACGGGAGTATTGATTCCGCCTCAGGGATATTTGGAACGCCTCCGTGCCATTTGCGATCGCTACGGCATCTTGCTGATCTTTGATGAAGTGATCACGGGCTTTGGCCGTCTTGGTGCCCCCTTTGCCAGCCAGTACTTTGGCGTCACGCCAGATCTCATCACTGTGGCTAAGGGTCTCACCAATGCTGCTGTGCCAATGGGAGCAGTCATTGTCCGCGATGAGATTTACGAGACCTTTATGCAAGGACCAGCGGGGCAGATTGAGTTTTTCCATGGCTACACCTATTCGGGACATCCCCTTGCCTGTGCCGCTGCCTTAGCCACCCTAGAGATTTACGAGAAAGAGGCCTTATTTGAGCGGGCGGCTTCCCTGGCACCCTATTGGCAGGAGGCCATCCACAGTCTACGGGGTCTTCCCCATGTCATTGATATTCGCAATTTGGGTTTGGTGGCCGGCATTGAATTGGCTCCCCGGGAGGGTCAAGGAGGCCCACGGGGCTATGATGCCCTCTGTCGGGCCTTTGAAGCGGGACTATTGATTCGTGTCACGGGGGACATTATTGCCCTCTCGCCGCCATTGATTGTGGAGCGATCGCACATTGATCAAATGGTGGACATTTTGAGTCGCGTTCTACAGGAACTTCCCTAGGCACCACAGCGTCAAGTCTAAAAGATCACTCTCTCTCCTTGGAGGCTTGTATGTTACGCTTCCTCCCAGTGGCGATCAGTAGCTTAGTGACACTGTTGGCGATCGCTCCTCCTAGTCGTGCTGCCTATCCCCTCTTTCCCAATCAGCCGGGGGTCGATATCTTTTTCCCGGGGCTAGGGTCTTTTGGGCGACCACGGACACCGTCATATGATCCCTACCATCCCATCATTTACCGTCCGCCGGGCCAATCAGGAACTTACATTATTGTGCCCGTGCCCTATCCACCCCGGCCGGTGATTTACCAGCCCCCCTATTCACCGGTGAACTACCCCTATTACCCCCGTTATCCATTCCCTTGCCGATAGGCAACAATACAGGAACTGAGACTAGACTCGGCTTGGGCAGCAGATCGAGAGCCGGTTCTCCTGCTACAATAGCAGCGAATTTAGCTATTTTCCTTCAAGAGAAACCTATGGCTCAGTTGGCGATCGCTCCTGTGCTATTTCACCTGGCCTTTCCGGTCAATAATCTCGCCGACACCAAGGCCTACTACATTGATGGTTTGGGGTGTGAACCGGGGCGCGAAAATCCCCACTGCTTGATCATGAAGCTCTATGGCCACCAGTTGGTGGCCCATGTCACCGATGAACCCTTGGTACCCCCGAAAGGAATCTATCCGCGCCACTTTGGCCTAATTTTCTTGGGACAAGCCGACTGGCAAAACCTCTGCGATCGCGCGATCCACAAGGGGCTGACCTTTTACCAACCACCCCGTACCCGCTTTGCCAATACCCCCTTAGAGCACCAAACCTTTTTTCTTGCAGACCCCTTCCACAACTTGATTGAAATCAAACACTACCGCCACCCAGAAGCTATTTTTGGTCTGCGGGATTACCGTAAGATTGGGGATACTCCCCTCGTTTCTGCACCGCAACCGTGAGTCATCTGATTCTCTACAGCAAACCCGGCTGTCACCTCTGTGAAGGACTGCAAGAAAAGCTGGCCACCCTCAAGGAATTTACCCTTGAGGTACGGGACATCACCCGCCGTGAAGATTGGTGGCAGGCCTACCAGTACGAGATTCCTGTCCTCTACCTAGGAATTGGGGCGCAAGTGATTCCTGTGCCGCGACTTTCCCCCCGTGCCTCGGTGGCGCACATTCGTCAACGCCTCCAGGAATTGGCCAAGGGAACTGGATCAGCAGCAGCCAATTAAGGGGCATAATCGGCATAGCAAAACCAAGAAGGAACTCACGCATGGTGAATCTGGGAGCGATGCTCTTTCGTGGCCGTGGTGTTAAGCTCTCGCAGCAGTTTGCGGTCATTGGCCTAGGACGGTTTGGCCGCGGGGTGTGTGAAACCCTGCATGGGATGGGCTATGAGGTACTTGGCAGTGATAATCAGGAGCGCCTAGTGAATCAAGTCCTCCAAGATCACATTGTGGATCATGCGATTCAATTGGATGCCACCGATCCCCAAGCCCTGAAGGAGGCAGGAATTTTTGAGTTTGAAACGGTGATTGTGGCCATTGGTAATCACTTAGATGCCAGTATTATTACCACACTCAACCTCAAGGAAGCCGGCGTTCCCAAGGTGATTGCTAAGGCCTCATCGGAAGTTCACAAGAAATTGTTAGAGCGGGTAGGAGCTGACCGGGTTGTCTTTCCAGAATACGAGGCAGGTTGTGAACTGGCGCGATCGCTCACTCGACCCGCGATTTTAGACTGCCTTAACCTCGATCCGCAAAAGAGTATTGTGGAAGTGAAAGTCCCCGAAGCATTTCACGGCCGTACCGTTGCCGAAGTGGAACTCCGCAGTCGCTATGGCTTGAACCTGATTGCCCTGCGCTTTGATGATAAGTTTGAAATCAATCCCAGTCCGAGCCAGAAGCTGCATCAAGGGGACATCATGGTAGTGATTGGTGACAATAACGATATTGAGCGCTTTTTGCGTAGTCAGCACGTTCACTGAGATAAGACCCAGGTCTAGGCTGTTGAGCTTCCGTCACTGGTCGCCCCCCGCACGGGTATTGGCTATTTTTCTATGGATTCTTTGTATTAGCAGTTTGCAGCGATGGCATAGCCTGGCGATCGCTACCCTGCTAGTGGTGCTGCTCTACACCCTAAGCCACCTCCCCTGGAAGCGCCTGGGCAAACGTCTACGGCAGATGTGGCTCTTTTTTCTAGGGCTGTGGGCACTTTTGGCACTAACCCCGTGGCCAATGCCATTACTGCTCCCTTGGCGCTTGCTGCTGTGTCTGGCTCTGGGGGTGGTCTTGCTCGACACCCTCACCTTTAGCGAGTGGATGCGCGTCTGTCGCTGGTGGGGGCTACCGCCCCTGTTGGTGGATACCCTGGCATTGACCTATCGCTACCTTTTTGAGCTGGAGGCACAGCTGGCCCAAATGCGGCAGGCTCTGTTTCTGCGAGGATTTCAGTTGAGTTGGCGGCGTCTTCGCCCTTGGGGACAAGTGATTGGCAGCTTTCTAATTCGCGCCGAAGAACGATCCCAGCAGATTTACCTAGCAATGCGGCTACGGGGCTATGGGCAAGGTCTCCAGCGTCGTCCCCAATTTTCTGAGGGCGCACCGTGGAGTTGGGGGCTAACGCTGATTGCTGCCGTAGGGGCAGGGCTGTTGGCAACCTATGACACCCTTGGGGAAATTCAACTGCCTTTTTGGGGTGAATAGCTAATGGTGGAAACAGTGATACATTAACATATTAACATTTGTAAACGGTTGCCCCTTTGAGATTGCCCCTATGAAACCCAAGAACGCGCTTTTCGTTGCGGAGCAGGTGTGCCTCATTGGCCATATTGCGGCGATGGCCTTTGGCTTAGCGGGGTTGCTCCTCGTCGTGCCTCATCCTGAGTTTATTCTGGCATTGCCCGTGTGGGGTCAGCAACTTTTTCAATGGAGTATGGAGAGTGGGGGCGTAGTTTATATTGTCCTAGGTGCGCTGGCGATCGCCCTTCATACCTACCGCAACTTTGGCCTTGCCAAACTCCTTAGCTTTTTACTGCCAGCCGTAGGCATTTCCCTCACCAGTGAACTGTTGGGGACGAGTACCGGCTTTCCCTTTGGCCATTACGGTTACCTCAGTGGCTTGGGCTACAAAATTGCTGGGTTGGTGCCCTTCACAATTCCCCTGTCCTGGTTTTATATGGGGCTCGTCACGTTTCTTTTGGCCTATAGTGGCTTCATTAGTCGTCCCCTGCGGGAAGGCAAAGGCGCGGGGTTGGGGGCAGCTTTGATCACGGTAGGATTGGGAGCGCTCTTTTTAACGGCCTGGGATTTTGTCCTTGATCCGGCCATGAGTCAAACCACCATTCCTTTTTGGCAATTTCAGGAGGTTGGCGAGTTCTTTGGTATGCCCTACCGCAATATTCTGGGCTGGACGGGCACAGGAGCCGTATTTATGGGACTGGCGATGATCACGTGGTGGCCAAAGCCAATGGTCGTCAACCGTGGGCAACTGATTACCCCCTTGGTGGTGTATCTGGTAAATTTCGCCTTTGGAGCAATAATTACGCTCACATCCTTGGATCAGCGCTTTTGGATTCCGGCAACGTTGGGATTTGTGTTGGGGGTCGTGCCGGTCACGGCCCTGTGGTGGTTTGCTGAAGCCCCCCTAGAGAAAGTTCAGGGGGTCAACATCAATACTGAGGCGGGTTGAGCGGGGACATTCCGCCTTGAGATGGATCAGGGCTTGGCTGAGTCCACAAGTTTGCAGTGATTGGCCCTTGAGTAAAATTTGCCAGCGGTAGCGGCCAGCAATTTTGGCGATCGCGGCGGGGGCAGGGCCAAGGACTTCCCAGTCTCCCTGAGAAACCGCATCTAACCTCTGGAGGTGCTGGGCGATCGCCTGTGCCGTTGCGGCCACGTCCTCAGGATCGGGACTACTCAAGCGCAGCAGGACCAGTTGGGCATAGGGGGGATAGCCCAAGGGGGCGCGGCTACTTAGCTCCCGGGTAGCAAAGCTGTCCCAGTCATAGGCTTTGACTGCTGTAATCACTGGATGATCCGGCACATAGGTTTGGAGAATGACCTGACCGGGATGGGCCCCTCGGCCCGATCGCCCCGCCACTTGGGTGAGAATTTGAAACGTGCGTTCTGCCGCCTGATAATCGGGCAAGTGCAGGAGACTATCGGCAGCCAAAATTCCCACGAGGGCAACCTGGGGCAGATCAATTCCCTTAGTCAGCATTTGCGTCCCCACCATCACATCGGCTTCGCCGGCTGCAAATTGCGTCAATAACTGGCGATGGGCACCCTTGCGTTGGGTGGTATCACTGTCAAAGCGCAGGACTCGCAACTGGGGAAAGAGGCGATTCAGTTCCCTCACTACCCGCTGCGTTCCGCCACCGAAGGGCTTGAGATAGGGGGAGCCACAACTAGGACAGCGCTGCGGCACCCTCTGAGTGTAGTTGCAGTAATGACAGCGCAGCACTTCCATCTCTTCGCCAAAGAGGTGCCCAGTAAGAGACACACTGCAATGGGGACAGTAGATCACTGTGCCACAACTGCGACAGGAGACAAACGTGCTGTGACCCCGCCGCGGCACAAAGAGAATCGCCTGCTGTCCCTGCAGATTCTCCAGCGCTTCTTGCAGCGGACGACTGAGCATCGAACGGTTGCCCCGGTGCAATTCTTGGCGCATATCCACGATCGTGATGGGGGGTAAGGGGGCGGCATGAATGCGCTGCGGTAGGGAAAGGAGGTGAATCTGTCCCTCCTGGGCAGCCTGCCAAGTGCTGAGGGCAGGGGTGGCGGTTCCCAAAATCAGGGGACACTGTTGCTGGCGCGATCGCCATTGGGCAACGGTGCGGGCATGGTAGCAGGGCTGAGGTTGATCCTGTTTGTAGCCGCTGTCGTGCTCTTCATCGAGAATGATCAAACCCAAGCCCACTAAAGGCAGTAGTACCGCCGAGCGCGTGCCAATGATCACTCGCGGCTCCGGCATCAAAGTCAATCGCCAAGTATCGTAGCGCTCTCCCTCACTGAGACCGCTGTGATAAACCAACAGGCGTTCACCAAAGCGGGCTCGCACTCGATCCGTGAGTTGGGGTGTTAAGCCAATCTCGGGCACCAGCAACAGGGCCGATCGCCCCCGCCCTAGACACTGAGCAATGACTTGTAGATAAACTTCCGTTTTGCCCGAGCCCGTGACGCCGTGTAGGAGAAAGGTTTGGGCGCAGTCTAGGTGTTTTGAAATGACGTGCAGGGCAGTGGCTTGGGCCGGCGTCAGCGTTTTTGGCCGATCGGGTGTCACCGCTATCCCCTGTTCAGTGCGGCAGTGCTGCTGCTGCACAATGGCAATGTATCCCTTGGCAGCGAGGCGGTGGAGGGTTTGGGGGGTCGTGCCCGTGGCCTTGAGCACCTCCTGGAGCCAGCAATCGCGACCCTGTTGCTGCAAGTAGCGGAGGATTTGGCGCTGCCGCTGTGTTAAGGTCTTCCCTTCACTATTGAGGAGTACCACCGCCTGTTGCCGTTTTGGCTGCTGACTGGCGGCGGCCGCTAAGTAGGTTTCCACTAAGCCAAGGCGTTCCAGTTCTTTGAGGGCCCGCTGAACCTTGGGCAGCTGTTGCTGGAGGTAGCGCACACTGTAGTCCCCACTGCCTTTGGTCTGGAGAAAGCGCAGTAGATGTTGCCCTTGTTCCGAAAGGGGGGGAATTCCCTGGGGTGGCCGCAGGCGTACCCGCCGTTGCGATCGCCCCAAAACCCCCGGCGGCAACGCAGTGCGTACCACTTGGATCAAAGGCGTGCAGTAGTAGGTGGCAATCTGCTCTAACAGGGCCCAATAGTCCTTGGGAAAAAGCTGCTGGTCAACCACCTCAAGGAGCGATCGCAACCCCTGGGGATCGACCGATGGCGGCAATACCGCCAACACCTCTAGGACAATCCCCCGCACCACCTGAGAGCCAAAGGGCACTTCCACCACGTCCCCTCCCTGCACCCGCCAACCCCTAGGAATTTGGTAGGTATAGGCTGCGGTTGCCCCCGGACAGTCCACAAGCACACTGGCGAAGGCAGGGCCTTCATCGTATTCTGCGCTGGAGACCTCCGCCTTCAGGCAGGGGAGGAAGGCGCGGCCGCCGTTGAGTTGTTGCATGTTACAAACTCCTTTAGTAAAACCCAAAGGATGAAGTTGCGTTGACTGTGACCTTAACGCGGCCATCAACATTTTGGCGGCCGGGCAGGCCGTGACCGCACGTGGAGATGGTGCTAGACCTGTTCAAGCTTCGGCTTGTTCGGGCGACTGTCGGTGAAGCGTGAACCATCCTGATGCCTCTGGTGTCAGGAATCCGCCGCCTTGAGGCGAGGGAAGATGTCAAGGCGACTATATCACCTCCTCGGGTCGTGGTTGATCCCGAGGGGCATCGTCTCAACTGTCGCTGCTTGGAGAAGCTGCCGCAGGCCTGGTAGGCGCCCCAGGTCTTGCTGGCCAGTGGTGCGCCGCTTTGCCAAGGGGACAGTCCTAGGAACAAGTATCACAGCCGCCGGCTTTGCCCCGATCAGGGATCGTCGGGGTTGCCTTGGCTAAGGTGTTGGAGCGCCTTTGCTTGATGGGAGTAAGCCGCCAATTGATTCGTCCGCACTGAGAATTCGGTTGTTTGTTGAAGAGGACATGGGAAAATAGGAAAAACTGCTCCTCACCTCAAATTCTCCATGACCGGTCTTTACGAAGCAGAAACGATCGCGATCGCCCGGCAACTGTGGGCGGCCAGCCAAGAGTCCCGCAACTTTTTTAGCCAACTGCGGGAGCAAATGCGCATTGAAGATAAGCTCCTCGGCTGGGCCATGGAACATCCGGGTCTACGGGTACAACTCTTTCGCCTCATTGACTGTCTGCCCAGTCTGCGCAGTCAAACCGAGGTGGCACGCCACCTGCAGGAGTACCTCAGTGATCCCAGTGTGGAGTTGCCGCCCGGGCTGAAAAAACTCTTGAACTTTGCCCAGCCGGATTCCCTGCCGGCCCAAGCAGCGGCAACCACCTTCACAACAGCAGTGCAAGCCCTGGCCCACAAGTACATTGCCGGTGAAACCACCGAGCAGGTGCTAAAAACCATTGGCCGTCTGCGCAAGCAGGGCATGCTGGTGACGATGGATATTCTTGGGGAAGCGGTGATTACGGAGGCAGAGGCACAGCAGTATTGCGATCGCTACCTTGACTTGATGGAGCACCTCAGTCCCTTGGGCCAACGGGAGGGCGTGAATCCAGTCCAGGTCTCCGTAAAGCTGACGGCCTTTTACTCCCAGTTTGATCCTTTGGATGTTTCTGGCTGCCGTGCCAAGGTGGGAGAGCCGATTCGCCGGCTGTTGCATCGTGCCCAAGAATTGGGGGTGGCAGTGCACTTTGATATGGAGCAGTATGCCTACAAAGACATTACCTTGGCGATCCTCAAGGATATTTTGCTAGAGCCAGAGTTTCGCGATCGCGCCGATATTGGGCTAACACTGCAGGCCTATTTGCGGGATAGCTACCAAGATGCCCAAGACCTCATTACTTGGGTACAACAGCGGGGCACCCCCATCACTGTGCGGGTGGTCAAGGGCGCCTACTGGGATCAGGAACTCATTAAGGCAGTGCAACATCATTGGCCGTTGCCCGTCTATCAACACAAACAGAACACGGATGCCAACTTTGAGCGCATCATTGAACTGCTCCTGAGTCACCATACGGTGTTGCGCACAGCGATCGCGAGCCATAATGTGCGTTCCCAAGCGCGGGCGATCGCAATTGCTCAACGGCAGCACATTCCGCCCACGGCCATGGAATGCCAAGTTCTCTACGGCATGGCCGATAAACTGGCCAAGGCATTGGTGGAGGCAGGGCAAACGGTGCGGGTCTATTGTCCCTATGGCGATCTCATTCCGGGGATGGCCTACCTGATTCGGCGACTCCTGGAAAATACCGCCAATAGTTCCTTTTTACGCCAACAGTTGGGGGCTGTGGCCATCGAGGAATTACTGGCCCCACCGGAACCAACGGCGGACTTTGAAGCCGTGAACGTTCATCTGACCACGGGCAAGACTTCAACCTTTGTCAATGCTGCCAATAGTGACTATGCCCGAGCCAGCCAGCGGGAAGCCATTCAAGCGGCCTTAATCCATGTCCATCGCCAACTGGGGCAAACCTATACTCCCATCATCAATGGCGATCGCGTCAATCCCCGCGAATACAGTGAGTCCCTGAACCCTTCGCAGCCGGAGGAAATCGTCGGTCGGGTTGGCTTGGCCACCATTGAGGATGCCGAGCATGCGATCCGGGCTGCCAAAGCCGCTCAAGCCCAATGGCAACAGACCTCCGTGGCTGAACGGGCAACCCTGCTCCGGCGGGCAGCAGACCTCCTAGAGGCACAGCGCCATGAACTGGTGGCTTGGATGTGCTACGAAGTGGGCAAGGTGGTGGCAGAAGGGGATGCCGAAGTCTCCGAAGCCGTTGATTTTTGCCGCTACTACGCCGATGAAATGGAGCGCCTCAGCAGCGGCTATGACCGCAACTTTCCCGGTGAAACCAACCATTACCACTACCAAGGGCGGGGCCTTGCGGTTGTGATTTCTCCTTGGAACTTTCCCTTGGCGATTCCCACCGGTATGACCGCGGCCGCCCTAGTGACAGGTAACTGCACGATTCTCAAACCTGCGGATCCCGCCGCCGTCGTTGCTGCCAAACTAGCGGAGATCCTGATGGCCGCCGGTTTTCCGCCGGGGGTGTTTCAGTTTCTCCCCGGACGTGGCTCCGTGATTGGCCCCTATTTAACCCAACATCCCGATGTACATCTCATCGCCTTTACTGGCTCCCAAGAGGTGGGTTGCCGCATTATTGCTGAGGCAGCAGTGTTACAGCGGGGACAAAGCCACATCAAGCGGGTGATTGCCGAGATGGGGGGCAAAAACGCCATCATCATTGACGAAAGTGCCGACTTAGATCAGGCAGTGGCGGGGGTTGTGCAGTCCGCCTTTGGCTACAGCGGCCAAAAATGCTCCGCCTGTTCGCGGGTGATTGTCCTTGAGTCCATCTACAAACCCTTTGTGGAGCGCTTAGTGGCGGCCACCCAGTCCCTGAATATTGGGCCAGCCCACTTGCCCAGTACCCGTGTCGGACCGGTGGTGACAGCCGCTGCCCGCGATCGCATTCAGGAATACATTGCCAAAGGACAGCAAGAGGCGGAACTCCTCTTGAGCGTACCGGTACCGGAGATGGGCTATTTTGTCTCGCCCACGATCTTTACCAACGTGCCCCCCACGGCCACGATCGCCCAAGAGGAAATTTTTGGCCCGGTGCTGGCCGTCCTACGGGCAGAAACCTTCACCCAAGCCCTTGCAATTGCCAATGCCACCGCCTATGCCCTGACAGGGGGGCTGTATTCGCGGACGCCCTCCCATATTCAGCAGGCCAAAGCCCAATTTGCTGTAGGGAACCTGTACATCAATCGGGGGATTACAGGGGCGATCGTGGATCGGCAGCCCTTTGGCGGCTTTAAGCTGTCGGGGATTGGCTCCAAAGCCGGTGGACGCGATTACCTGCTGCAATTCCTTGAACCGCGGGTCATTACCGAGAATGTCCAACGTCAAGGGTTTGCCCCCATTGCCGGAGTCGATGATTGATGCCAAAAGGGACTCAGCTATTGGCCGCCCTTCAGGAGCGCATCAGGGCAGCGGGCGCCATTTCCTTCTGTGAGTTTATGGCCTTGGCGCTCTATGCACCCCAGTGGGGCTATTACAATCGTCCCCAACTGCAAATTGGTCGGCGCGGCGACTTTATCACCTCCAGCAGTCTCACGAGGGATTTTGCGGAACTGCTCACTGAGGCTTTTGTGCAGATGTGGCATGCCTTGGAGCGACCGCAGCGATTTACTCTCCTAGAGATGGGTGCCGGTGAAGGCCAATTTGCTGAGGGGGTCTTGGGCTATAGCCAAGCCACCTATCCCGATTTCTTTGCCGCCCTTGAGTACCAAATTCAAGAGCCATCCCCCAGTTTACGGGAACGGCAACGGCAACGCTTGGCACCGTGGGGCGATCGCCTGCGCTGGCGAGACTTGGACACCGCCTGTGAACCCATTGTTGGCTGCATCTTTAGCAATGAGCTGGTAGATGCCTTTCCCGTCCATCGGCTGCAATGGCAGGGGGATAATTGGCAGGAAATTTATGTCAGCCTCAATGCCCAGGGAGCGTTTCAGGAGGTCTTGGGTCCCCTCAGCGACGATCGCATTCACGAGTACTTTGCCACCGTTGGCATTGATCCGCAGCAGCAGGGCTACAGCGACGGCTACCGTACTGAGGTTAATTTGAACCTGATCCCATGGCTCAAGGATCTAAGTGAGCACCTAAAGCGGGGCTTTGTTCTTACCATTGACTATGGTTATCCCGCCCAGCAATACTATCATCCCGCCCGCTGTGAGGGCACGTTGCAGTGCTACTACCAACACCGCTGCCACAACAATCCTTACTGCTTTGTTGGCGAGCAGGACATTACGGCCCATGTGGATGTGACGGCTTTGACATGCTATGGTGAGCAATTTGGTCTTGCAACCCTCTATGTCACCCGCCAGAGTTTATTTCTCATGGCTTTGGGCCTAGGCGATCGCCTAGTGGCACAACAACAGAGTAATGGCAATCTCCTGCAAGCCCTCAACCGCCATCAAGCCCTCCACCAACTCATTGATCCCCTTGGCCTCGGGGGCTTTTACGTCGTTCTCCAAGGGAAGCAAGCCCGCCTCAATCTACCGCAACTCGAGGAAGCGGTTCAGGGATTCGCTCAATGACTCAGAGCCACATCCCGCTGGGGAACTGGCAAAACCGACCGGTAGTACTGCTCTAGTTGCTGCGTGGCTGCCGCCCAGCTCCAGCGTTCCGCTTCTTGGCGAGCATTTTGGCGTAGGGTCTCGCGATCGTCCGGAGAGTCAAAGAGGCGCTGACAAGCGGTAATGGCTCCTGTAGGGTCTGCTGGATCAAACAAAAACCCATTCACCCCATCAGTGACAATATCGGGAATTCCCCCACTATTGGCAGCCACCACAGGACAGCCCGCTGCCATTGCTTCTAAGAGAACCAAGCCAAGGGTTTCCGTGCGCGAGGGAAAGATAAAGACATCGGCAGAGGCAAAGGCCCCTGCTAAGCGTTCACCTCGCAGGTAGCCGACAAAATGGGTGGGTGTCCCAGCAAAGTGTTTTTCCAGGGCCTCGCGATGGGGGCCATTGCCCACTAGAGCCAGCCGTGCCTGGGGAATCTGCTCCAGAATTGGCTTAATTTGCTCAATTTCCTTTTCAGCAGAGAGACGACCGACGTAGAGCAGCAAGGGGGCTTCTGGGTGCCCTTGGCTGAGAAAATGGCGCATTTCTTGACTTTGGCGTTGCGGATGAAACAATTCCACATCCACCCCCCGCTGCCAGAGATCCAGATGGCGGATCCCATGGGCTTTAAGCTCTGCCACCATGGCCGTTGAAGTACAGAGGTTGAGTTGGGCGCAGTTATGACCCCAGCGCAAGAGGAACCAGAGAAGCTCCTCCAGAAAACCCAAGCCATAGTACTTCAGATATTGGGGCAAGTGGGTGTGGTAAGAGGCTACCAAGGGCAATTGGAATTTCTGCGCATAGTACAGACCGGCCAAGCCCAAGACAGCTGGGTTGGCCACATGGATCAGATCGGGTTCAAAGGCCGCTAGGGCTTTGCCAATGGCGGGTCGCGGCAGGGCTAATTTGAGTTCAGGATACAATGGGAGGGGAAAACCGGAGACACCATAGATGCGCGCGCCTTCGTAATGGTCTAACCCACCGTCGGGAGCCACCACGAGCACCTGATGGCCATTCCGTTGCAGATGTCGGACAGTTTGACATAAACGGGTAACGATGCCATCAATTTTGGGCAGAAATGTCTCGGTAAATAGTGCGATCCGCATTTCGCTAACCTGAATGGGAGGGGGATTTTTCCCATTCTCAAATCAGGGGGGTCTTGATGCAACCCATCGGGGCGAAAAAATTCCTTGAATTCAGGAGGGCTAAACTGTGGCAAAAGCAGAGCTATTGATGGCGATCGCTGGCCTGAATCGAGGCATTTTAGCCACACCGCGCGATCGCAAACAGGTGGCTGCCCTTGCCGCGTCCCTTGAAGGCATGAATCCCACTTTGGAGCCCCTGAATGCCCCTGAAAAACTAGCTGGGGATTGGCGACTGATCTACACTAGCAGTCAGGCGCTTCTTGCCTTAGATCGCTCTCCCCTCGTGAAGCTGGGGCAAATTTATCAGTGCATTCGTCCGCAGCAGCAGCGCATCTACAATATTGCTGAACTCTATGGGTTGCCCTTCCTGGAGGGGATTATCAGTGTGTTGGCGCGGTTCGAACCCCTGACCCAACAGCGGGTACAGGTGTACTTTGAACGCTCCATTGTTGGCCTGCGCCAGTGGCTGAATTACTACTCCCCCTCCCAATTCATTCCCCAACTCGACAGCCGTCAGCCGCTGCTGGCCCTAGATGTGTCCCTCAACAGCAATGATCAACAGGGCTGGCTTGACATTACCTACCTCGATGAAGATTTGCGCATTAGCCGCGGCAATGAAGGCAGCCTCTTTGTCTTGACCCGGGTTTAGTCCCGATTCCCTGTACCCTTAGACTAAGGAAGATTGGCACCATTCTCCCATCCCCTGCAATGGAAACACAGCCTCCCAAGCAACTTAGTTTTCCATGGAATCCAACTATCTCTGAGCCTCTGACGGAAAGCTCACTGGTGACTGATGCAGAGGGCGAAAATAGCCAACAGCGCATCCAGCATTTAGAGCAAGCCATTGACCAGTGTCAACACTACATTGATGAACTAAAGCAACAACTGCGCAATCAAGCGTTTCTCGAGGATCTACTGGCCCGTACCGAGGAAACGGCTCAGATTCAACAACAGGCGATCGTTGCCCTTCAAGAACAATTGCGCCGCCAAGCCACCTGTGCCCAGGAACTGGCGGAAATGAGCCACCATCGCCAATCCTTGGAAACCATTCTTCAGCAATCGCAAACGGAAATTGAGCACCTCCATCAGGAGGTGGAGCGGCTACTCAAGGCTCAAGATGCCCTTGAAGCTCAATTGGTGGATAGCCATCGTCTCCTGCGGCAACGGGAACAGGACTGCCAACTCCTGGAATCGCAACTGCGCCAAGTCCAAGAGGAAAAAGCGCTGCTGCAAACTCGCCTTGAACAAGCCCGCTCAGAGTTGAGCGATCGCCAAGCCCAAGTGGATGATCTGAACCGTCGCCTCACCCAAGCCAACCATTTGATTGAAACCCAAGCACGGGTCATTCGGGCGCTGCAACAGGCTCAAGGATCAGAGGCCAGCAAAAACAGTGTTATTCAGGGACTGAGTAAAACCCTACTCAAAACCCAAACCAAGCTACAGGAATTGGAACGGGACTATCAGCAGCAGCGCCTGCAATATATGACCACCCAGCACTACAACCAAGAACTGGAAGCCCGCACTCGCCAACAGCAGGAACGCCTACAAGATCTAGAAGCCCAAATTGCTGAACTTCAAGAGCAAATTCTCCATCAAGCGCAGCAGGCCCGGGAGCAGGAAACCGCTGTTCAACACTGGAAGGATCGCTACACTGAAGCCGAGCGATCGCTAGCGCAGTTACAACGAGTCATTGCGCAAATGGCCACGGGCGGCCCCATTTCCCTCAGTGAAGTTTCTTCTTAGGGAGGATGTCTTCACAAATCTAAATTTTCTAAATTTCGTATAATAAGCCATAGTCATTACGAGTTTGTTTATGGTCAAATTTATTGGTTGGGCAGGAAGTTTGCGGGATAGCTCCTACTCCCAAAGGGCATTAGATGTTGCCATTGCCAAAGCAGCCACCCGAGGCGTTAGCGTTGAACGTCTTGATCTACGGCAGATGAGGCTTCCCTTTTGTACGGGTGCTGAGAGCTACCCCGACTACCCCGATGTGGCCACCTTTCAAGCCAAGGTCAAGGAAGCCGATGGCATTTTGCTGGTGACACCGGAGTACCATGGCAGTGTGAGCGGTGTGCTAAAGAACTCCTTGGATCTCCTGAGCTTTGAACATCTCAGCGGCAAAGTAGTCGCCATGATGAGTGTCCTCGGTGGCCAAACCAACAGCAACGCCCTCAACGATCTACGGGTGATTCTGCGCTGGGTGCATGCTTGGGTGATTCCGGAACAGGTGGCCATTGGTCAGGCTTGGCAAGCCTTCACACCCGAGGGGCAATTGAGCGATCCCAAGCTGGCTGAGCGAGTGGACAAACTGGTTGCCAGTTGGATTCAAACCACCCGTCAACTCCGAGAAGCAAGTGCCTAGTTCAATCCCTCTTGCAGCCACTGCGCCACCTGCTTGGCATGGTAGGTGAGAATGACATCAGCACCTGCGCGCTTAAAGCCCAGTAGGGTTTCTAGCACCACTTTTTTCTCATCGATCCAGCCATTGCGGGCGGCGGCTTTCACCATTGCGTATTCGCCAGAAACATTGTAGGCGGCCACGGGAACATTGCTCACCTGCTTTAGCTGCGCAATGACATCCATGTAGGCAAGGGCAGGTTTCACCATAACCATATCTGCCCCCTCCTCAATGTCGAAGCTCACTTCCCGCACTGCTTCGCGGACATTGGCCGGATCCATTTGGTAGGTCTTTTTATCGCCAAACTTGGGGGCTGAATCTAAGGCATCACGGAAAGGACCATAGTAGGCGGAAGCGTATTTTGCAGAGTAGGCAAGAATCCCCACATGGGTATAGCCTGCGGCATCGAGACCTGCCCGAATGGCACCGACACGGCCATCCATCATATCCGACGGGGCAACAAAATCAGCCCCCGCCGCCGCTTGACTCACTGCCTGTTTGACCAGCACCTCCACAGTTTCGTCATTGAGAATTTCGCCATCTTTGACAATGCCATCGTGGCCTTCGCTGCTGTAGGGATCAAGGGCCACATCCGTAAAGATGAGCAAATCAGGCAAGACTTCCTTAATTGCTCGTACCGATCGCTGGACCAGCCCCTCGGGATTGTAGCTTTCGGTGCCAGCATTGTCCTTGAGATGCTCAGGCACAAGGGGAAATAGGGCGATCGCCCCAATTCCCAAGGCATCGACCTCCTTCAGCTCTAAAATGAGGCGATCCAGGGTATAGCGATAGCAGTCGGGCATCGAGGGGACTTCCTGCGCCTGATCTTCCCCCTCCATAACAAAGACCGGATAGATCAAATCCGCCGTGGTTAGGGTATGCTCGCGCACCAGGCGACGAATTTGAGCCGTGCGGCGTAAACGGCGAGGCCGATGGGTTAGCTCCATAATTCAACAATCAAAATTCAACAATCAAAAACTCACTCATGTCCCAGTTCAAACGGCTGTGGATGAGCACGTAGAACCTTTGGATTATTTCCGCATTATCTCACCTTCAGGGATCAAGACGATGGGCAGTTCAGGATGCTGACGGACGTTGACAAAAACCTCAGTGCTCAAGCGAGCGGAAGATAGGGCAAAGCCAGATAGAAACTAGTGACAGTCTTGGCATCTTTTACTTGACCCCTATGAATCGCGGCGGCCAAGTCAGATGGAGAAAACTCGACAACTTCAATGTGCTCATCAGTATCCTGAGGTGGGGGTACCTCTAGTTTCTCCAGTTGGGTCGCCAAATAGGCATAGATCACTTCATCGGAATAGCCGGGGGCAATGTAAAACTCCCCCAGTTTTTGCCAATGGTGGGCGCGGTAACCTGTTTCCTCTTCAATTTCCCGCTCAATCGTGGCAAAAGGGTTTTCATGATCCTCAACGGTGCCTGCTGGAAACTCCAGTAGATACTCCTCAGTGGCAAAGCGATATTGTTTGACAAGGATCAGGTTTCCCTCCGGGTTGACAGGGACGGCAAGGGCTCCCCCGGGATGCCGCACAGTTCCCAAGATCGAGACAGACCCATGGGGCAGGCGGTATTGATTGACCTCGAAGGTAAACTTGCGGCTGCGACAAAAGCAGTGGCGCTCGAGGACTTCGGGGGGGATTTTAGTCATAGGGGTTAGACCAGCGTGCGATCGGTGAGGATTTCATAGCCAGTTTTGGTGACCAAGACGGTGTGCTCAAATTGGGCAGAGAGAGAATTATCCACTGTGACGGCCGTCCAGCGATCGCGCAAGATACGCACCTGTTTTGACCCCGCATTCACAATGGGTTCAATGGCCAAGGTCATTCCCGCCCGTAGCCGCACATTCTTCAGGTCATGGGTGCGAAAGTTAAATACCGAGGGCTCCTCGTGGAGATTACGACCCACACCATGGCCGGTAAAGTCCTCCACCACCACAAAGCCATTGGCTTCCACATAATCTTGAATGGCGCCGGCTAAATCCATCAGGTAATTCCCTTCCTTAACCTGCTCAATGCCCCGGTAAAGGGCTTCCTCAGCCACTTTCACCAGCTTGGCGGCTTCCTCGGAGATTTCCCCCACCGGAATCGTAATGCAAGAGTCGCCATGAAAGCCGTTGTAATAGGCACCGGTGTCAATTTTTACAATGTCGCCATTGCGAATCACCTTGCGAGGGCTAGGAATGCCGTGAACCACTTCATTGTTGATGCAGGCGCAAATGGATGCAGGAAAGCCCTGATAGCCCTTGAAGCTGGGGGTTGCCCCCATTTCCCGAATACGTTTCTCGGCATAGGCATCCAGATCTGCCGTTGTCATCCCTGGCTCAATGATCTGGGAGATTTCCTTGAGCACCGTCGCCACAATGCGCGACGCCTGCCGCATAATCTCAATTTCTCGCTTGGACTTAATTTCAATACCACGGCGGGGACGGGTTTGGACAGGGGTGGGGGAGGGAGTGAGCAAACTACCAAGGATATTCATGGGCGCGATGCAACCGCAAAAATCTTTCTTTTTCAGGATAACGCTGTTGCGCTGATCAGGGGAATGTAAATTTGATTTCTGTTTATTCTTGAGGGATGGGTGACCGAAAATGCTCTTGATAGAGCTGCTTAAATCGCTGCTGTTGCTGCCTGTGATCCACAATCGGCAAAGGATAACCACAGCGATGTCGCTCTAGGGGGGAAATATTGCCCGTGACCAAATCGATAGTGTCTAGCGATCGCACTTCTGGGAGCCAACGGCGAATATATTCTGCTTCCGGGTCAAATTTTTGCGCCTGACTGGCGGGGTTAAAAATCCGCAGGGGTTTTGGATCCATGCCACTGGAGGCACTCCACTGCCAACCCCCATTATTGGCTGCCAAGTCCCCATCAATGAGTTTCTGCATAAAGTAGCGCTCACCCCACTGGGGATTGATGATCAAATCCTTGGTGAGGAAACTGGCCACAATCATGCGGCAGCGGTTGTGCATCCAGCCTGTTTCATTGAGCTGTCGCATGGCAGCATCCACAATTGGGTAACCTGTGCGACCTTCACACCAAGCCGCAAAGTGGGCTTCGTTATTCAGCCAAGGAAAGGTGGCAAATCCTTCGCGATGGGGACGCTCCGCCAAGTGGGGAAACCAGTAGAGGGCGTGCTGATAAAACTCTCGCCAAGCCAATTCCTGCTGCCACGTGCGAATACTCCTTTGGGCCTCTTCACTGCGGGCGGCGGCCATAGCGGCTTGAGTGGCTGTCCAGACACGGCGAATACCAATGACACCGAACTTGAGGGCAGGGCTTAAGAGGGAAGTTCCGGGCTGGGCCGGATAGTTGCGCTGCTCCCCATAGTCTTGAATGTGCTGGTCAATAAATGTCTCCAGTTGTGCTTGGGCAGCGGCTTCACCGGGAGCAAGGATCAGGTCCCCCGACCAATGAAATCCCAAGTCCTTAGCGGTGGGGAGACAAATTGCCCCCAGGGTGCCCGCCGTTGCCTGTTCTATTTCGGTGAGAGGCTCGAGATGGCGGGGGGCGGAGACAGGCTCTGGTTTAGCTAGGCTTGACCAGTTGCGCCAAAAGGGGGAATAGACGGTGTAGGGCTGTCCCTGTTTTGTTTGTATAGCCTCTGGGGGATGCAGGAGTTGATCCCAAGCGGTTTCCACAGCAATACCTTTTTCTTTGAGGGCAGCCGCCACTGCGCGATCGCGCTCCCGTCCATAGGGTTCCACATCCTCATGCCAGTGCACCGCCACTGCCCCTAAACCCTTGGCCACTTGGGGCAGAATTTGACGCGGGTCACCCCGAAAAATCAAAAAGCTCCCCCCAAGTCGCCGATAGGCCTCCTGTAGAGCCTGTAGGCAACCAACCAGGTAGGCGACCCGCACTGCGGCAATATCTGAGGCACTGAGAATCGCAGGGTCAAAACAGAAAAGACCAACCACTTTGGGGGTACGGGTGTAGGCAGCCGCCAAGCCCAGGTTGTCATTGAGACGCAGATCGCGACGATGCCAGAACAGGCGTAGGCTCATGGTCAGTCAATCCCAAAAACAGGATTTAAAAATCCTAGAAAATTTAGAAGATAGCGCCGATGCAGGCGTTGGTTGCGGCCTTAAGCTCTGGAGGTTCATTGTCCGGGGTCATTTGCTGAAATTGCTCATAGGTCATTTTTTCTTGGAGGCGGTTAATGAGGCAAGTGCAGTAGCGATCGCCGCGATCGCTAAAACCGGCAGGGGCTTGCGCCGCAAATTTGGCCTGACACTCCTGCATAAAGACTGCGATCGCCTCTGGGGGATAAGTCGCCGCTGGCGTTTCTTGGGCAAGGAGCGGCAAACCCAGGGCGCCAAGCGCCTTGATGCCCACAAAAGCAACTAATAGTTTGGAAAGGGCCATGGCGGCAACTCCTGCAAGTCATCACTATGCCAATTCTGGCAAACCACTTCCTGTTGTCGCTGCTCCTTCAAAGTTTTGTTGAGTTGCGCATCAAGCCATAGACAAGAATGCCAGCTTTTCCTATACTTGTGTTCTATCGTTTTGCGTGTCCAGTCATCGGCAAAGGAGGCTCTCATTTCTGAACCACTTGCCCTCACCCAAAGCCTAAGGGGAACCCGTGAGATTCGCGATAACTATCAAGTTTTTCGCCTAACGGGTCTCATTGATGCATTTTCAGAGTCGGCCTTTCGCAAGGTGATTAGTAAGTGTTTTGACGATGGGCCTGCCAACGTCATCCTCGATCTTTCAAAAATTGAATTTATTGACAGCTCTGGCCTTGGCATCCTAGTCCAACTGGCCAAAAAAGCCCAGGAGCGTCAGGGGCAACTACAAATTGTCACCAATCCCCGTGTGACCCAAACCGTTAAACTGGTTCGCCTAGAAAATTTCCTGTCTCTTCAACCGGATCTGGCGACAGCGATCGCCAAAATCAGCGGCGAATCCCCCTCCCAATAAACCTGTGCTGGGCGTGGTAAAACCAAGGGGGGTGCCCGTATTCAACGATCATGCTTGACTTTGGTGAACTGTTACCCCTGCAACCACCCACAATTCCTGCCCACCAGCTCCCCCCAGCGGCTTTGGCCTACTTCGGCGACGCGGTTTATGAACTCTTTATTCGCCTACTTTTTCTGACTCCCCCCCAACGCATTAACGCCTACCACCGCCAAGTGGTGGCTCACGTGCGTGCCGAAAGCCAAGCCCGTTACATGGACTTTCTTTGGGAATATTGCACAGAAACTGAACGCTCCATTTTCCGCCAAGGTCGTAATGCCGCTGCCGATGGCCCCAAGCGAGTCGCCGCAAAAATTTACCGTCAAGCCACTGGCTTTGAAGCCCTACTGGGGTACCTTTACCTCACCAATCCCCAACGCCTACAGGAAATTTTTCAACTCCTTGCCGGGCACATCCGCAGTGAAGTCGAAAACAAGACACACGCAGCAGAATCGCCCAGTGAAATGTAACCACTGCATGATAGGATGCTTAGTGGCCAGTTTAAGGCATCCTCGGATGCTCCATATTCTGCTGTGACCGTTCCTGACCCCGTAGCTCCAACCGTTTCCCCCTCCTCAAAAAAGGGTGGATCAATGGAGGAGTTTTACCAACTCTGTCGTGAACTATTTACGACAACCCTCGTCCTCATGGCGATCGCCTTTGGAGCGGTGTGGCTAATTTATGGCCTTAACACAGCGTTGAATTACCTTTTGGGGGCAAGTGCCGGCCTAATCTATTTGCGGCTCTTAGCCCGTAGCGTGGAGCGCCTAGGAAGCGACCAGAAAAAGCTGGGAAAAGCGCAGCTCCTTGTCGTCGTGGTTGTGATTATTGTGGCAGTCCGCTGGCAAGAGCTACAGATTATTCCAGTCTTCTTGGGGTTCTTAACCTACAAAGCTGCCCTTCTGGTTCATTTGTTGCGGGGGATTTTGCCCTCTCCTTAACACTGGCCCACTGTAGTGCTTAAACAAGCGAGCGCGGAGGCATGATGCCTTTGATAGACCTTTGGACAGCTCTTCCCCTTGCCAAGCTGGAGGTGGGACATCACTTCTACTGGTACATTGGCAATTTAAGAGTTCACGGCCAAGTCTTCATTACCACTTGGTTTGTGATGGCTCTTCTCATCGCGGTGGCCTTTGTGGCCTCGCGGAACATTCAGCGGGTACCCAGTGGTATCCAAAACCTGATGGAATACGCACTGGAATTTATCCGTGACTTGACCAAGAGCCAAATGGGTGAGCACGAGTACCGAGCTTGGGTTCCCTTCGTGGGGACATTGTTCCTGTTCATTTTTGTTTGTAACTGGTCAGGGGCACTGGTACCGTGGAAACTCATTGAACTGCCAGAAGGGGAGCTAGCAGCACCCACCAATGACATCAATACCACCGTGGCCTTGGCGTTGCTGGTCTCCTTGGCCTATTTCTATGCCGGGCTCCGCAAGCGGGGGCTGAAGTATTTCACCAAGTACATTGAGCCAACGCCCGTCTTACTTCCCATCGCCATTTTGGAAGACTTCACAAAACCTCTTTCCCTAAGCTTCCGTCTTTTTGGCAACATCTTAGCGGACGAACTGGTGGTGAGTGTCTTGGTGTTGCTGGTACCGTTGTTTGTACCCTTGCCTGTGATGGTTTTGGGTCTGTTTACCAGTGCCATTCAGGCTCTTGTGTTTGCGACCCTCGCAGCTACCTACATTGGGGAGGCGATGGAGGGTCATGGGGGTGATCACGAAGCGGCCCATTCCTAAAAACTCCTAAAAGGGGTCCATCCCCTGCTATTGTGATCTCTGGAAATTTTGTTTTGTCCTACTACGTCTCGAGGAAATCAACTATGAATCCCTTAATTGCTTCTGCTTCCGTTTTGGCTGCTGCTTTGGCAATTGGTTTGGCATCACTGGGTCCTGGGCTTGCCCAAGGGAATGCCTCGGGTCAGGCTCTAGAAGGCATTGCACGCCAACCAGAAGCAGAAGGTAAAATTCGCGGTACCTTGCTGCTGAGTTTAGCCTTCATGGAGTCCCTGACCATCTACGGTCTGGTCATTGCGCTGGTGCTTCTGTTTGCCAACCCCTTTGCATCCTAATTAACCCCAGTGGGGGAGGCTTCGATGAGCTTTCCCCCGATCCCCCGTTCTGGAGAGGCTGATGTTTGATTTTGATGCCACCCTACCCCTGATGGCTGTGCAATTCTTAATCTTGACCGTTATTTTGAATGCGCTGCTGTACAAGCCCTTGGGTCAGGCGCTGGACAATCGGGATGAGTATATCCGAACCAACTTGCAGCAGGCCAAGGAGCGGTTGCAGCAGGCCACTGAACTGGCTCAGCAATATGAGCAGGAACTGGCCAGTACCCGTCGCCAAGCCCAAGCCCTGATTGAAGAGGCCAGAGTGGAGGCACAGAAAATTGCCACCGCCGAAATTGCCGAAGCACAGCAGGCTGTACAAGCAGAGTTACTCAAGATTCAAGCAGAGATTGATCAGCAAAAGCAGGCGACGCTGCAGGCGCTGGAGGGCCAAGTTGCCAGCTTGAGTGAGCAGTTATTAGCGAAGTTAATGGCCTAGGAGTGTCGGTCATGGACGCACTATTTTTATTGGCAACGGAAGAGGTGGGGCATTTTGGCATTAACACCAATTTGCTCGAAACTAATGTGATCAACCTTGCCATCCTTATTGGGGTATTGGTGTATTTTGGCCGCGGCGTACTTGGCAAAACCTTGGGCGATCGCCAGAAACAAATTGCCACAGCCATTGCTGAGGCAGAAGAACGCCAGAAAGTGGCGGCAGCCCGTCTCGCCGAAGCGCAGCAAAAACTGACTCAGGCTAAACAGGAGGCACAACGCATTCGCGAGGATGCTCTTACCCGTGCAAAGGCAGTCAAGGAAGAAATCATTGCCCAAGCCAAGCGGGAAATTGAGCGCTTGCAGGAAACGGCTTCCCAAGATACTAGTGCCGCCACTGAGCGGGCGATCGCCGAAATTCGTGAGCGAATTGCCGCTATGGCACTGGCAGAGGCAGAAAACCAACTGAAAGCGCGTTTGAGTCAAAATCCAGACCTTCAGCGCACTCTTATTGATCGCAGTATTGCCCTACTAGGAGGCAAATGATGCAGACCACCGTCCGTGGTGAAGTTGTTGAACCCTATGCCGAGGCACTGCTGTCGTTGGCACAAACCCACAACCTCATTGATCAGTTTCAGCAGGACACGCAATTGATGGTGGAACTTGTTGCCAGTTCCGGTGAATTGCAACAGTTTCTCGCGAATCCCCTGATCAAGCCTGAGGCCAAAAAGAATGTGCTGCGGCAGTTGACAGTGGATAAGGTGCACGGCTATTTCCTCAACTTCCTCATGTTGCTCGTGGATCGGCGGCGAATTAACTTTCTCAGTTCCATTTGTGAGCATTACCGTGCCCTTGTGCGCAAACTCCGCAATGTGGCCTTGGCAGAAGTGACCAGTGCCGTTGAACTCAACGACGATCAACGCCGTGCCGTGGTCGAAAAGGTCAAAACGATGACCGGTGCTGCCGATGTGGAACTTGTGACTGCCTGTGATCCTGAACTGATTGGTGGCGTGGTCATTAAAGTTGGCTCCCAAATCTTTGATGCCAGCCTGCGGGGTCAACTCCGCCGCCTCAGTGTCACCTTGGCGCAAGCCACCTAACACCCTCTTTGTAAACTGTTCAACCCTTGAGAGCGACTTCTATGGTAAGTATCCGACCCGACGAAATCAGTAGCATTATTCGCCAGCAAATCGAGCAGTACGAACAGTCGATCAAAGTCGATAATGTCGGTACTGTCTTGCAGGTGGGCGATGGTATTGCCCGTGTCTATGGCCTCGATAAGGTGATGGCCTCCGAGTTGGTGGAATTTGAAGACGGCACCGTGGGGATTGCCCTCAACCTCGAAGAGGATAATGTGGGGGTGGTGCTGATGGGTGATGGCCTCAGTATTGAAGAAGGCAGTACTGTGCGTGCCACTGGGAAAATTGCCTCGATTCCCGTGGGTGAAGCGGCCATTGGTCGGGTTGTGGATGCGCTGATGCGCCCCATTGATGGCAAAGGGGAAATTCACACGACGCAAAGTCGCCTGATTGAATCCCCTGCACCTGGTATTGTCCAGCGCAAATCTGTGTGTGAGCCATTGCAAACGGGAATTACGGCCATTGACGCCATGATTCCCATTGGTCGCGGTCAGCGGGAACTGATCATTGGCGATCGCCAGACAGGGAAAACAGCTGTTGCCATTGACACAATCTTGAACCAAAAGGGCCAAGACGTGATTTGCGTGTATGTGGCCATTGGTCAAAAAGCCTCCAGTGTCGCCCAAGTGGTGAACGTGCTGCGGGAGCGGGGGGCCCTGGACTACACCATTGTCATTGCCGCCAACGCCAGTGATCCAGCGGCTTTGCAGTATCTTGCCCCCTACACCGGTGCCACGGTTGCTGAGTACTTCATGTACCAAGGTAAGCACACCCTCGTTGTCTATGACGACCTCTCCAAACAGGCTCAAGCCTATCGGCAAATGTCGCTACTCCTGCGTCGTCCCCCCGGCCGCGAAGCCTATCCTGGGGATGTCTTCTATCTCCACTCCCGCTTGCTAGAGCGTGCAGCCAAACTCAACGATGCCCTCGGTGGTGGCAGCATGACTGCGCTGCCGGTGGTTGAAACCCAAGCCGGTGACGTGTCTGCCTACATTCCCACCAACGTCATTTCCATTACCGACGGTCAAATTTTCCTCTCCTCTGACCTCTTCAACGCTGGCTTGCGTCCTGCCATCAACGCGGGGATTTCCGTGTCGCGGGTCGGTTCCGCTGCTCAAATCAAAGCCATGAAGCAGGTGGCCGGGAAACTGAAGCTGGAATTGGCGCAATTTGATGAACTGCAGGCCTTTGCCCAGTTTGCCTCCGACCTGGATAAAGCCACCCAAAACCAACTGGCCCGCGGTCAGCGCCTGCGGGAAATCCTTAAGCAGCCTCAATATTCTCCCATTCCGGTGGAATACCAAGTGGCAACCATCTATGCGGGTACCAATGGCTACCTTGACGACATCCCCGTTGAGGCAGTGGCCAAGTTTGTTGCTGGTCTGCGCGATTACCTGCGCACCAATAAGCCAGAATACGGTGAGATTATCCGCACGACGCAAAAACTGGATGAAAAAGCTGAAGCCCTGCTGAAGGAGGCGATCGCTGAGTACAAAGCTACCTTCACTGCCTAAGCATCACCTGACTTAGATCAAAATCAACAGCTCAACAATGACTTGAACCTGCCCGCCACCAAGGGTAGGTTTTTTGTCAATCGCCAACGTAGCGCTAGCTGGTAGCGGGTTAGAGACAAAGGAGTGTCAAAAATCATTGCAGTTTCCTTAATGAGGGCCCCTAGCTTTGTATTCTCTCCTACACTGAGGATCCAAGGGCGAGCCTTTATCAAGGAGTTCTGTAGTGCGTGTCGTTGTCATGGCCGGTGGGAGTGGCACTCGCTTACGCCCCCTAACCTGCGATCTACCCAAACCCATGGTGCCGGTGGTCAATCGTCCCATTGCCGAGCATATTCTCAATCTCCTGCGCCGCCATAACCTTGATGATGTGGTCATGACATTGCATTATCTCCCCGATGTGGTGCGGGACTATTTTGGGGATGGGAATGAATTTGGGGTGCACCTGAGCTATGTCGTTGAGGAAGAGCAGCCCCTTGGCACGGCAGGTTCGGTAAAAAACATTGTCAATCTGCTAACGGATCCGTTTTTGGTGGTCAGTGGCGATAGCATTACCGATGTCGATTTAACCGATGCCCTGCGTTTTCACCAACAGCACGGTGCTCCCGTAACCCTGATCCTTGCCCGTGTGCCCCAACCGAAGGAGTTTGGCATTGTCTTTACCGATAGCGATGGCCGCGTGCGGCGGTTTCTCGAGAAGCCTTCAGCAGCGGAAGTCTTTACGGACACAGTCAATACGGGCATCTACATCCTCAACCCCACGGTTATGGATTACCTGAATAGCGGCATTGAGCGGGATTTTTCGCGGGATCTGTTCCCATTGCTGTTGCAGGCGGATGTGCCGATGTATGGCTATATCACCGATGCTTACTGGTGCGATGTCGGCAGTCTCCAAACCTATCAACAGGTGCAACAGGATGCCCTCTATGGTCGGGTTCACTTGGAAATTCAGGGGCACGAAGTTCAGCCGCAAATTTGGGTAGGGCACAACACCCCATTGCCGCCAACGGTTCAGCTACAGGCACCGCTCGTCTTGGGCAATAACTGCCGCTTGGGTGCGGGGGTCACCCTTGGGCCGGGGACAGTCTTGGGGGATAACGTGATGATTGGCAATGGCAGTCGGTTGCGTTCAGTGGTGGCTTGGAATGGCTGCTTTATTGGGGATGACAGTGAATTGGAGCATTGCATCTTAGCTCGCCATGTCCATGTCGATCGCCATGTGACACTACAGGAAGGGGTGATTATTGGCAGTCGCTGTGTGGTGAGGGAGGAAGCCAGCCTGAGTCAGGGAGTGCGCATCTGGCCAGGAAAACGCATTGAAGCCGGTGCAATTGTCAATCAAAGCCTGATCTGGGGCACAACAGGGCAGCGCTATCTCTTTGGGCAGCGGGGAGTGGCCGGTGTGGCCAATGTGGACATTACACCGGAGTTTGCTGTGCGGCTGGCGGCAGCCTATGCCTCAATTCTTGAGCCCGGAACCAGTGTGCTTGTGTCGCGAGATCAGCGAAATGTATCGCGGATGGTGTCCCATGCCCTGATGTCGGGTTTGATGTCGGTGGGGATTCATGTCCTCAATTTGGAGGCGATCGCCCTGCCCATTGCCCGCTTTGCCGCCCAAACCCTTTCAGTCAGTGGGGGGATTCATGTGCGTGCCCATCCCGATCGCGCCGATCAGCTTTTGATTGAGTTTTTTGACCACAAAGGCATCAACCTCAGTAGAGCCAAAGAGCGGCAAATTGAAACTGCCTACTTCCGTGAAGAGATTCGCCGTGCCCTACTGACGGATGTCGGTGTCATGACCCATCCCAACAACTGCGTGGCCGCCTATGCCCAAGGCTTTGAAAAGTGGCTGAATACGCAACTGTTTTATGGTAGCCCCGCCAAAATTGTTATTGACTATGCCTATGCCGTTTCTGGGGTCGTCTTGCCCCAGATCCTCAGTAAGTTTGGCTGCGATGCCGTTGTTCTCAATGCCACCCTCCACCCAACGCCTCTAAATATTCTCGAGCGACAGCGACTCCTGCGGGAACTGGGACAGGTGGTGACCGCACTTTCTGCGAGTTTGGGGGTGCAAGTCTCCGCCAATGGCGAACGGTTGACCTTGGTGGACAATGCCGGTCAGGTTTTCAGTGATCAAGAACTCACGGCCTTAATGACCTACTTAACCCTCTTGACTCATCCGGGGGGCACCGTCGTGGTGCCGGTCACAACCTCTAGTGCTGTGGAGGCGATCGCCCGCCAGCAGGGAGGACACATTATCCGCAGTCGTACCAACCCGACTGATCTCATGGAAGCCTGCCAACACCAGAGCGGCGTTGTCCTAGGGGGGTCCGCAGAAACCGGTTTCATCTTCCCGCAACTGCATCCTGGATTTGATGCCATGTTTACGATCGCCACACTGATCGAACTGCTGGCACTGATTGGCAAGCCCCTCACAGTGATCCGCCAAGAACTGCCCCGCGTCCACTACTATCACCGCCCGATTCGCTGTCCTTGGCTGGCTAAAGGGTCATTGATGCGCCACTTAGTGGAAACCCATCCCCGCAACCATTTAAGTCTCATTGATGGCGTCAAAATTGGTGAACCCAATACTGACCATTGGGTACTGATTCTGCCCGATGCCAGTGAGCCACTGGTACACCTCTACGTGAATAGCCCTGATGCCCTTTGGAGTCAGCAGATGCTGCAACGCTATAGCCGCCGCATTGAAGCGTTTGCCCGCTTGGAACCCCTCTCAGATGCCACAATAAAGATGTAACCCAAATCCCGTAGAATCAGAGAAAATTTTTCGTACATTAGGCACAATGGTGGTTTTGAAAACGGAGACAACCCAAGGGAGTTGGAGTGATAAATTGCGGGGAATTGCCCGTTGGTGGTCAGAATTCAAGATTCAAACCCGCCTCATGGCCACAGCAACCCTCGTGGTCTCCATCATCATGAGTGGCCTCACCTTCTGGGCGGTGAACACAATTCAAACCAATGCCCACCTCAATGACACCCGCTATGGTCGCGATTTAGGGTTACTCCTCGCTGCTGATGTAGCACCCCTTGTGGCCAAAGGGGATACCGCCGCTGTTGCTGAATTTTCCCGTAAATTCTATGAGCGCAGTGCCAGTATTCGCTACATCCTCTATGCGGATCCCGACGGGGAAATTTACTATGGCCTACCCTACTCTGCCCCCCAAGTGGAAAGCGCCCTGACCCTGCGCCGCCGTATTCAACTGCCAGAGACCTACCATGCTAGCCAAGAACCCCTCGTGCGCCAACATCAAACCCCCAATGGTTTAGTTGCCGACGTCTTTGTTCCCCTAACCTTCAATGGCGAAAACTTAGGGGTTGTTGCCCTGGGAATTAACCCGAACCCAACATTGATTGCTTCTGCCAATCTCACGCGGGATCTAACGATCGCTGTTTTTGTCTCCCTTTGGATCATGGTGATCTTGGGGGGAGTCTTCAATGCCCTCACGATTACCCAACCCATTAAAGAATTAGTGCAGGGGGTGAAAAACATTGCAGCGGGGAATTTTAAGCAACGCATTAACCTGCCCTTTGGCGGTGAACTGGGGGAGTTGATCACCAGCTTTAATGACATGGCTGAGCGCCTCGCTTCCTACGAGGCCCAAAACATTGAAGAACTCCAAGCCGAGAAAGCTAAACTGGATACCTTGGTCTCGACGATTGCGGATGGAGCCATTCTCTTAGATACCGACATGCGGATTATTCTTGTCAACCCCACAGCGCAGCGTCTTTTCAATTGGGAAGGGATGAACGTTATTGGCCAAAATGCCCTGGACTGCTTTCCAGCCCCGGTGTGCGAAAAACTCACCTGTCCCCTTTACAAGGCCTCTCGCGGCGAGTCAGAAGGGGGAGAATTTCGGGTGACGCTGCAAGAACCTAGCTCGCGATCAGTACGGATTCTGCTGACAACGGTTATGGATGTGCAGCGGGAAAAACCTAAAGGCATTGCAATTACCATTCAGGACATTACCCGCGAAGTGGAACTCAACGAAGCCAAAGCGCAATTGATTAGCAATGTTTCCCATGAGTTGCGTACACCTCTATTCAATATCAAATCAATCATCGAAACGATTCAAGAGTACGGCAGCAGCCTCAGTGAAAAAGAGCAACAGGAGTTCCTAGAAACCGCTAACCACGAGACCGATCGCCTAACTCGCCTTGTCAATGATTTTCTCGATATTTCTCGCCTCGAATCGGGTCGACCCTATCAGTTTGGCTCCGTACAGATGGCGCAGGTGATTGATCAGATCATGCGCACCTACCAACTCAATGCTGCCAATAAGTCCATTACCCTAACTGCCGAGGTGGAAAACCCCCTGCCACCGGTTTGGGGCAATTACGATCTGCTCATTGGTGCCCTCACTAACTTGGTGGGCAATGCCTTGAAGTTTACACCCGAAAATGGACGGGTCACGATTCGTGCCTATGTCTGGCATCCCTCCAGTGATCCAGAGCAGGAACGGGTCCGCATTGAAGTGGCCGACACGGGTATGGGGATTGCCCCCGAGGATCAACCCCGTGTTTTTGAACGCTTTTTCCGCGTCGAGAATCGCGTGCATACCCTAGAGGGGACGGGGCTGGGGTTGGCCATTGTCCAAGATATTATCCACAAGCACAACACGCAAATTCATTTAATTAGTGAATTGGGGGTCGGTAGTACCTTTTGGTTTGATTTGGCCATTGATGAATCCGCCCTCGTTGATAACCCTGATGGCAGAGCTGAAACGGCGCTGCCCCCCGCTTAAAACAGGTGGATAGGGGGTCGCCCCCTGGGCAACAGCGACAAATCATCCGCTAAAATTTGGAGGCAAGAATTAATCACTCCTCACCCTAATGACCGCTTGGGCTTGGCCCTTAGGAAAAAAATACACGTTTTTGCATTTATTTTGCTGCTCTATTTAAAACTCAGTGTTAAACATTGGGGTTAAGGACGTGAAAACAAACTTGCTTACACCCGTTGTGACTCTATCTATTTTCGGCAGTACGGGGGCGGTGTTGCCTGCTTTAGCGATTCCGGTGATCACTCCCACCCAACAGGATATTCAGCCAGCCCTACCGGAGCCAAGCCCTCTACCACCCACCTCACCGCCAGTTCTTGAACCGCCCCCCTCACCCCCTAGTCCAGCTCCTGAGTCAGAAAATGTTTTAATACCTGTACAAAAAATTATTGTTGAAGGCAGTACTCTCTTTGGTCCAGCGGAATTTGATCCGATTCTCAAGCCCCTCGAAGGGCAGCAAGTGACCCTTGCGGAGCTACAGAGAGCCACCGATGCAATTACAAAACTCTATCTAGAGGGGGGCTATTTGACCTCTCGCGCCGTTTTGAACGAGCAGGTGGTACGGGATGGGGTAATCAGGATTCAAGTTCTTGAAGGCCGCCTAGAGGACATTCGTATTGAAGGGAATAAAGGGATTATCCAGCGGTATATTCGCAGCCGTATTGCCCTTGGTGCAGGCGTGCCCCTCAACGGCAATCGCCTTGAAGAGCAGTTGCGTCTGTTGCGAACGGATCCCCTTTTTGCCAATCTTTCTGCGAGTTTGCGACCCGGCACGACACCCCAGGAGAGTGTTTTGGTGGTACGGGTGGTACCTGCCCGCTGGTTGAATGCTGCTTTTGGTCTGGATAACCATACGTCGCCAGCGATCGCCCCGAATCGGGCCACGGCCTTTTTGGGATACAACAACCTCAGTGGTCGCGGCGATAGTGTCTACGGCTCCTACGCCATCGGTAATAACCTCGGCACATTTGATTGGGGCGCATCCAACACGGTGGAGTTTGGCTACAGCCTCCCCCTCAATGCCATGAATGGTACACTCACCATTCGCACCCTGCAAGCGGACAGCGAAATTACCCGCCCCCCCGCCCTTGCGGCCTTTAATATTCGCAGTGAATCTTCTATTTACCAAGCCAGTTTTCGCCAACCCGTGATTCGCACTATCCGCGAGGAACTGGCCTTTGGCATTGGCTTCCTGATGCAGTCGGCGCAGACCTTTGTCCTCGGGGTGCCCGCCCCCATTTCCCCTGGTGCTAATGCCTCCGGCTACAGTGCTTCCCGTGTGCTAGAATTCACCCAAGAATATACTCGCCGCGACACCCAAGGGGCATGGGTCTTTCGCTCGCAGTTTAACTTTGGTCTGCCGATTTTTGGCGCCACAGAAAACCCCAGTCCAATACCCGATGGCAACTTCTTTAGCTGGCTGGGACAGGGGCAGCGACTGCAACTCCTCTGGGCTGATAACCTCTTGATTTTACGCACCGATGTTCAACTCACTCCCAATAGCCTGCTCCCCTTTCACCAATTTGTGATTGGTGGACCGCTGTCGGTGCGCGGTTACTCAACCAATGCGCTCTCTGGGGATAATGGCCTGCGGTTTTCTGGAGAAGCCCGCTTCCCGGTGCTGCGAACTGCCAATCGTCGCCCGATTATTTCTATTGGGCCGCTGTTCGATCTGGGGGTCGTCTGGAATCATAGCCGTAACCCTGCGGGTGCGGTGCCCAATAATGTCATTGCCGGCCTAGGCATGGGACTGTTGGTGCAACCGACGCCCAACCTAGATCTTCAGTTGCAATATGCAGCACCGTTAATTGATCTGCCGGGTCAAACCCGTAGTTTGCAGTCCGATGGCATTTACTTTTCCTTGACGGTGCGGCCCTAGGGCGTATCGAGGGCGGTGCGGAGTGACTGACAAAACTCAGCAACAGCGGCAAGCCCCTGATCCGGTTCCGCCAGACGTTTAACAAAGGCACTGCCGACAATGGCGGCATCAGCGCCCCAGTCACGCACCTGGCGGGCATGCTCTGGACTGGCAATGCCAAACCCAACACCAATGGGCTTGGGGGTGATCTGCCGTAGGGTGTGCAACAGTTCCTGAACGCGGCTGGCCATTTCTTGACGCATGCCAGTGACGCCAGTGGTGCTGACAAGGTAAATAAATCCCTGAGAAGCGGTGGCGATCGCCCGCATCCGTTCGGGCGAGGTGGTGGGCGCAATCAGCAGTGTCAATTCCAAGCCCAAATTGGCCGTCTCCGCGAGAACCGGTTCTGCTTCCTCAAGGGGCAAATCAGGAATCACTAACCCCTTGATCCCGGCTTGGGCAACCGCTTTGAGAAATGAAGAGACCCCCCGATGGTAGATGGGATTGTAGTAGCTAAAAAGAATGAGCGGCGCCGTCAGTTGCTGGTGCAAGTCCGTTGTCATTTCTAAGACGGCTTCAAGGCGGGTTCCCCGTTGCAGAGCGCGGGTGGCAGCTGCCTGAATCACTGGACCATCGGCCAAGGGATCTGAATAGGGCATCCCCAGTTCAATCAAATCTGCGCCGTGGTCATCTAGGATCTTGAGGGCAGCAACTGTCGTTTCTAAATCTGGGTCTCCGGCGGTCAAAAAGGGAATGAGGGCACAGCGCTGGCGAGCACGACAGTGCTCAAAGCGTTCAGAAATTTTAGGCACAATCACGGGCAGTGGCTCTCAAAGATGCATCATTATTGTGCCAGATTAGATACAGCCCTTTTCTAGAATATGAGATACCTATAGTGGCAGGTGGCAGTGAGGGGCATCTCAGCGTGAGTTGGTGGCGTTTTCTCCCCTTTGGCGATCGCCTGCGGGGCAGCGAAGCAGTTGGCGGCCGGCGGCAGTGGACCCTGGAGGCGCGATTGCTCCACTGGTTGACCCTTGTGTGGATTGGCCTTGGTTTGGTCGTTCTCTTTTCCGCTAGTTTTCCTGTGGGCCTGGCTGAAACAGGGGATGGACTGTACTACTTTAGCCGCCAGCTGCTGTGGCTTGCCCTTGGCTGGGCAGGGTTTCAACTGTTTCTGCGGCTACCTTTGCAGCGATCGCTCCAGATGGCGATTCCGGGCTTCTTTTTGTTTTTGCTACTCATCTGGGCAACGCGACTACCGGGGGTTGGGACAACGGTCATGGGCGCCACCCGCTGGATTAGTATTGGCTCCTTTCAACTCCAGCCCTCGGAGATGATGAAGCCTTTTTTAGTCCTGCAAGCCGCTTGGGTGTTTAGCTCTTGGCGGCGGCTGCACCTAAAGGCCCGCTGTTTTTGGTTAACGGCCTTTGCCCTGACGCTCCTGGGGATTTTAATTCAACCGAACCTCAGTACCACCGCCCTCTGTGGCATTACCTTGTGGCTCATTGCCCTCGGTGCAGGTTTACCTTTGGCCCCCCTGCTGTTAACGGCCATGAGTGGCTTGGGCTTAGCGGTTCTCAGCATCAGCATGAATGATTACCAACGGCGGCGGGTCATGTCCTTTCTGAACCCCTGGGCCGATGCGATGGGGGATGGCTATCAGCTAGTCCAGAGTCTATTGGCGGTTGCCTCAGGGGGCGTTTTGGGTGCCGGGTATGGCTTTTCCCAGCAAAAGCTCTCCTACTTACCGATTCAGCACACTGACTTTATTTTTGCGGTTTATGCGGAAGAAACAGGGTTAGTGGGCTGTCTACTGCTGTTGGCACTGTTGATGGCCTACGGTTGGCTGGGAATGCGAGTGGTGAATCGGGCGCGGGATGCCCTAATCCAGCTCACTGCTTTGGGGGCAACGGTGATGATGCTCCTCCAAGCCCTGATTAATATCAGTGTAGCCATTGGTCTGTTGCCAACAACGGGATTACCCTTTCCCTTCTTTAGCTATGGGGGTAGCTCAATGATGGCCAGTATGGCGATCGCTGGCCTGTTGATTCGCTGTGCCCGCGAAGGGCAGCAGGCAGAGGTGATTGCCTTCCCTGGTGCGACAAAAGCTCGCTCCAGAACCTCCAGAAGCACCCGCCGCCGTGCTGTTCCCGTGGTCCCCTTGCGTCCCGAAGGAATCAATAAACCCTAGGCTGACACTTCACGGCCATCTTGACACCACACGGCAATGACCGCAGGCCGAGGCACCACGACTTGGTCACCATAGGGCCAGCGTGTTCACAGGTCAAACCCGCAGCGCCAAAAAGAGGGCTGTTTTCAAAACAGCGCGGCGGCTCAAGGCACGGGATAGCAGATCACCAAAATACTCGCCCATGGGTAGCCGAAAATCTCTTTACTCTAGGTACCAGTTCATAGGTTAGGGAAACGTGGCGGAAATTAGGTTAGGTGGAGCCTAGATACTGTCGTCACGAGATTGATGCCCAAATGGCGATACAACGGATGTGCACAGCAGCAAGGAAAGAAGCCGTATTTTTGGCGTATCGCGTGGCAATACCTCGCCAACGCTTGAGATGCAAAAAAGCATTCTCAACCAGATGACGAAGCCGATACAACTGCTTGTCGCATTCACGTCGCTGTCTGCGATGTCTGCGCGAAGGGATGACAGGCTGCATCCCATGCTCTTTGGCTTGGGCGATGAGGGCATCACTGTCGTAGCCTTTGTCCGCCAACAGGTACTTTGCATCGATTCCTTCGATCAAGGTTGCAGCTTGGCGACAATCCGCAGTGGTACCTGCTGTGATAACCATTCGCAGCGGCATACCATGCGCATCCACGGCCAGATGTATCTTGGTATTGAGCCCCCTTTTGTACGGCCCATGTCTTGGTTGCCGCCTTTGGCCCCTGTGGCATGAGGGTGGACTTTGACATGAGTAGCATCGATGATCAACCATTCGTAATCGGGCTCGTCGATCAACTGCTCAAGGACCTTTTCCCACACGCCTTTGTCTCGCCAGCGGCAGAACCTTCGATGCACGTTCTTCCAATCTCCGTACTCCGGGGGTAAATCCCGCCAAGGGGCGCCGGTGCGCAGTATCCAGAACACCGCATTGATGAACTGCCGGTTGTCTTTCGCCACACCCCCCCAGCTCCCTCGGCGTCCAGGTAGATGCGGTTCCAACCGCTCCCAAACCCGGTCGGAAATATCGTGGCGACGGTAGTCAGGTGTCCTCATGGCACGGTCCTATAATACAGTCCAGACACACGCTCAGTATCTCATAAACTCGTGACGGCACTATCTAAGAAACGGGAAAAAACCTGTTAAGACAAGGCAGCGGCTAGGAGTTTTTGCGTGTAGGGATGCTGCGGATGAGCAAAGAGCTGTGCCGTGGGGGCGAGTTCGACAATTTTGCCACGATACATGACCGCAACGCGATCGCAAAAACGACGGGCGATCGCCAGATCGTGGGTGATAAAGAGATAGGTCAGTTGCAACTGTTCCTTTAACTCCTGCATTAGCGCCAGCACCTGGGCTTGAATATGGGCATCGAGCATACTCACCGGTTCATCACAGATCACCAGTTGGGGGTGGGTAATTAGGGCACGGGCGATCGCCACCCGCTGGCGTTGTCCCCCCGACAGGGCATGAGGATAGCGATGCAGGTAGGCTTCAGCCGGGGTCAATTCCACCTGCATCAACATCTCACGCACCCGTTCCTGGGCCGCCCGTTTCGCCATCAGCCGATGAATGAGCAGTGGCTCCAGCAAATTTTGCGCCACGGTCATTTTGGGGTTTAGGCAGGCATGGGGGTCTTGGAAAATCATTTGCAGATCGCGGCGGGTTCGGCGCAGTTGGGCCGCTGACAATTGAGTTAAACTGCGCCCCAAAAAGACCACGTCACCGGCATTGGCGGGAATCAGTTGCAGAATTAAGCGCGAAAGTGTACTTTTGCCACAGCCAGACTCACCCACAAGGCCAAGGGTTTCGCCCCGCCGCAGCGTGAGGTCAACGCCATCCACCGCCCGAATCGTGGTTTGCGGTTGTAACCATCCCCCCAAGCGGTAGTGCCGCTGTAGATTCTCAACCCGCAGCAGTTCCGGAGCAGTGTCTAAGGGTGGAGGCTGTGGAGAGGTGAGTTGGGTAGCCGCAAGTAAGGATTGGGTATAAGGGTGCTGTGGCCGTTGCAGCACTTGGTGAGCCGCTCCCAGTTCCATAATTTTGCCTTGGTGCATGACCGCCAGGCGATCGCAATACTTGGCCATCAATGCCAGATCATGGGAAATGAGTAACAGTCCCCGCTGCTCCTGTTGGCACAGGCGCGTGAGTTCCTCCAGAATTTCTGCGGCGACGGTCACATCCAGCGCCGTTGTCGGTTCATCGGCAATGATCAGGGGTGGGTTCAATAACAAGGCAAGGGCGATCGCCACCCGTTGACGCATCCCCCCACTCAACTCATGGGGGTATTGATGGAGGCGATTGGCAGGAATTTTCACCCGCTCCAGCACCTCAATGATGCGCTGCCGCCGTTGGGGACGACTCCAAGAAAACCAATGACTCCGCAATAGCTCATCGCAGTGGTCATAGATGCTCATCAGCGGATTGAGGCGCGTCATCGGATCCTGAAAGACCAAGCCAATTTGCTCGCCCCGCAGTCGCTGCAATTGGGAAGCACTCAGCCCCAAAAGGGATTGCCCCTGAAGTGCGATCTGGCCAAAGATCTGCGACCCTGGCGGCAATAACCGCAAAATGGCCTTGCCAATGGTGGACTTGCCACAACCCGACGCCCCCACCAAGCCAAACCGCTCCCCTGCAGCCACACAAAAAGAAACACCATCCACTACGAATGTTGCAGCAGATGATGTCTCCATTCTAGGGTAGGCGACCCGCAGTTCCCTGAGTTCTAAAAGAGTCGCCATAGGCTGGTGATCCTAGGCAGGTTCGATGCTGGCGTAAAAGACCCCTTGAATTTTTACTTCGTGAGGTTCGTGGGCACCCATATCATCATCGGAGAGTTGCTCACTTTCAAAGGTGCCAGCAATTTCACCGGTGCGGCCATCCACTTTCGCCACATTCAGAGAAATTTGACCCTTCGTGAGGGAGAAGCGTTTGACATTGGCGCGAGCCAGTTCTTCTTCTTTAGCTTGGGGAAGGGCGATCGCCGAGTCATAACCGGAGGCCAAGCCCCGTCCTTTGGGATCGAGGAAGTTGGCGGTGCGGTAGGAAGGAACGTTGAATTCCCCCTTGAAATCCGTTGAAGTAGTGATGCTGGTAACGTTGGGCTGAGTACTCGCCACCAAGTTTTTCACTGTAAACAGCAGTGGGATGCGCTCACCACCCGCCATTTGCACTGTCACTGGTTGGAAATCAATCCCATCCTCTTCCACAAACGTCAGACTGCCATCGCTGTTGACCTTGAGTTCCCCTTGAATTTGATCCAAGCTCGTGGTTTCGCGGGTCACCAGTTTGGTGGGCACAAATTCGGCCTCTTGGCGTTTGTTCTTAGGCTCTTCCTTGACCAAAAATGTCGTCGGCTGCAAGCACAGTCGAGCAATGCGATAGGTTTGGGAACTATCAATGGGATAGGCACCACGGGCCGTATCATCCAGGGTGGGGCACTTGTTGGCCAGACCTGTACCGACAATATCGTCATAGGTTAAAGTCTGTTTTGCGGCAAAGGCGGGGGCGCTCAAGGAAAAAATCCCTAGACATACCGCCAGCAGAGTCGCCATTAAAATGCGATATTTCATGGTTAACCTCAGAAGTCAAAGCATCTCAAAGCAATCAGAGTGTGGGAGATACCCCTGCGTAAGAGTCCAGTGAAGGCAGCCATGCAACTACCTTATCAATCCATGATTATACGGAGGTTTGCGATCGCCTCAGAAAGGAAATTTTCGCAATATTTTAATTCCAAAAAAGTAAAAATGATGGGCGTTTCCTCCCTGGTCGGGCAAAGCCAGCGAACTATCTAAAGGATGAACAAACTAGAATCGGGAGTTGAGCGCAGGATAACAGCGGATGGTGAGTGGTTTCCATGAGTAACAATGGCCAATGGATGAGGTCCAAATGCGTACTGCTAAAGGCTGACGATTGGTAGGGGCAATTTCCTGCAACAAAAGTTTCTGCAGAGAAGGGGCGCGATCGCCCCCATGGATTAAAGGGAGCAAACAGAACCCAAAGATTCCAGAGATAATAGAGATAATTAGGGTGCGACGCGAAAGCTAGCCAGATGATTGTCCCACTAGCCCAACAAGCTAGAACGGGACCGGTTGTGCCCCCAACCGTAGCCTAGGGAGGCATGCGTGACTGGTAACGGTCAGGTATGAAGCCCTCCCGACAACGTAGCCCGAACCGCAAGGTTGAAGCCGAATCCGTGAGGAGGAAGCAACTTCACCAGCGTCAGGTGATAGGGAGCTAGGCTTGAGGGTATGGTGAACGTAAGTGAAGTGACGCCAGAAGCCTCGTTACTCTCAGCAGGCCAAAGACGCTGACAGGCCTGGGCCAAAATGGCAAGTGGACGGCTACACCTCTCCTAATTAGGTGTACGGGGACATTAGCTCCACCGGGGTAAAGTCACCACCTAACCCCTCGCGTCATCTGGTTGGAACGCGGTAAGCCCGTACTTCCGCCTTGATAGGCCAAGCACAAGGCAAGTGGACTGCGAGGAACACCCATGGAAGTGCGGGTAGAGGAGACGGGAAAAAGCGAATGCTAGCCTGTAATGGGTTAGATAGGGATTGAGAATGCTGGCAGGACATTCAACATCATCCCACTCGAAAGAGGGCAGACTTCCCGTCGGTTCCCCATTACGAGAAAATCTATAGAACCTCCCTAATGGTGACAAAGCAGTGCGACGCGAAAGCTAGCCAGATGATTGTCCCACTAGCCCAACAAGCTAGAACGGGACCGGTTGTTCCCCCAACCGTAGCCTAAGGAGGCATGCGTGACTGGTAACGGTCAGGTATGAAGCCCTCCCGACAATGAAGCCCGAACCGGAAGGTTGGAGCCGAATCCGTGAGGAGGAAGCAACTTCACCAGCGTCAGGTGATAGGGAGCTAGGCTTGAGGGTATGGTGAACGCAAGTGAAGTGACGCTAGAAGCCTCGTTACTCCAAGCAGGCCAAAGATGCTGATAGGCCTGAGCCAAAATGGCAAAGCGGATTGGATTCACTGCTTGCTTTTCAGTGAACGGGGACAGCAACTCCGCCGGGGTATAGTCACCACCTAACCCCTCGTGTCATCTGGTTGGAACGCGGTAAGCCCGTATCTTCGCCTTGAACATTCAAGGCAGGCAAACCGTAAGGAATGCTGATGGGGGTGCGGGTAGAGGAGGTGGGAAAAAGCGAATGCTAGCCTGTAATGGGCTAGATAGGGATTGAGAATGCTGGCAGGACATTCAACATCATCCCACTCGAAAGAGGGCAGACTTCCCGCCGGTCCCCCCTTACGAGAAAGTCTATAGAACCTTCCTAATGGTGACAATGCAAATGGCGGTGATCTTGAGTCACTGGTGCGGTCACCAACCTGCTCAAAAGGTAGAGAGGCTGTAGATGAGTATCGTAAAGGTTGCATGCACAACCGGTTCCTCTTAAATGAGGGGTCCTGGGGGGCTCGAGCCGGATGCGGGGAAACTTGCACGTCCGGTTCCTAGGGGGCTAGGGGGCAGCGATGCCCCCCTGCTACCCGACAATGGCGGTGACCTTGAGTCACTGGTGCGGTCACCAACCCTCCCACCAAGGGTAGGCAGGCTGTAGATGAGTATCGTAAAGGTTGTACACACAACCGGTTCCTCTTAAATGAGGGGTTTTGGGGGGCCTGAGCCGGATGCGAGGAAACTTGCACGTCCGGTTCTTAGGGGGCTAGGGGGCAGTAATGCCCCCCTGCTACCCGACTAACTTAGGAGTAACAACCAAGCAACGTCAGCCTTGCCTGCTTGGAATCTCGCCAGCCAATTTCCCTCCGAGGCAACATATGTCAGAACCCCACCGCGACACCAAGATTGGCCAAGTGCTCATGAACCGGTATCAGCTCACGGAGTTAATTGGCAAAGGCTCAATGGGGCGGGTCTATCGCGCAGAAGATATTCTCCTTGGGGGTGTTCCCGTTGCCGTTAAATTCCTGTCGCAAACCCTGCTCAACGATCGCATGAAAACCCGCTTTGCCCAAGAGGCGCGGGCGGGTGCGCTCCTTGGCCAGAAAAGTATGCACGTGGTGCGGGTGCTCGACTACGGCATGAATAACGAGGAAATTCCCTTCTACGTCATGGAATTTTTAGAGGGAGAAAACCTCAGTGATTTGCTCCTAGAAGAACCCCTGCCCTTAAGCCGATTTCTGCGCATTGCACGGCACATGTGCCTTGGTCTTCAGGTAGCCCATGAAGGAATTATCATCGAAGGCCAAAAATGCCCGATTATTCACCGGGACATCAAACCCAGTAATGTCCTTGTGATTCAGGATGGCACGATGGGGGAACTTGCCAAGCTATTAGATTTTGGGATTGCCAAATTTTTGGGGGATGTCCCTGAAAAGGGTCAAACCTCGTCGTTTATGGGCACTTTGGCCTATTGTTCGCCAGAACAGATTGAAGGGCGGGAATTGGATCACCGCTCGGACATCTACAGTCTTGGCATCACCATGTATGAGTTACTCACAGGCAAGATGCCCATTCAAGCGGAAAGCCACTCCATCGGTAGTTGGTTTAAGGCGCACCACTTCCAAAAGCCCATTCCCTTCAATGTGGCCAGTCCGGGGCTGCATCTTCCCCCTGCCCTTGAGGAACTGATCATGGCCTGTATGGCCAAATCCCCCAGCGATCGCCCCCAAAATGTTGCGGAAATTATCAAAGTTCTCACGGCCCTTGAGGACCAGTTTGGCAGTACTCGAGTCACTCAGCCGGGGGTAGAGGTGGGCGCAAAAGTATCTCAACCCTTAGAACGCCAATCTCAACCGCCTGTTGCCCTGGCAACGGTTGAGGAAGTCTGCTGGCAAAGTGTTTGGCCTGCGGATAAACCCGTAGCGGAAATTGTCTTTCCCATGCCCTTGTATGCCCAACGGGAATCAGCGGCGTCGCTGTGGGTGATGTTGCCTCGGTCAGAGATTGATCGGCGCATGCTGAATCTTCGCTACAACCAGTTTCTCTTCACCACCAGTCCCCACCCGATGATCCTCTGGATTACCGCCATCTATGATCCCCAGCAAGGTCCCCGCTGGTTGCCCTGTTATTTGGATATGAAACTGCCACGCAATCAGGAGCTCTGCCTTTTACTCTCGGAAACAGGTTATTACCCGCTGCTCTTTTTCTCCCTTGAGGATCCACAACACTGCATCAATGTCCGCACGTTTACGATCGCGACCTTTCAGCGGCAACTCCTACGGGACTGGCTGCAAACCAGTAAAAACTTACCCAGTTCGGCCCCAGCGGTTGTGAGCCGTAATCTCCTTAAGGCAGAATTTGAAAACTACAAGCCCCAAATCCTGGCCAAGCTAGAGAACGTGAAGATGGCTACAGTCATTGATTAGGGATACCGCGATCGCTCTCTAGGGCAGCAATAGAGAAAAATATATTAAGACTTGTTGCGGAATTGGTAAAGAATTGTTACAGTGAGGGTACAGGGTTCGATCAGGAGTCAAAACCATGGAAGATACCAAAACCATTAAAGCTGAAGACCGGAATGCATGGGTGTTTGGATTTACCCCCCAAGCTGAAATTTGGAACGGTCGCCTGGCCATGATTGGCTTTGTGGCGGCGCTGCTCACAGAACTGATCACCAAACAAGGTGTGCTTCACTTCTGGGGTCTCCTCTAGACCTTAACTCTCTCCCAATTTTCAGCGGTCAAAGTGTCATTTTGAGGTCAGTAATGGCCTCTTTTTTTGGGCCAATTGAGGGCTTAACACCACTTTTTCCCCAAAGAGAGCACACAGATCAAACACGAAAGACTAGGTAAAGGAGAGGATGGCTCTCCCTTCATAACATGCCAATGCTAAGAACGGTAGCGGGAAGCTCCGCGGTCAAAGCACCTATTGAAGGATCTTGTAATTGAGAGTTTGTGAATCTAGGAGTGATTTACCCGGGGAATCCCTAGACTGTAGTTGCGCACACGACTATTGAGGTTGTAGCCAATTTCCCCTTGCATAAGTAAGGAGCGAATAAAGTGCTCCAAGTCTGAGCCAATCCGCCGCAAATTGTATTCCGTCAAGTCTTCCCCTGCGGCATTGGCCACCAATTCCCGAAACTTGGCTTCTACTTTTGCAAGGGCGGCTTCGTTCCACTCCAATTCGTTATCGGGATCCACATTCAGCGTCAGCGTTTCGGTATCAGGATGAACTTCACCATCTACCACATGGCCGGCATAGATGTGAACGTGGCGTGTTGTGGACTTCAATAGCATGGCTAACCCAATGATGAGTGGACAGTAGTTGGTAAACGCTTCTACTATACCAAGAATCTTTTCAAGGAAAGTTTAGCAAAACTGATGCCTGAGCCCAAGAATCAATAATGCAACTGATCTAGTTTCTATAGGGCTTTTGGCGAGCGATCGCTGAACATAAAAGATACAAGGGGCAATTGCCCCCTCTATCAATCCAGATTTTAGGTGCCTCGCAAAATTTCCCATTTGCGGATGGAGTAGGCTGGCTGATTCTTGCCTGCCCGTGGTTGCTACCAGCGCCGCCACCCACCCGCCCAAGGGAGAGGGCCACTGGGGGGACGAATGTTCATCACCCCACCATTGGCGCAAGTCATACTAAAGGCGTCAAAATCGCGCTTACCCTATTTGCCCACAACTGTAAGGTTTCACTCGGCTGAATTGATGAAACCAAAGTAGCCCCGCATCCACAATCGCTTGGCCAGTATCCTCATCGAGGATAAAGTTATTGCTAACGACGCTGCGAACTTGCCGCGAATTGTTATCCCCTGAAAGTTAGTCAAATGGCAATCAGCGTTACCGACTGGCCAAAGCTGCCGGCCATTGGTGAAAGAATGCCCCCGTGATACTGATGAAAAGAGGAAGCGCAAACCTCGATCAACTTTCACAAACATTTTTCCTAAACGTTTTGGCTAAGGAGGCAGGAGACAAATTGACAAAAGGCAAGCAAATAACCACACTTGTTCCTTGACCCAGACAACTGCGAATTTCGCGTTGTCCTCGATGGGCATCGACAATTTGCTTGACGCTCCCTAGCCCGAAACCAATTCCCTGCAGTGGTTCCTGACCTTGGTAAAGGCGATCAAAGCACCCGCAGCCATGGGGAAGTGTGGCTTCTGGAATACCGCTCCCCCTATTCACGACAGCAATTTGAACATCGCAATCCGCAACTGTCGAGCAAAAGGCTGACCATTCGCCAGCTGTCCTTGGAGCCAAAAATAAAAAATAAAAGGTCACTGACTAGGGGTGCAGCCATTTGAGAAATGTTGGTTAGATTTTGCTCCACTGTTATCAGAGATTCAAGAGCCGTTGCTTGATCTGAAGTGCCATGTGAATGGGCTGTCGCTGATGGGGATCATGAATACACATTCCTAAAGGCGGGGGCGATCGCCGGTATAAAAAACTATGGTAACCATGTTGAAATCCCATTGTAATTAGACAATAAAGAGCCAAGTTCAGTTCAGTGTAAGTTTAGGGTTGAGCAGAAGGGGAAGGCGTGCTTAACTGAGTAAAGAGTTTTTAACACTTGCTGCTATGCCCTTGATAATGTCACTTTTGCAACCTTTGCTTGCCGATGTGGCAGCAGAATCAGTGAACCTAGCGGAAGCGGGTCCATTGATCTTGGCAGCTGTTCTGCTGAGTCTAGTGGTGATCTACTTTGCCAGCAAAGTCGGCGGTGAAATTTGTGCCCGCATTAACTTTCCACCCGTACTGGGGGAATTGGTAGGGGGTGTGGTCGTTGGTATTTCCGTCTTGCACCTGTTGGTGTTTTCTGAAGGGGGAACAACGGAACCCTCGCTTCTGACGACCTTTATCCAACAGACGGCAGGCATGGATGGCGCTGTCGCTGCAGTAGTTGCCAATACCGCCAGCGAAGTCATTTCCGTCCTCTCGGAAATTGGCGTCATGATCCTGCTCTTTGAGATTGGCTTGGAGTCGGATTTAGAGGGCCTGCTCAAGGTGGGTCCGCAAGCGGCTGTCGTTGCCGTCGTAGGGGTGATCGCTCCCTTTGTTGCCGGCACCCTTGGCCTTGTGACGCTGTTTCATGTGGACTTGGTACCCGCCATTTTTGCCGGGGCGGCTCTCACGGCAACCAGTATCGGAATCACGGCCAAAGTCCTTGCGGAGATTCAACGGCTAACTTCCCCGGAAGGTCAAATTATCATTGGGGCAGCGGTTCTGGATGACATTCTTGGCATTATTGTGCTGGCAGTGGTGGCGAGTCTAGCCAAAACCGGCACAGTCGAGATCAGCAATGTAATCTATCTGATGATTAGCTCCGTCGTGTTTTTGGTGGGTTCTGTGGTGGTGGGGCGGCTGCTGAGTCCTTTCTTTTTGGGGATGGTCGATCGCCTGAGCACACGCGGTAACTTGCTGGTTCCCTCCTTGATCTTTGCCTTTGTTCTGGGTTATATCGCTGTGATTCTGCAACTGGAAGCGATTCTTGGTGCGTTTACCGCTGGCTTAGTCCTTGGGGAAACGGAAAAACGGCGGGAGCTAGAGGAGCAGATTTTGCCCATTGCCGATATGTTGGTGCCGGTGTTCTTTGTCTGTGTTGGCGCCCGCACCGATATCAGTGTTTTGAATCCCCTAGAACCGGCCAATCGTGCGGGTCTGATCATTGCCTCTTTCCTCGTGCTGGTGGCCATTGTTGGTAAGGTGGTAACAGGAGCAACGGTCTTTGGTCAGCCGGGAATTAACCGATGGGCGATCGGCATTGGCATGGTGCCACGCGGCGAAGTGGGATTGATTTTTGCCGCTGTCGGGTCTGTCAGTGGTGTCCTCTCGAAGGCTTTAGATGCCGGCATTATCGTGATGGTGATTGTGACCACGTTCGTTGCGCCACCTCTGTTGCGTTTGGTCTTTAAGCCAGGGGCCACAGAGGCGTTACCAACCTCGGATGTTGCAGTGGAGTCTCCCCCAGAAGGATAGCAATGGAGCCGATTACGGTCATTGGTGGTGGTTTAGCCGGTACAGAAGCGGCTTGGCAAATTGCCCGTGCCGGTCTGCCGGTGGTCCTCTATGAAATGCGGCCGCAAGTGGCTAGTCCAGCCCACCATACGGCGGAGTTGGCAGAGTTGGTGTGCAGTAATTCCTTTGGTGCTAAGGCGAGCGATCGCGCCACGGGGCTATTACACCATGAACTGCGTGCCCTGGGGTCGTTGATTATTGCCACTGCCGATCGCCATCAAGTGCCTGCCGGAGGCGCCCTAGCGGTGGATCGCGCCCACTTTAGTCGTGAGTTGACTGAAACCCTTGAAAATCATCCCCTTGTGACAGTGCGGCGCGAAGAACTGCCCCACCTTCCAGAAAGCGGGATTGTGGTCTTAGCCACCGGCCCCCTGACCAGTGAAGCCCTGAGTGCCGATCTGCAATGCTTTACCGGACTGGACTACCTGAGTTTTTTTGATGCCGCCAGCCCAATTGTGGTCGGAGAGTCCATTAACCGCGAGGTGGCCTTTTTGGCTTCCCGCTATGACCGCGGCGAAGCGGCTTATCTCAACTGTCCCTTCAGTGCTGAAGAATACCAGCGGTTTTGGCAGGCGCTCTGTGAAGCCAAACAGGCGCCCCTAAAGGACTTTGAGCGCGAGAATGCCCAATTTTTTGAGGCTTGCCTACCCGTAGAGGAATTGGCGCGGCGAGGGGTGGATACGCTGCGGTTTGGCCCTTTGAAACCTGTGGGCTTGCGGGATCCACGTACGGGGGAGCGTCCCTATGCGGTGGCACAACTGCGCCAGGAGGATCGCCATGGCCAACTATGGAACTTGGTGGGTTTTCAAACCAATCTGCGCTGGGGGGAGCAGCAGCGGGTCTTTCGTATGATCCCCGGCTTAGAGCAGGCGGAGTTTGTGCGCATGGGGGTGATGCACCGCAATACCTTCTTAAATGCACCGAAGTTGTTGAAGGCCAGTCTTCAGTTTCGCGATCGCCCCACCCTCTTGGCAGCGGGTCAAATTACCGGTACCGAAGGTTATACGGCGGCAGCAGCAGGGGGCTGGTTAGCGGGAACGAACGCGGCTCGCTTGGCACGGGGACTTGCACCCTTGGTATTGCCCCCAACAACAATGGCTGGTGCCCTCTTTCACTACATCAGTACGGCTGAGAGCAAAACCTTCCAGCCCATGCCCCCCAACTTTGGCATTTTGCCCCCCCTAGAACAACCAGTGCGTCAAAAGGCATTGCGCTATGCCGCCTATCGCGATCGCGCCCTCAAAGATTTAAGCACCTGGGCAACAGCGATGTCGCTGCCCCTACAGCCTCTAGCGTTAGATGGGTGCGATCCTGCTGCCGTTGAAGCTGGAGCCTAAGATAAGCTGGCGGCAAGGTTGGCAAGCGATCGGGCCACTCAATGGCAACAATCCCCGGATCCATTTCTTCGCCGAGCCAATAGCGTTCCGGTGCCAAGGCTGCCACTTCAGCAGGCGTCAGGCGATAGAGATCAAAGTGATAGAGGGGTACACGCCCTTCGGGGTATTCCTGAATCAGCGTGAAGGTGGGGCTTTGAATGACATCCTCAATGTTCAATCCCTCCCCCAAGGCTTGCACAAACGTGGTTTTTCCTGCCCCAAGCTCTCCCGCCAACAGGAGCACTGTCCCCGGCGGCAGCCATGTCCCCCACTGACGCCCTAAGGCTTGCAGTTCTGCCAAACTCAGGTTGAGGTTCCTCATTTAGCTGGCACTGCTTCTAGGAGTCGCGAAAAGTAAAAGCGAGTTTTGGTCATGGCATTGCGCTCAATCCGCCAACCCAAGTTCCCCAAAATCTCCACAATAAATTCCTCACTGTGGAGATAGGCACGGGTGGCCTTGCTGGCGCCAGGGAAGAATTCACCGATCTTCTTCAGCAGCGTATATTTTGGGGTTTTGGGGGCAAAGCTGAGGATCAGCCGCTCCATGGCCAAAGAACTCAAGTGGGCTAGCATCCCTGCCATTTGGTTGTCGGGATAGTGGATGAGGACATCGAGGCAGATGACAATATGGTATTGTCCCCGCAGGGCTTCAAGATCACTGACACTGAGGATGAGTTCATGGTGGCCATTCAACTGAGCAGCGGCGCGATCGCGGGCTTCGGCCACCATCTTTTCGGAAATGTCGCTGGCATAGACCCGTGCCCCTAGCTGGGCAAGGGGAATACTTAGACTGCCGACACCGCAGCCAGCATCACAAATGAGTTTACCTTTGAGGGAGGCATCAGCTTTGAGCCATGCCAGGACGGTATCAATGGTTTGTTGGTGCCCCTTGCGGATATCCGCCTGCACCTTGCTGACCTGGTCCGTGCCATAGATACGTCGCCAGCGATCGAACCCAGTGGTGTTGAAGTAGTTTTGAACAATTGCCTTTTCGTCAGCCGTAGATTGCGTCATACGTTCCCGATCAATCGTCATTGCCCCAATTATTGTGGCACAGGGGCTGTGGTTTGCAGTGCCAATCGGGTACTCACCAGCCCCAAGATAACGCCAATGATGATCAGCAACACACCCAAGCCCGCTGACCATTCCAGGGAAACATTGCTGGCAAGGGCGCGAAAGCTGGCCTGTTGGGCTAACCACTGCTGAAGCTGTTGACTGCTTCCCCAGCCAGCCAGCCACGCCAAGGCACCGCCACCACCACCTAGGCTGGCCGCTTGAATAAATAGGGGGGTATAAATCCAAGTTTGGGTCGCACCCACGAGGGTCATGATCTCAATTTCGGGCTGGCGCACAAGGATAATCAACCGCAAAATAGCACTCACCAGAGCAACTACCGTTAAACTCAGTAGCAGCACCAAAATGAACGTGACGCCCCGCACCACTCGCTGCACACTTTGCAGGCCTGTTAGAGCGCGCTCAAGGTACTGCACGGACTCAATACCTTCTTTTTGGACAATTTGGTTAGCTAAGGGAGCCACCTGTTCGAGGCTTTGGGCGCGGATCTTGATTTCATCGCTGAGGGGATTGGTATCAAAGAGATCTAAGCCGCCCTGTTCACTTTTGAGGCCCAAATCAGCTTGCAATTCTGCCCAAGCGCGATCGCGATCAATCCAAGTGAAATCGGCTACCCCCGGTAATGCTGCCAACTGTTGCCTAAGGCTGGCTACTTTGGCCGCGGGAAGTTCAGGGGACACATAGGCAGTAATTTCCAAGCGATTGCCAAGGGACTCGACACTGGCACCGAGGAGGTGGGACACTTGCCAGCCCCAACCAAAAATAAACAGGGTCACGGCAACAGCAATCACAGCGGCGCCATTGAGCCAACCACCGCGCCAGAGACTGCGGCGTACTTCCGGAAGCAAAAAGTCAAGGGTGGGTAAGGGACTCAAGTTTGCCATGGTGCAAATGGAGAATCCGATGGGGGACTAGGCGGGTTAAGGCTAAGTCATGGGTAGTAAAGAGGACTGTTAACCCATGTTGATGCAGACGATGGAGCAGAGCAAGAATTTGCTGGCTGGTTTGGGAATCCAGATTACCGGTAGGTTCATCCGCTAGTAATAGCTCAGGACTACCGACAATGGCACGGGCAATGCTCACTCGCTGCTGCTCTCCCCCTGATAACGATTGGGGCTTGGCATTGGCTTTGTGGCTCAGTCCCACCAGTTTGAGTGCCGTTTGCACCCGCTGCTGAATTTCGGTTTTGGGAATACCGCGCACCAGTAGCGCAAAAGCCACGTTTTCCGCAACTGAGCGATCGCCCAAGAGCTTAAAGTCCTGAAAAATGACTCCTAAGCGCCGCCGCAACTGTGCCATCCGCCGATCCTGGTGGGGATTGACCTCCTCACCAAACAGGCGAACGATGCCCTGATCTGGTTGGAGTTGACCGCAGAGGAGTTTTAAGAGGGTGGATTTACCCGACCCCGAGGCACCCGTGAGAAAATAAAAGTCTCCCCGTCGCAGTTGCAAACTGACGCGATGTAAGCAGGGCACCGCCCCACCAAAGGACTTCGTGACTTGGTACAGTTCTGCAATGATGGCCCCCTGAGAGGTTGGTTCGCAGGGGGGTACCACGGGGGTTACTGCTGTCATCGGAATGAGAGACGCTGTCGCCCATGCAAACGACTCAGGAGTGCTTTCCATGCAAATTGGGGTAGCGCTAGCATGCGCCGCCAACGCCAGGGTTCCTGGTAAAGACGGTAGAGCCACTCCAAATGGAGTTTTTGCATCAGTTTGGGGGCCCGCTTTTTAACCCCTGCCCAGACATCAAAACTACCGCCAACACCGACCCAAATCGCTTGGGGACAAATATGGCGGTGGCGATCGATCCAATATTCCTGACGCGGTACACCCAAAGCAACGAGGATAATATGGGGTTGTGTTTCCTGCAGCTTTTGAATGAGGGCAGCTTCCGTATCCGCATCGTGGTAGCCCGACTGCACGCCAACAATCTTTAAGTTCGGCAGTTCTCGATGCCAGCGCTCAGCCACTTTTTCTGCTACCCCCGGTGCTGCCCCATAGAAGAAGACCCGTTTGGGCTGCGGAGAGTCATTGGCCAATCGCAAGAGGGCTTCAGCAAATTCAATCCCTGGCAGCCGGCGCACAGAGAGGCCATGTAACCTCAGGTAGAGAATGACCCCCGACCCATCGGGAATCACCAAATCAGCACGGCGTAAAACGTCAGCAAACTCTGGTGTGCGCTCCGCCAGCATCACCATCTCTGAATTGAGCGTGATCACATGTTGGCCATGACCATCTCGCTGTTGCATCAATAGCCACTCAGGGGCATTATTCACCAAATGGAGGGGAAATCCCAAAACTGAGACTTTTGCGGGAATGGTGGGTACTACAAGGGGGTAACCCATAGGAAAGTTAAGCACAAGAGACACCGAGTATCTTACAGCCCTTCTCACCGCAAGTGAACACTCTGAGGAAAACAGCGTGATAGCCAGAAGAAGGCTTCCGTTGTCTACTCCTATCCTCTGGAAAAGGGCTATATGCATATACAGGGTCAGCACCATGGGATATGCTTTGTTGAAATCCACAAAACGGGTTTGCTAGATTAGAGTCGTTATTAAGATTCGTAAACCTGGCTCTTATCGTTCCATTGAGCTACCTCACGAATCTGTCTTTATCACTGCCCTTCGGAGTTGAATTTTATGACGATCGCGATTGGACGAGCGCCAGCGGAACGGGGATGGTTTGACATCCTCGACGACTGGCTCAAACGGGACAGATTTGTCTTTGTCGGCTGGTCAGGCATCCTGCTTTTCCCCTGCGCCTACCTGGCGCTGGGGGGCTGGCTGACCGGTACCACCTTTGTGACCTCCTGGTACACCCACGGCCTGGCCTCCAGCTACCTAGAAGGGTGCAACTTCCTCACCGTTGCCGTTTCCACCCCCGCCAACAGCATGGGGCACTCCCTGCTCCTCCTGTGGGGACCCGAAGCCCAAGGGGACTTTACCCGCTGGTGCCAACTGGGTGGTCTGTGGACCTTTATCGCCCTCCACGGCGCCTTCGGTCTCATTGGGTTCATGCTGCGGCAGTTTGAAATTGCCCGCTTGGTGGGCGTCCGTCCCTACAACGCCATTGCCTTCAGTGCCCCCATTGCCGTCTTTGTCAGCGTCTTCTTGATCTATCCCTTGGGGCAATCCAGCTGGTTCTTTGCCCCCAGCTTTGGCGTCGCCGCCATCTTCCGTTTCCTGCTCTTTTTCCAAGGGTTCCACAACTGGACCTTGAACCCCTTCCACATGATGGGGGTAGCCGGTGTGCTAGGGGGTGCCCTGTTGTGTGCCATCCACGGCGCCACGGTGGAAAATACCCTCTTCCAAGATGGAGAAGGGGCGAGCACCTTCCGTGCCTTCAATCCCACCCAAGCGGAAGAGACCTACTCGATGGTGACGGCGAACCGTTTTTGGAGCCAAATTTTTGGGATTGCCTTCTCGAACAAGCGCTGGTTGCACTTTTTCATGTTGTTTGTGCCGGTGACGGGGCTGTGGATGAGTGCGATTGGCGTGGTGGGTCTAGCGTTGAACCTGCGGTCCTATGACTTCATTTCGCAGGAGATTCGGGCTGCGGAAGACCCTGAATTTGAGACGTTCTACACGAAGAACCTGCTGTTGAACGAGGGCATCCGTGCTTGGATGGCGCCCCAAGACCAACCCCATGAAAACTTTGTCTTCCCAGAAGAGGTACTCCCCCGTGGTAACGCTCTGTAGGGCGTAAGAAACCTTATCCTTGTCTGAGTGTCCCTCTCCAAGTGGGGAGGGATTTTTTGGTCAGGCGAATAGGGGAAGTTCGTTAAAAGATTTGCCCTGTTGATCCTTGGCAGAAAGGAGGGGTTCGCTGTCGATGGGCCATTGAATGCCAACGGTTGGGTCATTCCAGAGTAGGGTATGTTCATCCCCTGGATGGTAGTAGTCTGTTGTTTTGTAGAGGACTTGGGCGGTGGCTGATTGCACCCAGAAGCCGTGGGCAAAGCCAGGGGGAATCCACAATTGCTGGAAGTTTTCAGCACTCAACCAAGTTCCCACCCATTGGCCACAGGTGGGTGAAGAGCGCCGCAAATCAACAGCGACATCAAAAATTTTTCCTTCAATAACGCGAATCAGTTTACCTTGGGGGTGTTGGTGCTGGTAGTGGAGTCCTCGCAAAACCCCCTGCTGGGAGGCGGAGTGATTATCTTGGACAAAGGTCACTGCCAAGCCTGTGGCAGCCATAAAGGCTCGTTGATTATAGCTTTCTAGGAAAAAGCCCCGCTGATCGCGAAAGACCTGCAGTTCCAAGAGCAGAACGTCAGCGATCGCCAGCGGTTGTACCTTGACCATGCATTCCTCCTGTCACTTCTGCCCAAACTTGCAAGAGATATTGGCCGTAGCTACTTTTGCGCAGGGGCTGTGCCAGTTCATAGAGTTGCTGCGGTGTGATGTAACCCCGGTGCAGGGCAATTTCCTCTAGACAGCCAATTTTCAGCCCTTGCCGTTCCTCTAGGGTACGAATAAAGCTACTGGCCTGTTGCAGTAGATCATGGGTACCCGTATCCAGCCACGCATAGCCCCGTCCAAGCAATTCCACCCGCAGTTGCCCCTTTTCCAGGTAAAGGCGGTTGAGGTCGGTAATTTCCAGTTCTCCCCGCGCTGAAGGTTGCAGTTGAGCTGCCAAATCACACACCTGATGGTCATAAAAATATATCCCCGGCACGGCATAGTTGGACTTGGGCACTGCTGGCTTTTCCTCGATACCGAGAACGCGACCGCTGGCATCGAATTCGAGAACGCCGTACTGCTGCGGATTGGCCACCCGGTAGCCAAAGATCATTGCCCCTGCCGTCAGTTGAGCGGCCCGCTGCAACTTTTCCGAGAGATCATGACCGTAGAGAAGATTATCCCCAAGGGTCAGGCACACGGGTTCCCCTTGCAAAAATTCGCGCCCTAAAATAAAGGCTTCCGCTAAACCGTTGGGCTGTGGCTGCACACAATAGCTCAGGGATAAGCCCCACTGATGACCATCCCCCAGAAGTTTCTCAAAAAGATAGAGGTGCTCTGGGGTAGAAATAATGAGAATCTCCCGAATCCCCGCCAACATCAAAACTGAGAGGGGATAATAAATCATCGGCTTATCGTAGATGGGCATCAGTTGTTTACTGATCACCTGGGTTAGGGGATAGAGACGCGTACCTGAGCCACCAGCGAGAATAATTCCTCTCATGGGCGATGAGTGAGAACGCTGCCGTAGTGGGTGACCAGCCAAGCACTGTAGTCGGCGGTGCGCGCTGCTTCCACCCAGTCTTGATGGGCAAGATACCACTGCACCGTTTTTTCTAAGCCACTACTAAAGGTTTCTCGGGGCTGCCACCCTAGTTCCCGCTGAATTTTAGTCGCATCAATGGCGTAGCGGCGATCGTGACCGGGGCGATCGCTCACAAAGGTAATTAAGCTGCGGTAATTCAAATGAGGCCGGGGCAGAAGAGTTTGCAGCAGATCACAGAGGGTTTGCACGACCTCAAGGTTAGGCTTTTCGCAATTGCCGCCAATGTTGTAGGTTTGGCCCACCTGCCCCTTTTGCCAGACGGTGTAGAGGGCGCGGCAGTGATCCTCAACGTAGAGCCAATCCCGCACGTTTTGACCATCCCCATATATTGGCAGCGGTTGCCCCGCCAAGGCTTGGCAGATCATCAGGGGGATGAGTTTTTCCGGAAACTGGTAGGGGCCGTAGTTGTTGGAGCAATTGGTTGTCAGGGTGGGCAGGCCGTAGGTGTGGTGGTAGGCACGCACCAGGTGATCTGAGGCAGCCTTTGAGGCAGCATAGGGACTGTTGGGGGCATAGGGGGTGTCTTCCCGAAAGGGGGGATCCTCAGGACCAAGACTGCCATAGACTTCATCGGTGGAAATGTGAATGAAGCGGAACCTCTCCTGGGCCCCAGGGGGTAACTGTTGCCAGTAGGTTTTGACTTCCTCTAGGAGATTGGCGGTCCCAACCACATTGGTTTGGATGAAGTCTTGGGGACTATTGATCGAGCGATCGACATGGCTCTCAGCCGCAAAGTGAATCACAGCGTCGGGCTGGAAGCTTTGCAACAGATCCTGGACAAGGGGGCGATCGCCCACATCTCCCCTGACAAATTGGTAATTGGGCAGTTGCTCCAGCATGGCTAGGGTAGCGGGGTGACAGGCATAGGTCACCTTATCAAGGTTGAGGACTGTACCCCAGCCCTCTGTCAGGGCAAGCCGCACAAAGTTGGCGCCAATAAACCCGCCACCGCCAGTCACCAAAAACTTCATCATGGATATTTTTGGAGATTGTGCTACCAGATTCTAGATGGCATCGTACCAAGACTAGACACCCAACCTACATCAACTTAACATACATTGAAAAAAAGCGGTTTACTAGAAATCAAAGAAATCAAAATCAATATTCGCTGAGGGAAATAACGATGGATGAATTTATGGCGGCGGCGATCGCCGAAGCAGAACAGGGACTGCAAGAAGGCGGCATTCCCATTGGTTCCGTCTTGGTGCGCCATGGCCAAATCATTGGTCGTGGTCACAACCAGCGGGTACAGCGGGGCAGTCCGATTCTGCATGCTGAGATTGACTGTCTGGCCAATGCAGGTCGCATCGGTCGCTATGATGATACGGTGTTGTACTCCACACTGATGCCCTGCTATCTCTGTGCTGGTGCTGTGGTGCAGTTTGGCATCAAAAAGGTGATTGCTGGTGAATCCCAGACCTTTGCGGGAGCACGGGAGTTTATGGAAGCCCACGGCGTTGAGGTGATTGACCTGAACTTGGAGCGATGCCAGCAGCTAATGCGCGACTTTATTGCCCAGTATCCCCAGCTCTGGTTTGAGGACATTGGCAAACTCACATCCAAAGAAGCGTAGCAAAATTTAGGAGACAGGAATACGCGGCAAGCGGTTCTTGAAGCCGCAGAGAATTTCCCAGGTAATTGTGCCGAGGGCTTCCGCCCAAGTCTCCACCGTCAGGCAGTCGCCGCCATCTTCCCCAAGGAGGGTGACCACATCTCCCTCCTGTAAGCCATCCATATCACTGACATCAATCATGAGTTGATCCATCGTAATTGCCCCCACTTGGCGCAGCCGTTTTCCCTGGACTAGGACTTCGAGCTTGTTGGAAAGAAGACGCGGCACCCCATCGGCATAGCCAATGCCAACAACGGCAATTTTCATCGGCTGAGGGGCAATAAATTGATGACCGTAGCTAATGCCTGTCCCAGCGGGAATCTCTTTCAAGAGGGTAATGCGCGATCGCACCTGCATGACTGGTCGCAGGGGCACGACACCCCGTAAATGGGACGCAGGATACACGCCGTAGAGGCTCAAACCAATGCGCACCATGTCGTAGTGACTACTGCGGTTGGCCAATGTTGCTGCCGAATTGGCCATGTGACGGCGCACAGGGCCTAAACCCAGGGCGGAAATTTGTTCCCATACCTGTTCAAAGTAGGCCTGCTGCTGCCGCATCAAACTGGCATCCGGATCATCGGCACTGGCAAAGTGGGAGTAAATCCCCTGAATGCGCAGGTGAGGTAGCCGCTGCACAAACTGCACAAAACCCACCGCATCCTGCCAGGGACAGCCCAAGCGAGACATACCCGTATCAATCATCAAATGGACATCAAGGGGTTCGCGCAGGCGATCGGCGTAGTCGGAGAAAATCAGGGCTTGCTTGGGTGTAGAGAGGGTAGGCTGAAGCTGCCACTGGGCCATCATCTGGACTTGGACGGGCAAATTGACGGATCCCAAGACCAAAATAGGCGCTGTAATCCCTGCCTGCCGTAGAGCAATCCCTTCCGGAATCGTTGCCACCCCTAGCCACGTCGCACCGTGGGCTAAAACCGTCTGTGCCACAGTGAGCGCACCATGACCATAGGCATCTGCCTTCACCACGGCTAAAAGTTCCGTTGTCGGTGCTAGCCACTGACGCAAGCTGCGCGTATTAGCGGCCAATGCTGCCAAATCAATTTCAATCCATGCCCGCTCACACTCATGGGAACTGGTGAGCTGTTCTTGACTGAGCATTGTTGTTTCTATCCTCACACCATAACTCCCGCGTAGGGAATGACTAACCCTACAGCCACTGAGAGTCTGTGATTCAATGTATATCACTCTATGTTCAGTCCTAGGGTCAACATTCGGTTCTTGGTAAAACCTGCTAGAGTGGCACTACAGCCCTTTCCAAGATATACAGTCCATCCAGGGGAGGTCTTTCTTCCCCAGAGGGCCTCTGGCGGTTTTGAGCGGGTTTCATTTCCGTAAAAAGGGCGGTAGATTGACTGTGGTTGCCCTCTTTCTGAACGGGGCAAGGCCATTTTTGTTGGTGTGAGGTCGAGGGTCGAGTGAACAACTGGCACAAGATATCCCTAGGGCTCAATCCCCTGGGAGCGATTGGTGTGTTTGACAGTGGGGTGGGGGGCCTAACGGTTTTACAGGCACTCCAAAGTCGTTTACCCCAAGAATCGTTTCTCTACTTTGGTGATACAGCACGGTTGCCCTATGGGACTCGCCGCCGCAGCGAAATCCTCCAATATGTGCGGGAGATTCTCAGGTGGATGCATGCCCAGGGTGTCAAGATGGCAGTGATGGCCTGCAACACCAGTTCAGCCCTTGCCTTGACACAGGTGCGCAGTGAGTTTTGCTTTCCGATCCTGGGTTTGATTGTCCCCACTGCCAAAATAGCGGTCACGCTGGGAAAGCGCATTGGTGTGATTGCCACGCCCGCAACCGTTAAAAGTGGTGCCTATGCACGGGCACTTCAGGAATTCTCCCCCACGGTGGCGATCGCCCAAGTGGCGTGTCCTGAGTTTGTCCCCCTTGTGGAAAGCAATTGCCTAGAGGGCGATCGCGTCCATCGCATTGTGCGTCAGACCCTAAGCCCGCTAGTGGAATTTGACCCCGATGTCCTCATTTATGGTTGCACCCATTACCCCCACCTGCGCCATGTGATTGAGCAGTATGTGCCCACAACGGTTCATCACCTTGATCCTGCCCATGCAGTTGCCCGTGCCGCCGTGCGCAAATTAGAGGCCATGAATTTGGCAACTCCCTGCCCCCAAGGCCAAGTGCAATTTTATGTCAGTGGGATACCCGAACAATTTGCCCAGTTAGCTAGTCAGTGGCTGGGATACTACCCAACGGTGGAACATTTGCCCTTAAGTGTCTTAACCCAATGCGATTCGCCCCTAGGGATCACCGTACCGCCACCAAAGCCCTCTGCCGTTGTTGCCAGCTAGGCGCCCTGGGGAATTTTGGCACAATAGAACTATGCCATCTGGCCGTGTTGTCTATTCACCCCCCTTGGAGGATTCCCGTGAGTAGTACCAGTAATTTTCAAGAGGCAATTCGCGAAGCGCGCCGTAGTGCGCTTGTCGGCCCTAATGTTATTCGCAATGCCTTACCCTTTTTGGGTGGGGGTCTTATCCTTACCGCCATCGGCAGCTGGGGTGGTCTTGGGGTTCTAAGTGCCGCCCCCCAACTGTTCATGCCCACTTTCATTGGGGCAATGATTGCTGAGCTGGTGCTCTTTTTTGTGGCGCAGGGAGCAGCTAGCAAAGGGAATAATGGGCTGGCACTGCCCCTGTTGGCCACCTACAGCCTGCTGTCGGGCTATACCCTTTCTGGTTTGATTGCGGTTGCCCTCAGTACAGTGGGCATTACGGGCATTATCATTGCCGCTGCAGGCTGTGGCATCACCTTTATGGCCGCTAGCCCTATTGGCTCAAATCTGTCGGAGCGGGATGGCTTTGCCCTTGCCAAAACGGTACAACTGGGGATCATTGCCCTGCTGGTGGTGCTGCTTCTCCAGTTAGTCTTCAGCTTCTTTGGTGTCTTTACGCCTACGTTTTTGGAAATTGCGATTTCTGGCATCGGCGTGGTGCTCTTTGTGGGGGCTGCGGTGGTGGACTTTTTTGTCCTGCCCCGTACCTACCGCGACGATCAGTATCTTTCTGCCGCCCTTTCGATGTACTTGACCTACATCAACCTCTTTATCTTTATCCTGCGGTTACTGATTGCCCTCAATCGCAGCCGCTAGAAGTTTAGGTGACACTGGGCATGATCCCGCAGTAGATGGTCACAGAGAACCAGAGCCACCATTGCCTCAACCATTGGCACCGCCCGCGGCAGCACACAGGGATCATGCCGCCCTTTTGCGGCTAAAATCGTCTCTTCACCCGCTCGGTTCACCGTCTTCTGCGCTTGACCAATGGTCGCCGTAGGCTTAAAGGCTACCCGTAAAATAATGTTTTCGCCATTGGAGATGCCCCCCTGAACCCCCCCGGAGCGATTGGTGCGGGTCCGAATTCGCCCCTGTGCATCGGTGTAGAACTCATCGTTGTGCTCTTGACCTGTGAGCAGGGTACCGGCAAAGCCAGAGCCAATCTCAAAGCCCTTACTCGCAGGCAGGGACATGACTCCTTTGGCAAGATCCGCTTCCAGTTTGTCAAAAACCGGTGAGCCCAAGCCCACAGGGACATTGCGAACCACACACTCAATGACACCGCCAATGGAGTTGGCCTGCCGCCGTACTTCGTCCACCAGGGCAATCATTTTTTCGGCGGTGGCGGCATCGGGACAGCGCATGATGTTGGCCTCAACGGCAGCGGCGGCAACGGTATCGGGATCCACAACCGCCTCAATATCCTTAACTCGCTTGACGTAGGCAATAATTTCCGTACCCGCCACCTGGGTAAGAATTTTGCGGGCGATCGCCCCCGCTGCAACCCGGCCAATGGTTTCCCGTGCCGAGGAACGCCCACCCCCTTGCCAGTTGCGAATGCCGTACTTGGCATCATAGGTGGCATCCGCATGGGAGGGGCGATAGACCTGCGCCATTTCAGCATAATCTTCAGGGCGAGTGTCCTTGTTGCGCACCAGAATGGCAATGGGGGTGCCCAGGGTTTTGCCCTCAAAGACGCCGGAGAGAATTTCACAGCGATCGCTCTCTTGGCGAGGGGTCGTGAGACGACTTTGACCGGGGCGGCGGCGATCCAGTTCCTTTTGAATATCGACTTCCGAGAGTTCTAGCCGGGGAGGGCAGCCATCCACGACAACCCCCACCCCACCCCCGTGGGATTCACCAAAGGTGGTGACGCGAAAGAGATGCCCAAAGGTATTGCCCATACTGATCCTCAACCCTACGATCTGCTTACCCGAAAGGCCATACCACAGCCACAGGTTTGACTGGCATTGGGATTGTGGAAGCGAAAGGCGCCCCCCATTAAGTCTTCAATGTAATCCACCCGCAAACCCCGCAATAGCTCAGCCGCTTCCGCCGCGATCGCGATCGTCCAGCCCTGGGACTGGGTAAGCAAATCCGTCGGCTTGGGTTCGGCCACAAGCGCCAGATCATAGCGCCAGTCACCGCACTCACTGGGTTGCACCTGAATCCGCAAAATGGCTGCCTGGCCTCGACGAACGCCGTGGGTTTGGAGACGTTCCAACTCTTGAATCGCCGCGGGGGTCAATTCCACCATCTTGCACAAAACTAGCGGGAACCCTCAGTATATCGTGGTTTGAGGAGGTTGGTTAAAGCCGTCTTGGCGTTGGGGTAGTGAAATTCAAAGCCCGTAGCCAGCGTCCGCTCCGGCAAGACCCGCTGCCCCTTGAGGACCACATCAGCCCCTTCCCCAAGTAGCAGTTGCAGCACTGGGGCGGGCACAGGCAACCAAGAGGGGCGTTGCATCACCTCTGCTAATATACGGCAAAAGTCTGCCATCCTCAGTGGCTCCGGGGCGGTGGCATTGTAAACCCCCTGCATTCCCACCTGATCCACAGCAGTTAGAATGAGGCGCACTAAGTCCTGCTGATGGATCCAGGAAAACCACTGCTGACCAGAACCCAGCGGCCCTCCCAGATACAACTGAAAGGGCAATAGGAGCTTGGCCAGTGCTCCCTGCTCCCCGAGGACAATGCCAAAACGGAGAATCACTAACCGCACTCCTAGCTCCGTGACCCCTTGGGCAGCGGCTTCCCAGTCTCCACAGACCTTGGCGAGAAAATCATTTCCCGCCGCATGGGTTTCCACAAAGGTTTCTGTATCGCTGGTGCCGTAGTAGCCAATGGCAGAGGTGGAGACCAACACCCGCGGTCGCTGTTGACATTGAGCGATCGCCTGCACTAACTGCTGTGTCCCTACCACGCGACTGTCGTAGATCTCCTGCTTGCGCTGAGGGGTCCAGCGTCCATTGGCAAGGGGTTCCCCTGCCAAGTGAATGACTGCATCCGCCCCCTCAAGGGCAGAGAACCAATCCCCGGCTGCCTTGGGGGTGTAGCCCAGCCATTCCACACGGGGCACGCCGGCAAATTGTTTAGCGGCTTTCCCAGGGGAGCGGACTAGGGCAACCACTTGATCGCCGCGATCGCTGAGGGCTTTGACCACCTGTTGCCCCACAAATCCAGTAGCGCCGGTTACAACTACTCTCATAAATCTCTCATCACTGTCTATCCATGGGTTGCGCTGGAGGTTGTTGCCTCAAGGGCTGCCACGACGGGTTGCCACTCTGTGCCGTAGCGCTGGCGTAGGGCTTGCCAAGCGGCCACCTGGCCTTCAGCATACTCGCCGGGTTTGCCCCACTGCAAAAAGGCACTGAGGACAGACTTTTCATTGCCATCGAGAAAACGAATGGCATAGGTGGGAAAATTCCCCCGTTTGGCTTGCCCCTCCTCAAAGCGAATTTTGGCCACCTGATCCATATTCAGGTGAAACTCAAAGTCCTCGGTGTGCATATTGGCATAGCGCCCCTTGGGCAGCTCGGCATAGAAGACCTTGGCAAGGGGCGATCGCACCTCCAAAACCGCAACATCGTTGGTGACGACAAGGCGCAGTAGCCCCAGTTGCTCACAATCCCTGAGGAATTGCTGGAAGGAGGGAGAAGCATTGGACATCGTTGGTGCATCAGCTATGAACGCTTCTTCCACTGTGACGCACAGGGGATGCCGATGCAAGCCCGCCGAGTAAGCTCTCTATTTTGCCTGAGCCAAGTGCAGCACAACTCCCAGACCCGCGCCCATATCCTCTGGCGTGACCTTACCATCGTGGTTGGCATCGAGGGCATCAAAGACGGCATCAGTGCCCAGCCACTCTTCGCGGGTAATAATGCCATCGCCGTCAAGGTCATAGACATGGAAGAGTTCTTCGGCAGCGTGGGTGAGGGTTGCTTCCCCTTCGATACGGGCCAGGTGCCGCCTCAGGAGATCTTCAAGGGTTTCTAGAGCCTTGGTAAAGCCTTTAATCCCCTCCTCGAGTTTTTCACTGGCCATCTCATCAGCCGCGTGCATCTTGCGGAAAGTGGCCTCATCCATGGCCACTTTTTCAATGTCAAGGGTGGCAGCGATCGCCGGATCCAGCTTGCGCTTTAGCTCGCCCGTCGTGTTTTGCAGCTCTTGCAGGAGCGCCGGTGAAATCGTCAGCAGATCACAACCTGCCAGTTCAATAATTTCGCCAATGTTGCGGAAGCTAGCACCCATCACTTCGGTGGGATAGCCAAATTTCTTGTAGTAGTTGTAGATTTTGGTGACGGAGATCACCCCCGGATCCTCAGGCCCCGGATACTCAGCACGACCCGTTTTTTTCTTGTACCAGTCGAGAATGCGACCCACAAAGGGGGAAATCAGTGTCACACCCGCCTCGGCGCAGGCAACCGCCTGATGGAAGCCAAACAGCAGGGTTAAATTGCAGTGAATGCCCTCTTTTTCGAGAATTTCAGCCGCACGGATGCCTTCCCAGGTGGCGGCAATTTTAATGAGCACGCGATCGCGCCCCACGCCTGCGGCTTCGTATTGGCTAATCAACTCCCGCGCCTTTTGCACCGTCGCTGCTGTGTCGTAGGAGAGCCGCGCATCCACTTCCGTGGAGACCCGACCGGGGATAATCTGCAAAATTTTCAAGCCAAAGGCCACCGCCAAGCGATCCACCGCCAGGGAGACAATCTCACGGGAAGTGGCACCAGACCCCAAATCCGCTTTGGCTTGGCGCAGGGTTTCATCCACAATGGACTGGTACTCCTTCATTTGGGCAGCAGCGGTAATCAAGGAGGGATTCGTGGTGGCATCGCGGGGGGTGAATTTTTGGATGGCGAGGATGTCTCCAGTATCAGCGACCACAACGGTCATTTGTCGCAACTGTTCCAGCAAGTTCATGGGACAGCTCTCCCAAACGTGTCCCTTTCATTATGGTTCGCCCGCCCAAGGGTGGGGAAAAGCGCTGTAACAAAGCGCAATATTTGACATACTCACCGGCCTAAAGTGCGATGATTCTTGACGCTTCACTGGGTGATGCTACCGAAGTAGTCTTACTCTCCCTCTGCGTCCATTTATAGTCGTGGCAATGCCCTATCCCGACTTTCTCTATGTTTCTTGCGGCATTTTCGTCTCTATCGTGCTCTGTACCACAATTTAGACATACAACAGAGCGGACAGATAGATCGATTTTGCCCCATTTAAAACCGCATTTTGAGCAAGTCTGACTGGTTGGCTCCCATCGGTCAATGACAATGAACTCACGGTTTAGTCTTTTGCACTTAGCCTCAACTAAAACCCTGAATTCTCGCCAACCTTGCAAGCTAATTGCTCTAGCGAGTTTGCGGTTCTTCACCATTCCAGAGACATTCAAGTCTTCCAGCGTGATCACTTGGTTCTCGATAACCACGCGGGTAGACACTTTATGCAAGAAATCCCTGCGAATGTCTGAAATCCGACTATGAAGCTTAGCGATTTGCAGTCTTGTTTTCTCCCGCCGTTGGCTTCCTTTAACTTGACGGGCAAGTTTGCGTTGTTTTCGCCTGATCTTTCTATCTAACTTGGAATACTCAGGGCCATCAATCTTTTCGCCCGTACTTAAAGTAGCAAAGGCTTTAATTCCCAAATCAATGCCGATAGAAGGATTACTTGCAGGTTGATCAACTGGGTCGATCTCGACGACAAAACTGAGAAAATATCGATTTGCAGCATCTTTAATCACCGTCACTGAGCTTGGTTTAGAAGGAAGCTTTCTTGACCAAATTGGTCTGACGTTACCAATCTTCGCTAGATAAACTTCTTCGCCTTTAATTGAAAATCCATAGGTAGTAAATCTGGCGGATTGTCTTTCTGTCAAATCTAGGAGGGTTGACCTTTTTGCCTTTTCGCCGACCTTTAATTTAATCGAAGAAGTTTTTATAGGCAACTCCTAAATCGGCAACGGACTGCTGTAACGGGACATTAGAAACATCAGACAACCATTGCCGCTCTGGTGTTTTCTTCCCTTGGGTAATTACTAGCTTTTGCAATTCACTAGTTTTTGGCAATTTATCAGATTTCTTGCAGATTTCCAGGGCATCGTTCCATACCACACGGACACACCCAAACAACTGAGCTAGGCGTTGTCGTTGTTGGTCTGTGGGATAGAAACGATACCTATATCTAGCTTTCATTGGTCGTGATATAGTTGGTCTGTAGCTAGATTATAGGTTGGTCTACAGGCAATGTCAAGTCATCTTCGTAAAGGGAGACATAGTGTTACGGACCTGAAGATTCATTTGGTATGCGTGACTAAGTATTGCCGGCCAGTCCTTAGCGCTGAGGGATTAGAGCTGATCGAGAAATCGTTTCGAGAAGTCGCCAAGAAGATGGATTTCCAGATTCTTGAATTTAACGGCGAGGAAGACCATGTCCATGCGCTAATCGAGTACCCTCCTAAACTTTCTCTTTCGCAGATCGTAAATGCGCTTAAAGGCGTATCTAGTCGTCGATATGGAAAAGCTGCACTACCAAAACCCCATGAAGAATCACTTTGGAGCCCTAGTTATTTTGCGGCATCTGTTGGAGGAGCACTGTTAGAGGTGCTTAAGGAATACATGAGAAATCAAAAGTCCTAAAAGGACGGGGCTTGTATCCCATTTCATTGGTGATCTTTAAGCTCCCTAGAGGTCCCTAGGTGCGATCGCTGAGGGACCACCCTTGGGCCTCCACCCGCGATCGCCAATGCTGCCAGTGCTGCTGAAGTTCCTGACCGGTTTCCGGAGTATTGAGGTGATTGCGCCAAAGAATCAGGGCATCCTCTGGGGGGTTGTCGTAGTAGTGGGGACGCCGTCCAACCAGTTCAAAGCCAAAGTGCTGATAGAGGCGTTGGGCCGCTTCATTGCTGGCCCGTACTTCCAAAGTTGCCCACTGGCGATCGCCCCCCTGATGCCCCAGTTGCAAGAGTCGACACAGCAGTAAGCCCGCCAAACCCTGTCGCCGGTACTGCGGATGCACCATCAACAACACCAGGTGCAACTCATCGGCAATCCCCCAACTCACACCACAGCCCCACACCTGATCAAGGGTGGCCACCACCAGCAGCGTATGGTGGGAATTCTCCAATTCACGGGCATAGCCTTGGTGGGACCAAAAGCCCCCCAGACACACCTGATCCAGTTGAACGATGCTATCTAAATCCTTAATCGTTGGGCGTCGTAATTCTAATTGCCCCATGGCCGTTGCCTGCAAGGGAGAGTGCTATCATGCAGAGGAAATGGTACCGTGTCGTAGCGCTATGGCAGAAGAAACGCCCACCCAAGCCCCAAAGAAAGAAAAGCCGCCCGCCATTGAGGATAAACCCTTTGCTGAGTTTATTAACGAGGCTTTTTTACCTGCGCTTAAGAACGCCCTCAGCGCCAAGGTGGGGGATGTGACCCTGCGCCTAGAGGGCAATACCGTGATGGGTGAGTGGGGCAAGGGAATGTATCAGTTTCGCCTCTACTTCCTAGAGGGAAATATCCAAGGGCCAAAGGTCTTTGTGTGTAGCAGCGGCGGCATTGCCCCCAGCACCCTTGAACCCTTTTTGGGGGATGAGCGCAAAGTAACGCTCGATCTCCTGGTCTTTGGCGTTATGCAGCGCCTGAATGGCCAAAAGTGGCTGGGAGGAAATTAGGCGGTGGCAACTGCTGTTCGTGTGGGCGATCGCGCCCCTGACTTTGAACTCACGGCTGCCGATGGCCGCAGGGTAAAGCTCTCCGACTTTCATGGCAAAAAGAACGTTGTCCTCTACTTTTACCCGGCTTCAGAAACCCCCGGCTGCACCATTCAAGCCTGTGCCTTTCGCGATGCCTACAGCACCTTTCAAGAACTGGGGGCCGAAGTCATTGGCATTAGTGGCGATTCTGTGGCGCGACAGCAGGGCTTCCAGAAAAATCACCAACTCCCCTTTCTGATCCTCAGTGATCCTGACAACAAGGTTCGCCAGCGGTATGGTGCCTCTTCTTTGTTTGGCCTCTTTCCCGGCCGGGTCACTTATGTCATCGACAAGGAGGGCGTGGTGCGCTACGTTTTTGACTCCATGCTCAACTTCAAAGCCCACGTGGACGAGGCACTCAAGATTTTACGCCAGTTGTGAAAAAAGGAGCGATCGCCATCACAACCCAAGGATAACCGTGTCCACTGCCCAGGCCTACTCCCTGGGGCTACGGTAGAGCCATGATTCTTAGGAGTTTGGCCATGCGCTCTTGCCTTGCCCTTGTGCCTGCGTGACCTTCTTTTTGTTGCCCCTTCGTTTTCTCAGCCTTGCCCAGGGAACGCCCCCTGGGGTTAATCAACAGTCCACTCTTGTGGCGGGGCTGCGGGGGAATTTGCCGAACCGGAGTGTTCCTGGCAGTCGCTTTGGTGGAGCAACCCGTGGTGCCTGTGTCACGGGGAATGAACGTTTAACCGCCCTGCTTCCCGAGACTCATTTTGGCCAAACCGCTGTGGCTGCCCCCACGCTCTTTGTTTTTCTGCCCAAGAGCAAAGCCACCCAAGGAGAAGTGACGACTGCGGATGCTGAGCAGCGTCCCCTAGCTGTCAAGACCCGTGACATTATCTACCCTTGAAACGAAGAGGTCTGGTCGCTCAGTTTGCCACCATCGCAGTTTCTCAATGGGAGTCATGTGGCCCAAAACGCGTTGGGGAATGCGGTGATTGTACGCCCAAAGGTATCGCGTGAGCGTCTCTTGCAAGTCGGCTGCCGAGACAAAGCGTTCAGCGCGCAGAATCTCGGCAATGCGGCCGTTGAAGCGTTCCACCATCCCGTTAGTTTGCGGATGGCGGGGTTGGATGAGCCGATGGGCGATGCGCTTTTCACGACAGAGCTGATCAAACGGATGACGTCCCGTGGGTTGGCGTTCGCCTGCGGAGGAGAAACGGTCGGTAAACTCCTTGCCGTTATCGGTCAGCACCGTACGCACCACGAAAGGAGCGTTGGCAAGGACATTTGCAAGAAAGCGCGTTGCCGATTCTGCGCTCTTATTCTCGTGGATTGCCAAATAGACCCAGCGCGTTGCCCGATCAATCGCGACAAAGAGGTAGCGGCGCTGCTCCTCATCCGGCATTTGTGGCAGGTATTTGACGTCGATGGGGATGAACCCGGGTGCGTACGCTTTGAACTGCCGCGTGGTGCTTTTGGGACTGCCTTCGAGGCTTTCGCGTTCCTTTTGCAGTATCCTGAGGTTCGAGACCCCGTGGCGACGCAGGCAGCGATCCAGCGCTGAGCGGCTCAGATTGGGGTTGAGGAACGTCCGGGCAAGAACGAGAAGGTCATCAAGAGGCAGCAAAAGGAGCTTACGCACCTCAACGATCACAAGCTCTTGCGCTTCCGTAAGCGTCGTTTGCAGGCGGTGCGGGCGGGTGCTTTTGTCTTCAACGCTTGCGCGCTTACGCCATTTCGCTACTGTGTGCCGGTGGATTCCGTAACGCCTGGCAAGCTCGCGGTGACTGATCGAAGCCGGTGCTTGTTGAATCTCACGGCGAATTCGGGGTGTCGTTCGGGCGTTGGCATGAATACGTGGCATGGCTACGCTCCATCGTTCAATGCTTTCCGACCTTGGAACAAGCACTCAAGGAGCCGGTACGCTTCAAAGAGTTTAGCACGACTTCTGGGAATATAATGATGCGGGACCTGACAACTAGGGAACAAACACGCCGGGTAAAAAGGTTTCCAGGTAAAGATGAATCAATTGGCGGCCAAAGAGACCACTAAAGATGGCAGCCACTGCTAAAAAAGGGCCAAAGGGAATGGGTTGGCGGCGCTGAATCCAACCCAGGGCAATACCGAATCCCCCCATGAGGCCACCCAGGGCACAGGCCAAAAAAAACGTAACCAGCAACCCCTGCCAACCTAGCCAAGCCCCAATCATCGCCGCTAGTTTACCGTCTCCGCCGCCCATCACCTCTTGATTAAAAGCGATCGCTCCCCCCCAGCGGATCAAATCAAAGAGCCAAATGCCAATCACGGCGGCAATGATCCCCTCTGTAATTCCCCCTAGACCCGTTGTTAGCCCTCGCGCGAGCAACCCAGTGATCAATCCCCACTTCGTCAGGGGATGGGGCAGCGTCATCGTATCGAGATCAATCAAGGCCAAGGCCAAGAGCCACGCACTCAGCAGCCACAGCACCAGAGTTTGCCCCTGCCAACCACTGACAGCCACAATCAGGACATAAAGCAGTGCCGTCAACAGCTCAATCGCAGGGTACCGCCACGAAATCGGCGCATGGCAATATCGACATTGCCCCCGGAGGAATAGCCAGCCCAAAATTGGGATATTGTCCCGGGGCTTGAGTCTTGTCAAACAGATCGGGCAGCGAGACGGTGGATAAAGGAGCGATCGCCCCCTTGGCACACGGTAGATCACAACATTGAGAAAGCTTCCCACCGCTGCCCCAAGGCCAAAGACAAGGCAGTAGCTGGCAAAGGTCAAAAAAGTTAATGGATTGATAGGCGTGTCACTTCCGGCAGATGATCGTAGGGAATAAAGCATTCTTGGGGCAGCAGCACTGGCTGGCGAGTAAACAGCACATAACCCCGCAGGGTTTGCCGATTAATCGCAACACCGGCAGGCACCGTTTTTGCCCCATGAACCTGCTGGTAGAGATTATAGATGGATTGAGCAGCGGCTAATAGGGGGGTATCAACGGTTTCCATGGTTTGCAAAACTGGCATCTGCCCCACTCCTCAGCAATCGAACAATGAGAAAGGTTATGTTGGGTTTTGAGTCAACCATTTACTTCTCACCAGGTGCTCCGCCTATGCAAAAGCAGATCTGAAATCCACCGCCTGAAAATTAATGATCTTCTAATGATCTTCCCTTCGCCAAGCAATAGCATAGAGCTACCACAGAGCTAGGACATCTTCTCTGTGACATTACCTAAGTGTCAAGACCCGTGACATTATCTACCCTTGAAACGAAGAGGTCTGGTCGCTCAGTTTGCCACCATCGCAGTTTCTCAATGGGAGTCATGTGGCCCAAAACGCGTTGGGGAATGCGGTGATTGTACGCCCAAAGGTATCGCGTGAGCGTCTCTTGCAAGTCGGCTGCCGAGACAAAGCGTTCAGCGCGCAGAATCTGGGCAATGCGGCCGTTGAAGCGTTCCACCATCCCGTTGGTTTGCGGATGGCGGGGTTGGATGAGCCGATGGGCGATGCGCTTTTCACGACAGAGCTGATCAAACGGATGACGTCCCGTGGGTTGGCGTTCGCCTGCGGAGGAGAAACGGTCGGTAAACTCCTTGCCGTTATCGGTCAGCACCGTACGCACCACGAAAGGAGCGTTGGCAAGGACATTTGCAAGAAAGCGCGTTGCCGATTCTGCGCTCTTATTCTCGTGGATTGCCAAATAGACCCAGCGCGTTGCCCGATCAATCGCGACAAAGAGGTAGCGGCGCTGCTCCTCATCCGGCATTTGTGGCAGGTATTTGACGTCGATGGGGATGAACCCGGGTGCGTACGCTTTGAACTGCCGCGTGGTGCTTTTGGGACTGCCTCCGAGGCTTTCGCGTTCCTGTTTAGTTACGCTCCATTGTTCAATGCTTTCCGGCCTTGGAACAAGCACTCAAGGAGCCGGTACGCTTCGAGGAGTTTAGCACGGCTTCTGGGAATATAATGATGCGGGACCTGACACTCCCCTGGTTGCAGCAATGTGTAAGCATGAATGACGCAGTTGCCACGGTGGAGGAGGAATTGAGTGGGAAAGGATGGAGACCCTTGGCAGAAGTGGCGTAAACGACAATCGACCTCTTGTAGAGGTAGCCCTTCTGTGGCTAAAAATCCAGTTTGATTCTCCTAAAAGCCACAAATGAACCGCCAAGACCGTAAAGAATTGCAACATGTGCCCTTGTAGGGTTAAGGGACAGAAGAATTGCCTATAATACTGTGAGCACGCCAATGCTTGAGGGAGTTGACGTTGACCACGACTGTTTTTCAAACCACAAAATCCCAAGAAATTTTTGCCGCTGCCCAAAAACTCATGCCCGGTGGCGTCAGTTCACCCGTGCGTGCCTTCAAGTCCGTCGGCGGCCAGCCCATTGTCTTTGATCACGTCAAGGGTGCCCACATTTGGGATGTGGACGGCAATCAATACATTGACTATGTGGGGTCTTGGGGACCCGCGATCGTTGGCCATGCCCATCCTGAAGTCATTGATGCCCTCCATGCCGCCCTTGAAAAGGGAACTAGCTTTGGTGCCCCCTGCCTGCTTGAGAATATCTTGGCGGAAATGGTGATTGCCGCCGTTCCTAGCGTCGAGATGGTGCGCTTTGTCAATTCCGGAACCGAAGCCTGTATGGCAGTGCTGCGGCTAATGCGTGCCTATACCCAGCGGGAAAAAGTGATCAAGTTTGAAGGCTGCTACCACGGCCATGCTGATATGTTCTTGGTCAAGGCGGGCTCAGGCGTCGCCACCTTGGGTTTACCCGATTCCCCCGGCGTGCCGAAAGCAACCACCGCCGCCACATTAACGGCCCCCTACAACGATCTCGAAGCGGTCAGTCGCCTCTTTGAACAGTATCCCAATGACATCGCGGGTGTGATCCTTGAACCCGTGGTTGGCAATGCTGGCTTTATTCCCCCCGATGCGGGCTTTCTGGAAGGACTGCGGGAGCTGACAAAACAATATGGTGCCCTCTTGGTCTTTGACGAAGTGATGACCGGCTTTCGCATTGCCTATGGCGGTGCCCAAGAAAAATTTGGTGTCACACCGGATCTGACTACCCTCGGAAAAGTGATTGGCGGTGGTCTGCCTGTGGGTGCCTATGGTGGTCGCGCTGAGATTATGAAGATGGTGGCGCCTGCAGGGCCTGTATATCAAGCGGGTACCCTCTCTGGCAATCCCTTGGCAATGACAGCGGGCATTAAAACCCTGGAAATTCTCAGCCGCCCCGGCAGCTATGAGCACTTGGATCGGATCACGGGCAAGCTGGTACAGGGACTGTTAGATGCTGCACGGGAGTTTGGCCACGAGGTGTGTGGTGGGCACATCAGTGGCATGTTCGGCCTCTTTTTCACCGCTGGTCCAGTGACCAACTATGAGCAAGCCAAGCAGTCGGATTTGAAAAAGTTTGCTGCTTTCCACCGCGGCATGTTAGAGCAGGGGATTTACCTTGCGCCATCCCAGTTTGAAGCGGGCTTTACCTCCCTTGCCCATACGGAGGCGGATATTGAGCGCACCATTGCGGCGGCGCGGACAGTGCTGAGTCAGCTTTGAGCCTTTACCGTTGCGGCAAGGAGCACCACATCCATTAAGTCCTCAAGGTTGAGGCAGGGAAAGACCATGACATCTCCCAGTTGATGAATGGCTCGGCTGCTATCTTCTGCCAAGGTAATCACGGGGAGTTTTCGCAGTTTGGGGTGATTCTCCAGATGGGGGACTTCCGCAGCCGGTAAGTCCCAAATCAGAACGTCAGGCTGCCAAATATCCACCAAGAGATGGGCCTGTTCGAGATCTTCTGCTTCGAGAAGCCGCAGGTGGGGCAGGCTAATTTCATGGAGTAAGCCGAGGCGGAGTACTGTTTGATTTGGGGGGGGACTTTCAAAGGTCGGTTTTTCCGTTGGAAACGTCAGTCGTGGAAAACACCAGCGATCCAGGACATCGATCAGCAAACTCGGATGACTACTCAAGGGCAGCCGTTGCACAAAACCCGTCAAGCCCAAGGGAGTGGCTTCATCGGAGAGGATGATCAACGGAACAGTCGCAGTGAGGGGACTGGTGGTAAGACTTTCAACCACATCAGCCAAAATGAGACTACCGGCGGGGCGGACCACAATTGCTGTGGGTTGCAGTTGCTCCAGCTTATCCAGCGCTTCAAGGGGATGGCGAGCGACGATATAGCCGTAATGGCTGCTTCGCAAGGCAGCAGTGGTGTTCATGATCCACGTGGCATCATTACTGATTAAAAGGATCAATTGAGCGGTAGTGGGTAATTCAGGGGGAGGTTCCTCCCTAAGGGGCAGCAGCACTGTCCACTCACTCCAGCTATCAGCTTCGGCAATAAAGGAAAGCTCACCATTGTGAAGACGACAGAGTTGGTGAGCTAGCATCAGCCCCATGGTTACTTCGGCGTAGTCCTCGAGGCATTCGTGTAGCAGGCGATCGTGATCCTGAAGAGGAATACCCTGTCCCTCCTCCCACAGTTGCAGCGCCAGCCAATTTTGCCAGCGACTCAAGCGCAGTCCATAGCGATCGCTGGGAAAGAGCATCAGCCACCCTAGGAGATGGGCAAGAATCTGCCGTAGGCGCAGCGCATCCCCCCAGAGGTACACATGACTCAAGGGCTGATCAATTTGCCACTGCCACTGCCAACTCGGCGGGGTCGGATTGTAGAGATGCTCCGCCAACTCCTGCGATCGCCACCACAAATCCGCCAGTTCTACGCTTTCCCATTGCAATTCCAACTCTCGCCAGAGGGCACGGGTGTAGTCTTGCCACGCCTGAATGAGGCGATTCATTTGCCAACCGCTACGCTGGATGAGGGCAAGGTAGTCCTGTTGCTCTGGTAGGGGGTGTTGCCACAGGAGTTGGGTCAGGCCGAGAATGGCCGTTAGGGGATTTTTGAGTTCATGTCCTAAGCTCAGCAGGAGGCGCTTTTGCTGGTGCAGTCGCAGTTGCTGCAAGCGGGTGGGGGTCGTTGGATCAGCCTCTTGACGCTGTTGGGCAAAAAATAACCAGTAGCGATCGCTCGCGATCGCCACACTGCTTTTGGCTTTCTCCCCGTCCAACGACCTTAAATTTAAGGGAAATGAGCACACCTGCCAAAGCGATCGCCCCTCTAGGGCCTGACAACTCATGCCCTCAAATTGAGGCTGTACCAGTGGCAAGCAGTCAGTTAAGTATTCTGACCAAGCATGATTTTGCCAAAGGACTCTCCCTTGAGCGTTTTGAATTTGGATCGGCAAAGGCAATTGTTCAATCACTTCCAGCCAAGGCAAAGGGGGCTGGCAGGCCCAGTGATAGAGCAAGCGTTGCTGATCCAGTAGTCCCACAAAGCACCCCTGTGCGTCCACAACCGCAATATCGGCGGGCATCTCCGCTTGAGTGCGCAGCCATCCCTGAAACTGCAATAGCGTCCACGCTGCCGGTACTTCCACCACCGGCGATCGCCAAGGAGCCGTCACACTGCCTACCGCGAAGTCAGCTAACGTTCCTTCCCGCTCCAAACTCAAGGCCAACCGCCAGCCCTGCACCACCCCCACGGGTTTTTGCCCCTCATCCACAATGACGATCACTTCTGGGAGGGTTTCTTGCCAACGCTGATACACCTCGCTGAGAGACAGACCGGCCCCCACCGTCATTGCCGGTTCAGTAAAGCTAGCTAGGGAGAGGGAAGTCATCGCTACAGCCCTTTTCTAAACTGGGGTACATCAAATAAGGAGATAGGATGCCCTTTTCCACTGGTTTTGCCATTGTTGAGTGGGTTTTGTACTTGTGAGCAGGGCTGTGGAGCTTAAACTTGTAATGGAATGGCAACAGGCCTCCCCAAGACACTGCCACCACCTGCGGGAAAGTGATAGGATGCTATCAGATGCAAACTCCAGTTCTGAAAGCACGTGGCGCAGTCAACCGCACTCACAATTTGTGGCTTAGTTTACTCGCCCGCGATTGGCCAAGAACTAGTTCGTTTGCACACCTCTGATATTGATGAGCTGGTTTACTTTTCAAGCGAGAGGGAGTTTTGTAACTATTTAGAGGCACGGCGCAATAGCATCGCCTGTCTAATTTTAGAATGGGGAGAGGGGACTCCGCAAATCATTACCTATCTTCACCACAGCGCCACCCTCTTGCCCGCCATCCTCATTTTTCCAGCCGCGCCAGCCCCCCCACCCGCCGGTCCCCACTATCACATTGCTGAAGTGATTTTGACAACCGATCAACTGGATCAGCTCAACCGTCAAATTGAGGAAGCCATCACGGGATTTGTCAAGCTCTGTCCAGGATGTGCAGTACCGCCCCACGTCCTGTTTCGCCTGCCAGCCCTCAAAGAGAGCAGTAATGTTGACCCCCAGCATCGTCTTTCCCAAAAATTGAAGGAGCGACTCGGCTACCTGGGGGTCTATTACAAACGAGATACAGCATTTTTTTTCCGACGGATGTCCCCTGCCGATAAACGCAAGCTGCTGGACGAACTGCGCTCAATTTATCGTACCATTGTCCTTGAATACTTTAACACCGATGCCAAAGTTAATGAGCGTATTGACGAGTTTGTTAGTAAAGCATTCTTCGCAGATATTTCTGTTTCCCAAGTGCTAGAGATTCACGTCGAACTCATGGATACCTTTTCCAAGCAACTCAAACTCGAAGGCCGCAGTGAGGACATTTTGCTCGACTATCGCCTCACACTGATTGATGTCATTGCCCATCTGTGCGAAATGTATCGTCGCTCCATTCCGCGGGAGGTGTAATGCCGATGGCCCCCTTGCGGAAAACCTATGTTCTCAAGCTATACGTTGCCGGTAACACACCCAACTCGGTGCGTGCCCTAAAAACTCTCAATAACATTCTTGAAAAAGAATTTAAGGGAGTCTATGCACTCAAAGTAATCGATGTCCTCAAAAATCCGCAACTGGCTGAGGAAGATAAAATTTTGGCCACGCCTACCCTTGCCAAAGTCCTACCGCCCCCTGTGCGCCGGATTATTGGGGACTTGTCGAATCGTGAGAAGGTGCTCATTGGCTTAGATCTCTTGTATGAAGAGATTGGTGACCAAGCCGAGGATGACTTAGGCTTGGAATAGGCACAGTCCTTAGAGACTCTCAGTTTAGAATAGCTTCTTGGAATTTTTGCGCAATACCGAATCTAAAAATCTTCTATGACAAACCTACCGGAACATCAGTCTAGTCCAACGGAGCAGTCCTCTGCGGAAGTCAAGAAAATCCCGACGATGATTGAGGGCTTTGACGATATCAGTCATGGGGGACTTCCCCAAGGACGCACCACCTTAGTCAGCGGCACTTCAGGCACAGGGAAGACCCTTTTTGCAGTTCAGTTTCTCTACAATGGCATTACCATTTTTAATGAGCCAGGTATATTTGTTACATTTGAAGAATCCCCCCAAGATATTATCAAAAACGCCCTCAGTTTTGGCTGGAACCTGCAAAGTCTGATTGATCAAGGCAAGCTATTTATCCTGGATGCTTCTCCGGATCCCGATGGCCAAGAGGTGGCTGGTGACTTTGACTTATCTGCTCTGATTGAGCGCATTCAGTATGCCATTCGCAAATACAAAGCAACCCGGGTCTCCATTGATTCGGTCACAGCAGTGTTCCAGCAATACGATGCGGCCTCCGTGGTGCGGCGGGAAATTTTTCGCTTGGCTTTTCGCCTCAAGCAACTGGGCGTGACCACGATTATGACCACTGAGCGGGTAGATGAATACGGCCCTGTGGCGCGTTTTGGTGTTGAGGAGTTTGTCTCCGACAATGTGGTCATTTTGCGGAATGTTCTCGAGGGAGAAAGGCGGCGGCGCACGGTCGAAATTCTCAAGCTGCGGGGCACCACCCACATGAAGGGGGAATATCCCTTTACGATCAACAATGGTATTAACATCTTCCCGTTGGGGGCCATGCGCTTGACTCAGCGCTCATCGAATGTGCGGGTGTCTTCAGGGGTCAAGACCCTCGACGAGATGTGTGGCGGTGGCTTCTTCAAGGATTCAATTATTTTGGCCACGGGCGCTACGGGTACTGGCAAGACGCTCTTGGTCAGTAAATTCTTGGAGACGGGCTGCCAACAGGGAGAACGAGCCCTGCTGTTTGCCTATGAAGAATCGCGGGCGCAGTTGTCGCGCAATGCCTCCTCTTGGGGTATTGATTTTGAGGAGTTAGAACGGCGCGGTTTGTTGCGGATTATTTGTGCCTATCCAGAGTCAGCGGGGCTTGAGGATCACCTGCAAATTATCAAGTCGGAGATTGCGGACTTTAAGCCCTCACGGGTGGCGATTGACTCTTTGTCTGCGTTGGCGCGGGGGGTGAGTAACAATGCCTTCCGGCAGTTTGTAATCGGGGTTACTGGATTTGCCAAACAGGAGGAAATCACTGGCTTTTTCACCAACACGACGGATCAGTTTATGGGGTCCAACTCGATTACCGAGTCCCATATCTCCACAATTACAGACACCATTTTGCTGTTGCAGTACGTGGAAATCCGCGGTGAGATGTCGCGGGCAATTAATGTCTTTAAGATGCGTGGCTCTTGGCACGACAAGGGGATTCGGGAGTATGTGATCACTGAGAAGGGGGCAGAAATCCGCGATTCCTTCCGCAACTTTGAGGGGATTATTAGCGGTACCCCCACCCGCATTTCCGTGGACGAAAAAACAGAGCTGGCGCGAATTGCCAAGGGGATGCAGGATCTAGAGAGCGAGTAGCCCCATGCAGTTAAACCAAGTTATTGTGGTGCACAAGGCGGGCGATCGCCAGAGCAAGGAATGGGCAGATCGTGCCTCCCGTCAACTACAACAGCGTGGCGCCAATGTGCTGGTAGGGCCTAGTGGGCCTAAGGACAACCCTTACCCCGTCTTTATGGCCTCTGTGACAGAGCCGATTGATCTCGCCGTTGTTCTGGGGGGCGATGGCACCTCCTTAGCAGCGGCACGCCATCTCGCAGCGGCTGGGGTTCCAATTTTAGCGGTGAATGTGGGGGGGCATTTGGGGTTTTTGACGGAGCCCTTGGAGTTGTTTCGCGATATGGAGGCGGTTTGGGATCGCCTGGAGCGGGATGAGTACGCGATGCAACAGCGGATGATGCTGCAAGCCCAGGTTTTTGAAGGGTCAAAGGCTCATCCGGAAGCGGTGGGCGATCGCTACTATGCCCTGAATGAAATGTGCATTAAGCCGGCCTCTGCTGATCGCATGATCACCGCCATCCTCGAGATGGAAATTGATGGCGATGTTGTGGATCAGTACCAAGGGGATGGGTTGCTGGTGGCCACGCCCACTGGCTCTACTTGCTATACGGTCGCCGCCAATGGCCCCATTTTGCATCCAGGGATGGAAGCCCTGGTGGTGACACCCATTTGTCCTTTGAGTCTCTCTAGCCGCCCCATTGTCTTGCCTGCGCGCTCCTCAGTCAGCATTTGGCCCTTGGAGGATCACAGTCTCAATACCAAGCTGTGGATGGATGGTGTCCTGGCCACCTCCATTTGGCCAGGACAGCGGGTACAGGTGACAATGGCCGATTGTCAAGCTCGCTTTATCATCCTGCGGGATCACTACTCCTTTTATCAAACCCTACGGGAGAAGTTAGCCTGGGCAGGGGCACGGATTCCCTATCACAACAATCACCGCAATTAGATCACAACCGCCCCTCCAGAAGGTCTTTATAATTGGGGCATTCCTCACTAAACCCTTGCTATGATTCTCAGTCCCTTTGAACGCGCCGTTCTTGGCCAAGAGGCGGAAGCCCTGGTTGATCAGTTGTTAGAAATTGGGATTTCCCTCTCTGCCAGTCAATCCCTAGAGGAATTGCTGCATCTGATTCTCACGAAAAGTCGCCAAATCACTGCTAGCGATGCTGGCACGATTTTTCTAGTTCAGCGGGAACGGGCAGTGCTGGAATTCAAGGCAGCTCAAAACGATAGCGTCACCCTTCCTGAGCAAGTGCAGGACTATACCATACCCCTCACCGCCGATAGCTTGGTGGGCTATGCCGCTCTCACGGGGGAATCCCTAAATATTGCCGATGTGTATGCCCTCAAGGGGAGCGAGATGTACCAGTTCAATCGCTCTTTTGATGAAGCCCTCCACTATCGAACCTGTTCGGTGCTGGTGGTGCCGATGCAAAATATTAGCGGTGAGGTGATTGGCGTTCTGCAACTGATTAACCGCAAGCGATCGCCCGATACCCGGCTGAGACCAGAAACCAGTGTGGCCCTCACCCAGCCCTATAGTCCTTGGGAAGAACATATTGTGCGATCGCTGGCCAGCCAAGCGGCGGTGATTATTGAGCGCAATCATCTGCTCGAGAGTATTGAACAGCTCTTTGAGGGATTTATTACCGCTTCAGTTCAAGCCATTGAGACGCGAGATCCAGTCACCGCAGGGCATTCGGAACGGGTGGCAGCGCTGACGGTGCGCCTTGCTGAGATCACCAATGCCACCTCTAGGGGAGTCTTTCGCGATGTTTTCTTTAGCGATCGCCAGCTCCAGGAAATCCGCTATGCTGCTCTGCTCCACGATTTTGGCAAGGTGGGCGTGCCGGAGGCAATTCTCAACAAGCAAAAGAAATTCTACCCCGAACAGCTAGAGGTGATTCGCCAGCGCTTTGCCCTCGTCCGCCGCACCCTTGAAATGGAAACGGCTCAAGCCAAAGTCAATTATTTACTCTCCCATCCCCATCAGCCCCATACCCCACAACAGCGGTGTCAGTCCTGTACTTTTTTACGAGACCTCGATCAGCAACTCCAGCAACAACTGCACACCCTAGAGGCCTACTGGCAGCTAATTGAGCAGGCCAATGAGCCGCAAATTCTTGAGGAGGAACCCCTGGCTCAGCTTCAGGAATTGACCCAGTTTTATTACCGCGGCACTGATGGGGAACTCCATCCCCTGATCACGGCCAGCGAACTGGAGCAACTCTTGGTGCGGCGGGGCAATCTCACCCAAGGGGAGCGGCGCATGATTGAAGCCCACGTCACCTATACCTACGAGTTTCTCTCGCGCATTCCTTGGACACCCCACCTGAAGAATGTGCCGATCATTGCCTATGGTCACCATGAGCGCTTAAATGGCAGTGGCTACCCCCGCGGTATTGGTGCCGCCGAAATTCCCCTACAAACCCAAATGCTGGCGATCGCGGATATTTACGATGCCCTGACCGCCAAGGATCGCCCCTACAAAAAGAGCCTACCTGTGGATAGGGCCCTAGGGATTTTGTGGCAGGAGGCTAGGGAATTTAAGATTAATCCTGATCTGGTGGAACTCTTTGAGCAGCAGGAGGTCTTTCGGGTGCTGGGGCACCAGCGCTAGGGTGGATCGGCGGACGATTGCAAAAACGAGAGTTTCCACAGCGTAGCTGCCAGCCAATTGGTACAGGTATGGGCAACGATCGCTAAGAGTAAATTATTCGTTGCCACAGCACTATAGGCAAAGAATCCGCCCACAAAGGTAGCCCACAGGGCATAGGGCCACTGCTGCCGCGATCCAGCGTGCAAAATGCCAAAGCACGCAGAACTGCCAATAATCCCTGCCCAGTTGAGCCCCAAACTCGGTAGGAGCACCCCGCGAAAGAGCAGCTCTTCACTAAGGCCGGGCAGAATGCCAATCCAAAATAGATCAGGCCACAGCAGTGGTGAAAGCACAAGTTTCAGGTAGGTATCTGAGGCGTGGCGGTAGGCCGGCCAGAGGCGATACAAAATGGCGCCAATGCCGGTAATTCCTAGGCAGAGGGCAATGCCTAAAACCACTGCCCAGACATCCCAGCGCAGCGGCAGCAGTCCCCCAGAAAAGGGGGTAAATAACCACACCCGCGCCAAAATCAGCCACAGGATGGCCGTTAACGCCATGGCCACTAAGACCTGTGTACGACTCAGAGGCTCATCGGGTAGGGGGGACTCCTCCATAGGTCTACGCTTTCTGGAACTGACCAAATTGGAAGTTATAGACCTCCTCCTCTTTTTCAGAGATCAATTTCAAATCTGAGCAAGGGCGGGCCACACAGAGGAGGACATAGCCTTTTTCCCGCAGTTCGGGACTCAGCCCCATTGCATCTCCGTGATCCACGGTACCCTCCTGAATTTGGGCCGCACAGGTGGTACATACCCCGGCATTGCAGGAACTCGGAAGATCAATTCCGGCAGCGGTGGCCGATCGCAGGAGGGGTTTATCGGCACTGGCTTCAAAAGTGTAGGTTTGTCCTTGGTGCAGAATCTCAACACGAAAGGTTTGGGTCATTCTGGCAGTGAGCTATGACGCAACATCTTCCCTATTATCCCCCTAATCCTCGCGATCGCTGGCTTCCTCGGGGGCAGACTTCAACCATGCCGGCAAAGGATCAGGAATCGGCACACGCTGGCGGTGGGGCAGTTGCAGGCACATGTGTTGCGTCTGGGCAATGGCTACCCGATCCCCCCCTTCGTTGTAGAGAGTATAGGTCAGTTGAAAACGGCTAGTATCCAGTCTTTGGGGGTCAATGGTCACCCGCAGGCGATCGCCACAGTAGAGGGGTTTCAAAAACCGTATCTGCGCCTCCGTAATCGGCACAATGAGGCCACTGTTGCTGAAAAATTGCCGCAGATCTACCCCCAATTGGGCAAGGGCATCCTCATAGGCCTCATGGCAAAACCGCAGCAGATTGGCAAAGTAGACTACCCCAGCCGCATCGGTATCGGCAAAATGAACTGTGCGCTGATAGTCGCGCAGGGGTGTTGGATTCATCTATCGTCCTTCCATTGCCATCCCATAGGGTTGTCCAACACAAGCCATGGGCAAAAACGCGCCACAGCATTTGTTGTTAATATAGGATACAGCTCTTTTGCAACCAATTCCCATCCCTAAACCGATGAGTAACAAAGGCAGTTCTGATCTGCGACTTCTTTTAAGCACGCTGGTGATCAGTGGCTTAGTCGCAGGACTGGCCTATTGGCAACTCAGTCAACACTGGACCCGCTCCCCCGATCAAAACGCTGGCTCCCCCCTCCACACCCCAACCTCAAAGTGGCAAAAAATTGCCCTCGCGATGACCCTGCGGGGCCATGAAGATGAGGTGAACGCGATCGCCCTGAGTCCCGATGGCAATTTCCTCGTCAGTGCTGGCGACGATCGCAGGCTGTACTTCTGGAACTTGGCTACGGGAACTGCCCTAGGACAAGCCAAAGGTCACACCGACTGGATCTATGCCCTGGTGATGACTCCCGATGGTCAGACGGTGATTAGCGGCAGTAAAGACAAAACCATCAAACTATGGGGGGTGGGCGATCGCCAACTCCAAGCCACCCTCAGTGGCCACCAAGATTTTGTGAATGGCTTAGCCCTCAGTCCCGACGGTCGCACCCTTGCCAGTGCCAGCTATGATCACACCGTCAAACTGTGGAATGTTCCCAGCCGTCAGGAAATTACTACGCTCAAAGCAAATGAGGGCATCATGCTCAGCGTCGCCATTAGTCGAGATGGGCGTTTTTTAGCCACGGGTGGCGTGGATAAACTCATCCGCATTTGGGATTTGCCCTCCCGCCGACTCCTGCGCACCCTGGAAGGACACACCAGTGATGTCAATAGCCTCGCCTTCACCCCCGACAGCAGCCAACTGGTCAGTGGCAGTGACAAAGATGGTATAAAACTTTGGAACCTGACCACAGGAGAACTGCAGCAACAGTTTGGCACTGAGGGCGGGCAGGTCTTTAGTGTGGCAGTGAGTCCCGACGGCAGCACCCTTGCCAGTGGTCACGGCGATCAAACTGTCAAACTTTGGTCCCTCTCTGGTCAGTTATTGCGGAACCTCAAGGGACACTCTGGCGCTGTCTACAGTGTCGTCTTTGGTCAGGATCAACTGATCTCCGCCAGTGAAGACAAAACCATCAAAGTGTGGCGTCTTTTTCCCGAAACCCCATAGAGAACTCGCGGGCCTCACCTACGGCACAAAAAACGGCTAAGATCCCCAAGAATCTTAGCCACTGAGAACAACGGCTGGAATTTTTTTAGCCCACACTTCCCTCTAGCTTCAGGCTCAGCAGGCGATCGGCCTCGACTGCAAATTCCATCGGCAATTGATTAAAGACATCGCGACAGAAGCCACTAATCATCATTGAGACGGCATCTTCAGCGGAAATTCCCCGCTGGGCAAAGTAGAAGAGTTGATCTTCACCAATTTTCGATGTCGAAGCCTCATGCTCCACCTGGGCAGTGGGGTTTTGCACCTGAATATAGGGGAAGGTATTGGCAGCGGCCGTATCCCCAATGAGCATCGAATCGCATTGGGAGTAGTTGCGTGCCCCTGTGGCCTTGGGGCCAATTTTCACCAGACCGCGATAGCTATTTTGGGAGTGGCCGGCCGAAATGCCCTTAGAGACAATCCTGCTGCGGGTATTTTTCCCAATGTGGATCATCTTCGTGCCCGTGTCCGCCTGTTGGTAGTGATTGGTGAGGGCAACGGAGTAAAATTCTCCCACGGAGTTATCCCCCACCAAGACACAACTGGGGTATTTCCAAGTAATGGCAGAACCCGTCTCCACCTGTGTCCAGGAAATCTTGGAATTGCGGCCGAGGCAGAGTCCCCGCTTCGTCACAAAGTTGTAAATGCCCCCTTTGCCATTTTCATCGCCGGCATACCAGTTTTGCACAGTGGAGTATTTGATTTCGGCATTGTCCAGAGCCACCAGCTCCACCACTGCCGCATGGAGTTGATTGGTGTCAAACATGGGAGCAGTACAACCCTCAAGATAGCTCACGTAGCTCCCGGCATCGGCAATGATCAGGGTGCGCTCAAACTGACCCGACTCACCGTTATTGATGCGGAAATAGGTGGATAGCTCCATTGGACAGCGGGTATTCTTGGGAACATAGACGAAGGAGCCATCGGAAAAAACTGCGGAGTTCAAGGCAGCATAGAAATTATCGCCAATGGGAACAACACTGCCTAAGTATTTCTGCACTAACTCGGGATAGTCCTGGAGCGCTTCAGAAATGGAGCAAAAAATGATCCCCTGCTTGGCCAACTCCTCGCGGAAGGTGGTGGCCACTGACACACTATCGAAAATGGCATCTACGGCTACATTGGTGAGCCGCTTTTGCTCTGAAAGGGGAATCCCTAGTTTTTCAAAGGTTTCCAGCAGAACGGGATCTACTTCATCCAAGCTTTTTAGCTTTTCCTTCTGTTTCGGAGCTGAGTAATAGACGATGTCTTGATAATTGATGGGGGGATAGCTCACCCGTGGCCATTGGGGCTCGCTCATCTTCAGCCATTGACGATAGGCACGCAGGCGAAACTCCAGCATGAACTCTGGCTCGTTCTTCTTGGCGGAGATGAGGCGAATAATGTCCTCGTTGAGACCTTTGGGAATGGTTTCCGTCTCAATGGGGGTGACAAAGCCGTATTTGTAGGGCTGATTGACGAGGGATTGTACCGTTGCCGACATCGAGTGTTCTCTTGGGTGAAGGAATGGCCAAAATTTAGCAAAATTTAGAGTATATTAAGCAACGAGATGGTTGCTTTATCTCTTAGGACTAATTTAGCAACAAAACGGTTGTTTTAGTCAAGGGGGCGTTGTGTGACGCTCACATCGGATACTAAACAGGACATCTTACACTGCCTTCTCCGCGACGGTCACCTCAGTGCTCAGGAGTTGGCGGCTCAACTGGCAATTAGTCCCCAGGCGGTGCGCCGGCATCTCAAGGATCTAGAGGCGGAGCAACTAGTGACCTATAAAGTCCTGTCGGGTACGGTGGGCCGTCCCCAATACCGTTACACGATTAGTGAGGCGGGACGCGAAGAGCTGCGGCAACTGCAACTGCGCCAACAGGCCACTCATCCCAAGGGTTTTGCCCTTGAACTCTTGGAATCCGTAGCAGCAACCCTTGGTCCAGAGCAGATGCAGGATGTATTGCAGGCAGCTTGGCAACGCAAGGCACTCGCCTATCGCGAGCAAATGGGCAGCGGCACGTTGGCGGAACGCTTAGCGCGGCTGGTGGCACTGCGGCAACAGGAAGGCTATATGGCCGAGTTTTACCCCGTGAGTGAGCCGAAAGGTGCCTATTTGTTGACGGAGTACAATTGTGCGATTTCCGCCGTTGCGCAGTCTTTTCCCACGGTCTGTCATCATGAGTTAGAGATGTTTGCGATCGCCCTCGGGGATTGTGCTGTCGAGCGCACCCATTGGCTGGTGGATGGTGAACATCGTTGCGGTTATCTTATTCGTCCCTTGAAGTAGCATGGCTTTTTGTCCCCCCACTTTTGTCCAGCAGAGCCTCACTACAGCAATGGGCCGTATGGTCTATTACACCCCCAGCGATCGCTACTGGGGTCCGGTGCAATCGCGACCTCCCCTCGTCTTTCTCCACAGTTTGGGGGGTGGCTCTAGCCACTATGAATGGTCGCAGGTGTATCCTGCCTTTGCACCGCATTACCGCGTTATTGCCCCGGATCTCATTGGTTGGGGGGAGTCCGATCATCCTGCCCGCGACTACACCAGCAGCGACTACTGGTTAATGATTGCGGAACTGCTGCGAATGCTGGGAACGCCCGTTACCGTTGTCGCCTCCTCCTTGACGGCAGGGATTGTTGTCCGGTTGGCGATTCAGCAACCCCATCTCTTTGGGCGTTTGTGTCTGGTCTGCCCCAGTGGGTTCAATGACTTTGGGGAAAACCAAGGACAGGCGATCGCCAATGCCCTCCTGAGTGTACCGATCCTGGATCGCCTCATCTACACCCTGGCTGCCGCTAACCCCTTGGCGGTGCGCAACTTCCTCACCCAGTTTATTTTTGCTGATCCGCAACGGCTGCGCTCGGAAACCGTTGAAGCCTACCTGGATGCCGCCTGTCGTCCCAATGCCGAATGGGCAGCTCTGGCGACCCTGAAGGGAAATCTCTCCTTTGATCTTAGCCAGTATTTACCCCAATTAACTATCCCTACGGTCATTCTCTGGGGAGAAAAGGCAAAGCTCACGCCCCTCTCCCTTGGTGAGCGACTCTATGCCACCGCCCGCGATCGCCTGCAACAGTTTCGAATCATCCCCAAGGCAGGGGTCTTACCCCATCTGGAGCAACCCGAATGGATGATTTACAGCCTGCGGCGCGATTTCTTGGTTTGAGCGGTCCCCGATACAGGTATCCTAGAAGTATTGCTTGAAATGTGGGTGCAATGGCAGAAATTCAATTTATCCGTGGCATTAATGAAGAAGTCGTGCCTGATGTCCGTTTGACACGGGCACGGGATGGCAGCAGTGGTCAGGCCATGTTTTACTTCGATAACCCCAAAATTGTCCAAGAGGGCAATCTGGAGGTCACGGGGATGTACATGGTGGACGAAGAAGGGGAAATTGTGACCCGTGATGTCAATGCCAAGTTCATTAACGGCCAGCCCGTTGCCATTGAGGCCACCTATACTATGCGTAGTCCCCAAGAGTGGGATCGCTTTATTCGCTTTATGGATCGCTACGCCGCCAGCCATGGCCTTGGCTTTCAGAAGTCTGAGAACTCTTGATCGCCACTGGATCGGGTGCCGATTCAAAAAGATTGTGCTAGCTTAAAATTACGATGCTTTTTGGTCTTTATTCAGGACACAGCGCATCGACAAGTTCTATAGCGATACAGTAGGGACATCAATGGATTATCTAGAGAGCCTGCTTGACACCCTCAAATCGTGGTTAAAAAAATTATTGGAACTGTTAGGTGGTGCTGAACCCACCCCTGAACTGGAGCCGATTCCGATTCCCGTGCGCGATCGCCAATAAAGCAACGGTACTCAACAGCATGGAGTTGCTGGAACGGTTAGGTGAAGCTTGGCCTCTCATATTCTGGTGCTTCATGGCCCCAACTTGAACCTATTAGGGCAACGGGAGCCGGGGATCTATGGGACTGTAACCCTCGCGAGCATCAACCAATCCTTGGAAGCCTTGGCGCAGGAGTTGGGGGTCACTATTGAGTGCCTCCAGTCCAATCATGAAGGGGTTTTAGTAGATGCGATTCAGGGGGCCCTGGGACGTGCCCAAGGCATTTTAATTAACCCCGCAGCCTATACCCACACCAGCGTTGCTTTGCGAGATGCAATTGCTGCGGTTGCCCTCCCAACCGTTGAGGTTCACCTGAGTAATATTCATCAGCGGGAAGCGTTTCGCCATCATTCCTACATTGCCCCGGTGGCAATCGGTCAAATTGCTGGCTTTGGTGCCGACAGTTATCTTTTAGGTCTGCGGGCACTGGTGAATTATTTACAGCAAAAGGCTAATTCTTAGCAGGGGGCGCGATCGCCAGCGGCGTTCCCAACTGTCGTGCCAGCCAAAACTCCATATTGCGTACCCACGACTTACCATCAAGGCGCTTGACGACAACAGGTTGCACCAAAATCGTGAACATCCCCAAGCGATTGCCGGCGAGAATATCCGTAAACAGGCGATCGCCCACCATGGCCACCTGATCGTAGGGTAAATTCATCGCTTGCACCGCCTGCCGAATCTTGCGCCGAGAGGGCTTACCCGCCCCCACCAAAAAGGGTAACTCCACCTGCTGGGCAATGCGTTCAATGCGGCGATGGTTCCAGTTATTGCTCACTAGCCAGATCGGCATTTCATGCTTGATTTCCAGTAGCCACGCCAGAATGTGTGGCGGTAGAGCCGCATCCCAGGTGGGGAGCAGCGTATCATCTACATCCAGCACCATGCCCCGCAGGTGATATGTTGCCAACAGACTGGGGCGCAACTGTTCAATGGTGGTTTCAAGAATTAAATCCGGTTGCAGCAGTGCTGCCAGAGACCCAGCGGCCATTGAAAACGCAAATCATGAACAAGAAACTTCTGACAGACTATCACGATTCTAGGGAAGAGTGGGCACTACAAAAATCTTCTCCGCTGTTACTCCAACAATAAAGAATATGTTACCATCTGAGAGAATGCCGCGCGTCAACGGATATGGCGAAGGTTCTGGTACTCAATGCCTCCTATGAACCACTCAATATTACGAGTTGGCAGCGAGCAGTTGTCCTTTTAATCAAGGGCAAGGCAGAGCAAGTGGAGCACAATGGCAAGATGGTTTACAACAATTTCCCCTTGCCAACGGTTATTCGTCTGCGGCATTACGTCGTTACTCCCTACAAAGAAATTCCCCTCACCCGCCGTAACATCCTCCACCGAGATGGTCACTCCTGCCAGTACTGTGGTTACACCGGTGATGAACTGACTCTGGATCATGTTATTCCCAAATCCCGCGGTGGCGGTGAAACCTGGGAAAACATCGTGACTGCCTGTGTTCGCTGTAACGTCAAGAAAGGGAATCGCACCCCCAAAGAAGCGAACATGCCCCTACGCCAAACACCGCGTCGTCCCATTAGTAGTTTGTACTTTGAAGTTACAAAACACGTGCGCACGGGTACTCACCAAGAGTGGCGCAAATACGTCATCGGTGCCTAGTCTTAGCTGTGGGATTGAAAGCCGTGGCGAAAATTTAGGGTGTCCCCCCTGCAACCGGTTACCAATAGTTGGGGGAATCCTCTGAGCGGGTAACTCTTAAGCACGGCTCGGGGCGATCGCGTATTTTAGTCTAGTATCGTAGAGGAGAACCTTTTACCTTGGGAAACTCAAACTCAGGTCGTTATGTCAGGTATTGAGATAGAAAACTTTAGTCAGCTCTTTCCGCTTTTTGGTGCCAGTTCCCAAGAAGCACTTTCCTCGATGCTCTCAGTGGCCTGGCATAACACCTACCCGGCAGGGCGTGCCATTCTCATCGAAGATGCATGGGGCAACGCAGTTTACTTTATCCTCTCAGGCTGGGTAAAGGTACGACGCCTGCTGGCCAATGGAGATTTCCTGACGCTGGCGATTCTGGGGCCAGGGGACTTTTTTGGCGAAATGGCAATTCTTGACCAGTCTCCCCGCTCAACGGATGTAGTGGCCCTGTGTCCAGCGGAAGTTCTGTCGGTGCCGGCGCAAAAATTTGTCTATGTCCTGCGCCACGACCCAGACTTACACTATCGGATGCTGCAATTGATGGCACAGCGACTACGCCTGACCAATGCTCGTATTGAACTGTTGCACAAACCGCCTGCCGTCAAACTCGCCCATCTCTTGGTGAATTTGGCACGGCGCTATGGTCAACCTCTGGGGCGTAATGCCAACACCGCTGTCATTTTCAATGTGCCCCTCAAGGATTTAGCAGATGTAGCCAACATTAGCCCTGATGAGGCACAGCAACTGCTGGATAAAATGGTGGCGAAAAACTGGATCAACATTGATGTTACCAAGCAACAACTACAAATGCTCAATTTGCCGCAGCTAGAGCAATTAGCGCAGCAAGGGCTGAATTAAAGTTCTGTTGTCTTGTTCAGGAGCAGTAACCTCGCCTAGGATAGCAATAGTTGCAAGCTCTTTCTGCTATGGCGATCGCCCCCAACCTCTACGAACACACCTTGGTTCGTTACACCGATCCGCTCCACGCGACAGAACTTTTGCGGCAATATCGCCCGTACCTCGAAATGATTCCCAGTCTGCGGCGACCTCAAGAAAGTTTAATTCCAATTCCGCTGCCGATCGCCCATCTTCAGATCCCCGCGGCTACAACGACCAACCAACGTCCCCAAGTGAAGTCGGTGATGGTGCCCTGTGATTTAGTCTTTGTCATGTGCGATCCCGAGTGGAAAGTGAAAACTGACATTGAACTACTGGTTTTTATTCATCGTCCGGGGGAAAGCTTTACGGAACTGCTGACCCGCTGGCGCCAATCCCAAGTGCTCCTCAGTCGCAGTTATAGCTGGGATATGCCCTTGCTGCATCGGAATGTCTTTAGTGAGGGCGCGAATCGTCAATTTCCCCTCTTTGTTCTCTTTCAAGAAACCCTTGCCGTCATCAAGCGGGGTCTCAAAGCTGCTCATTTGCCCTACGTAGTTGATACCACGATTCTCAAGGAGCAGCCGTCTTCAGGCACAAAGCTCATGACGGGTTCATCAGAAAGTACAGAATAGGTTGATCGATATCACAACCTCAGCACCGGATTTATCACTGCCGCCGCCTTTGCCCAGGACAGAGAATACCACTATCGAGCTGAATTCTCGATGTTGTGTGTTGAGTTGTCCTATGGTGGCTATCCCCATTCAACCCTTGTCCGAGCGTCCATTGACAACGGATTTAGTACGGCAGTATTTGCAGGAAATTGGCCGTGTGCCCTTGCTCACCCCTAGCGAAGAACTGCGCCTTGCCGAACAGGTTCAGCAGTACCAAGCCCTGCTTGCAGTGCGAGATCAGTCGGATGATCCCCAGCTCAAACGCTACGTGGCGGCTGTTAGGGAGCGCGATCGCCTGCGGCCGCTGTTGGGGCGTCCCCTGAGCCGTGCCCAATGGGCTGCAGGACTCAAAATGAGTGTGGCTGAATTGCAAACCTGTGTGCAGGCGGGGCGTCAAGCTTGGGCAAAGGCAGCGAATATTACCCTCAGTGAACTTCAGCACATTGAGCGTCAAGGACAGCGGGCAAAAAACCAACTGCTGCAAGCTAACCTGCGCTTGGTGGTGAACATTGCCAAAAAATATCAACATCACGGCGTGGAATTTTTAGATTTGATCCAAGAGGGGAGTTTGGGTCTAGAACGTGCCGTTGAAAAATTCGATCCGACCAAGGGATTTCGCTTTAGCACCTATGCCTATTGGTGGATTCGCCAAAGTATCACCCGTGCCGTTGCTAGCCAAAGCCGTACAATCCGCCTACCCATTCACATGGTGGAAAAGCTCAATAAAATTAAGCGTGCCCAACGGCGTCTTGCGGCTCAACGGGGAGCGATGCCCAGTCTAGCGGACATTGCCCAAGAACTGAATCTTGAGGTGTCGCAGGTACGGCAGGTGCTGATGGCCGTTCCCAAATCCGTGGCCCTGGAACAGCGGGTTGGTTCCGACCAAGAAACGGAGTTGCAGGAGTTGATTGAATCCCCTGCCCCTACCCCCGATGAGGTGATCATGCGCGAATCCCTACGGACCACTTTGAAGCAACTGCTGAGTGATCTATCCCCCCGTGAGCGCCAAGTGATGGAACTGCGTTATGGCCTAGGGGAACAGCCGGCCCTTGAGCTAGCGGAAGTTGCGGTACTGCTGGGACTGAGTCGGGAGCGGATTCGCCAAATTGAGCACCGCGCCCTGCAAAAATTGCGGCAACCCCAACGGCGGCGGGAAATTCAAGACTATCTGGAGGAGTTTGCCTAGGACGTCTCCAACTGAATGCCGTGGGGACAGCACTCACAGACCCATAGATCAAGATCGGGGTCTGGTAGGGCGCGCCGTACCCGTTGCATGATCCTGTAGCCCTCATCGGCAGAGGGCGCTAGGGCAAAAACCGTTGGCCCAGATCCGGACATCATGCTGGCGATCGCTCCCGCAGCCAGGAATTGCTCCTTTAACTCTGCCACCAAGGGATAGCGGGGCAACACCACTTTCTCTAGATCATTACGGAGGTTGGCCGCCAATGGGGCAATATCATGCTGCTGAATGGCCTGTAGCAGGATTGCGGATCCCCCCTCTTGGCGGGCTTTTTCCTGTTCGCTGGGGGTTTGGGCATAGGTGGCGGCAAATTCCTGGCGATAGGTTTGATAGGCCCAAGGGGTGGCCACACTAAGGGAGCGATACTTCCCTAGGATCACCGTTAACCCCTGTAGATCCGCCAGGGGAGTCAACTGTTCGCCGCGCCCTAAAGCCAAGGCAGTCCCTCCCTGCAAACAGAAGGGAACATCGGCCCCCAATTGCGCTGCCAAGGTTTGCAATTCCCCTTGGGTCAGCCCCAACTGCCACAGGAGATCTAAGCCCACGAGTACCGCTGCGGCATTGGTTGACCCTCCCGCCAAGCCCGCCCCCAGAGGAATCCGTTTTTCGATGAAAATTTCAACACCATCGCGATCCGGAAAATGCTGCTGGAGCAGTGCTGCGGCTTTGTAGGCCAGATTTCGCTGATCGCAGGGAACGGCAGGGTTCGTGCAATGAACCTTAATCTCGCGATCGCGCCGAGGAATCAGTTCGAGGCGATCCATGAGGGAAACCGCCTGCATGACCATTACTAGCTCGTGGTAACCACTGCCATCCAAACAGTTGCCAATAATTTGTAAAAAGAGATTAATTTTGGCAGGCGCCAGCAGACGATACACGTCGCCCCATCCTCACAACCACCTTGTTCAATAGCATATTATTCTTCTATGACCTCTTTGGCAGGCGCCAACGAGAATTCCCCATGGTGTTGGAACGGATCCTTGAGCTGTTGCAGTTGCCTTTTATGCAGCGAGCCCTGTGGGCAGGGATTTTTACGGGAGGGATGGCGGGTGCCCTCGGTAGCTTTACCATCCTGCGGCAACTGTCCTTTTTTAGTGATGCTTTGGGGCATTCGGCACTACTGGGAATCAGTTTAGGGATAATTCTGGGGCTGAATCCGTCGCTGATGTTGCTGCCCTTTGCGGTGGTTTTTGCCCTCGGCGTCACCTATTTACTCGAGCATACCCGGCTGTGGACTGATGCCCTCTTGAATATCATCTACTCAGGATCGTTAGCGCTAGCGGTGGTACTGCTCAGTTTGAGCGATCGCTACCAAGGGGGGTTGAATAACCTACTCTTTGGCGATATTTTGGCGGTGCGCCCAGCCGATCTGGTCATGAGTGGCACCCTCTGCACCCTTGTTGGCCTTTTCCTCCTGCTCACGTTGCGGGTGCAATTGTTAATCACGGTGAATGAGGCCTTGGCCGTGGCCCAGGGGGCGGCAGTGAGAAGGCAGCGTTTGCTCTTTATTACCCTATTAGCGTTGGTGGTGGCAGTCTCCATTAAGACAGTAGGGGTACTCCTGATCAGTGCCTTTGTCGTCATTCCCGCCTGTGGTGCCCGCCTTTGGAGTCGGCAATTTTCGCAGTACGTGGTCTTGGCAGCCCTCGTGGGGGTGGGCAGTGCCATTGTCGGCATGCTCGTGTCAGCAGGAATGAATTGGCCCTCTGGTCCCAGTATTGTTGTCTGTCAACTGGCGTTCTTTTTAATCTCAGTTGCGCTTAACTTACTGCCAGGGGCGTGGGTCCATAGAGGGCAGAAATCTCCAACAAGCTGAGGCGTGAACGCGCAGTTAAGTCCAAGGGGGAGCGATCGCCCCGCTGGAAGTGATCGGCCGCGGCACAGCCAATCATGGCCGCATTATCGGTACACAGCCGCAGGGGCGGAAAAATTAACCGTAGTCCCAAGGGTTCAGCAGCCGCAGTGAGGTGTTGTCGCAGGCCAGAATTTGCCGCTACTCCTCCCCCAATGGCTAGGGTTTTGAAGCCATGATCCACCGCTGCCGCGATCGCCCGCTTGGTCAGGGCCTGTGCCACAGCCTTCTGAAAACTGGCCGCGAGGTCAGCCACCGGCAACTCAGGATGGGTTTGACGTAGCTCCGCCACCAGCCGTGCCACTGCGGTTTTCAGTCCACTAAAACTGGCATCGTAGGGATGCACCTTGCCATCTGGGAGGCGGATATTTCCCTCTGGTAGATCAAAAGCCTCTGGATTCCCCTGCTGCGCCCAGCGATCGAGCAGTGGTCCCCCTGGATACCCCAAGCCCATTAGCCGTGCGACCTTATCGTAGGCTTCACCTGCTGCATCATCCCGCGTTTGCCCAAAAAGCTGGTACTCGCCACAGCCATAAACGCCAATGAGACTGGTATGCCCACCAGAGACCAAAAGGCAGAGAAACGGTGGTTCAAGGGTTGGCTCCGCTAAGTAGGAGGCATAGAGGTGGCCTTCAAGGTGGTGAATGCCCAAGAGGGGCTTTTGGTGCACAAGGGCAAGGGTTTTTGCGGCCGTAACCCCAATGAGCAGCGACCCTACCAAGCCGGGGGCACAGGTGACGGCAATGGCATCAATGGCAGACCAATCGCAACCGGCCTCACTGATGGCTGCGGTGATGACCCCATTAATGTTTTCTAAGTGGGCACGGGAGGCAACCTCCGGCACCACACCGCCAAAGGGTTGATGGGCGCACACTTGCGAGGCAATCACATTACTTTCAATGGCGCGATCGCGCACTACGGCAGCCGCCGTTTCATCGCAACTGGTTTCAATGGCCAGAATTCTTACCATCGAGCAGACTTGGGCACCGACCTAGAGCCTTCCTTAAGTCTAACCTATTTTTCAAATAAACTTGTTGAAGGGCATGTCCTCAATGCAGTGAATTCTTGAGGTTGCAACCCGCGCTCCGGTGAAGATTCCTAAGAATCTCCTAAATCCCGATCAAGAAGTAGGGTATACTATAGGTTGGGCAATCTGCTCAATGTCGTGCCTGGGCCAAATGTCTTGTGGAACTGTCTGCCAAAAGTGAGTACGCCCTCTTAGCGCTCTTGGAAATGTCAGCGGCCTATGAACAGGGGGAGCCGCTACAAATTCGCCAAATTGCTGCCATGCACAACATTCCCGATCGCTACCTGGAGCAACTGATGGCAACCCTCCGCCGCAAGGGTCTCATTCGCAGTCAGCGGGGTGCGCGGGGTGGCTACGTGCTCGCAAAAGCCCCTTGGCAAATCTCAATTTTAGATGTGCTCAACTGTATTGAGGGGATCGAGTCCAAGCTCGCGCAAAAGCCGCCCGACAACGGTGATCTGGAACGTAGCCTGATCCGCTCAGTGTGGCTTGAGGCCTGTAAAGCGGCCAATGATGTCTTGAAAAAGTACACCCTTCAGGATTTGTGCGATCGCCGCCAGGCTTACCAGCAGGTGGATGTCATGTACTACATCTAGGCTGGGGCTGGCATGCAGCGGATTTTCCTAACCTTTTTGTCTTGAGTTGGAGATTGATACCCCATGAATATTGCCCCCGATATTACTGCCCTCATTGGTCGGACGCCCCTTGTACGCCTGAACCGCATTCCCCAAGCGGAGGGCTGCGTTGCCGAAATTGTCGTCAAGCTAGAGAGCATGAATCCTGCGGCCTCAGTTAAGGATCGCATTGGCCTAAGTATGATTCAGGAGGCAGAAGCAGCGGGTCTCATTACCCCTGGTAAAACGGTTTTGGTGGAGCCGACATCGGGAAATACTGGGATTGCCTTGGCCATGGTCGCGGCGGCAAAGGGCTATCGGCTGATTCTCACCATGCCAGAAACCATGAGTGCAGAGCGCCGAGCCATGCTGCGTGCCTATGGCGCAGAGCTGGATTTGACCCCCGGCACCGAGGGGATGAGTGGCGCCATTCGTCGTGCTGAAGAGATTGCTGCCTCCCTTGAAGATGCTTTCATGTTGCAGCAGTTCAAAAATCCCGCCAATCCAAAGATTCACCGTGAAACCACTGCGCTTGAAATTTGGCAAGATACAGACGGTCAAGTTGATATTTTGGTGGCTGGCGTTGGTACGGGGGGCACGATTACGGGGGTAGCAGAAGTGATCAAAGCAAAGAAGCCTACCTTTCAAGCGATCGCCGTCGAACCCAGCAATAGTCCAGTCCTTTCAGGAGGCAAACCGGGACCCCACAAAATTCAAGGCATTGGTGCTGGCTTTGTGCCCCCCGTTCTCAAACGAGAACTCATTGATGAAGTCATCCCTGTCTCCGATGATCAAGCCATCCATTTTGGTCGCCGCTTAGCCCGTGAAGAAGGCCTGCTCTCAGGTATTTCCAGTGGGGCTGCCCTTTGTGCTGCCATTCAGGTGGCTCAACGTCCTGAAAATGCCGGCAAGTTAATTGTCATGGTGCAGCCCAGTTTTGGCGAACGCTACTTGAGCACCCCCCTCTTCCAAGAGGCCCTGCCCTTGGTGCCAAGCTACTTGCAAACTTAGGCACAATGGCGTTCACAGTCCCAGGGCGTCAGGATCGCCCTTGAACACCAAATTGGCGTTTGGGGAACTGGGCAATCATCAGCTGAGCTGAGGAAAAGCCACCTCTCCCCCTGTGGTGATGGCCTTGGGAAATATAGCTATTGCAGTAAAGACAATGCAACGCTCAACAGAACCCAACTTTTTAGTGAAACTCCGAGCAGGAGTATTCTCCCTAGCCCTTTTTTCATTAGTTGTACCAGCGGTTGCCAACGCTGAAAATCCTGCCCATGTGCGACAACTCTTGGAAACACGCCAATGTCCCAACTGTGATCTGCGGGGCGCGAACCTGATGGATGCCAATTTGTTTAAGGCAAACTTAGCAGGCGCCAATTTAGAGGGGGCCTATCTGGCGGGTGCGAATCTCTTTGGTGCCAATTTGGCAAGAGCAAACTTGAGCCGTGCCAGTCTATACCTAGCGATTTTGGTCAATGCCAATTTGACAGGAGCACAACTGGTGGGAGCACGCCTCACCCTCAGCAACCTTGTCAATGCCAACCTCAGCAGGGCCAATCTGGAGAATGCGGTCATGAAAGGGGCAAATATGATTGATGTGAATTTGACGGCGGCAAACCTGAAGGGGGCCGATCTCGATCGCGCCAATTTAAGTGGGGCTAATTTAAGTCAAACAATCTTCGATCGCCCCGCCAACCCCTAAGAAGTCGTTTGGGCCTGCTTTAGGGCTGCCGCCAGTCGCGGTTCATCCCAACCCCGTTGGTGGAGAATTTGCCATGCGGCCATGAGATCAGGACCATGGACAGCACCGGTGAGGGCCGCCCGTAGGGTTCGCATTGTTGCTCCCTTTTTCACCCCTGCCGCTTTGGCGGCCTGTTGAATCAATTGTTGCCCCATCGCCACAGTCAGGGCGGGCTCTGCGGGTAAATGCTCTAGTAGGTAGGCCAAAATGGTCGCACTTTGGGGCTGGCCCAGTTGAGCCATTGCTTCAGAATCAAAGGTGACGCTGGGTATAAAGAAAACGGCCCCTTGATCAATGGCCTCCCTCAGGGTGTTGAGACCAGGTTGGAGGAGTTGGGCAAGGTCAAACAACCAAGGGCGATCGCGCTCCTCATCAAAGGCATAGCCTGCCCCCTGCCACAGGGGGATGAGTTCCGCCAAAAATTCTTCTGGCTCTAGTTGCTGAATGTACTGGCGATTGAGCCAATTGAGCTTGTCCCAGTCAAAGCGGGCGCCTGCTTTGTTAATCCGCTCAAAACTAAAGTGCTTCGCCGCCAGATCAAGGGTAAAGAGTTCTCCCACCCCTTCGGGGGGTGACCAACCCAAAAGCGTCATGTAGTTGGCCAAAGCAGGAGCTAAATACCCCATTGCCCGAAAGTCAGAAATGGAGGTAACCCCATCCCGCTTTGAGAGTTTTTGTCCTGTTGAGTTGAGAATTAAAGGCGTATGGGCAAAGTTGGGGGGCGTGGCTCCAAGGGCCTCGTAGAGCAAAATTTGTTTTGGCGTGTTACCAATGTGATCTTCGCCGCGAATGACATCGGTAATGCCCATGGCAATGTCATCCACCACAACCACCAAATTATAGAGGGGATAGCCAATTTCACCGCGGGGTGCGGCCCGGGCAATGACCATGTCACCCCCTAGATCAGCCCCCTGCCAGCTGACTCGACCGCGCACCAAGTCCTGCCACTCAATCTGGCGATCGTCCTCAATTTTGAATCGAATCACAGGGGTTCGTCCCGCTGCCTCAAAGGCGGCTTGCTCCTCTGGGGTCAAATGGCGGTGACGGTTGTCGTAGCGAGGTGCTTGCCCCTTGGCTTTTTGTTCAGCTCGCAGCGCCTCCAGTTCTTCGGGGGTGCAGTAGCAGTAGTAGGCTAGTCCCTTGTCTAAGAGGGTTTGAATTGCTTGGCGGTACAGATCAAGGCGATCGCTCTGGAAGTAGGGGCCTTCATCCCAGGTCAGCCCCAGCCATTGCAGGCCCTCCAGAATATTCTCGGTGTACTCAGGCCGAGACCGCTCGCGATCGGTGTCCTCAATCCGCAGAATGAACTTCCCTCCCCGGTGACGGGCATAGAGCCAGTTGAATACAGCGGTACGGGCAGTCCCAATGTGCAGATTCCCTGTCGGACTCGGCGCTAAACGAACACGAACTGTCACTGCTGACCTCGAATACAAAAATTGCCCTTTCGATCCTACCGCATTGGTTACAGGCCTTCTAGGCAAGGGTATAGGGACGATTCAGCCGCTCCAACTGCTGCACCATCAGGCTGAGGAACAGTCCCACATCCGTGACGACGCCCACGGATTCCACAGAACCCCGATCCGCCAGTTTTGTTACGACCGCTGGGTTAATATCCACACAGACTAACTTCACCCCAGCAGGGGTCATATTGCCCACGCCAATGGAGTGCAGCATCGACGCGAGCATCAAAATCATGTTTGCACCCCGAATCAGGCGAGCATACTCCCGCTGCGCCACCATTAAGTCCATGAGGGTATCCGGCAGGGGGCCATCATCGCGGATTGACCCCGCCAGGACAAAGGGCACATTATTCTTGACACACTCATACATCACGCCACTGGTGAGAATGCCCTGAGCCACAGCGTTGGCAATACTGCCACAGCGACGAATGGTATTGATCACTTTCAGGTGGTGACGGTGACCGCCCCGCACCGGGACGCCCCGCTTCATATCCACCCCCAAGGAGGTGCCCATGATGGCCTGCTCCATATCGTGCACAGCGATCGCGTTGCCGCCGAGGAGTCCCTGGACATAGCCTTCACGGATTAGCTTGGCTAAATGCTCACCCCCACCCGTGTGGATAACCACTGGACCAGCCACCACAATCGCTTTGCCCCCCTGATCGCGGATGCGCCGCAGTTCCCAAGCAATCTGTTCCACCACCAGTTCAACGCGGCGTTCACTGGAGACCCCCGATCCCATGAATGTGAACTCTTGGTTGTTGCGCTGGCTTTCCGTTTTCCGAATGGTGCGGATGCCTTCAACGCCCACGACCACGCGATCGCCCACCTGCAAATCCCGCAGAATGCGACACTCCGCTACTGTTCCTTCTGGGGTTGAGCGCACCACAATCGCCCCATCCATGCGTTGGTTTTGAACCCGAACCCACTCGCCCGCCACCCGCACCTCTGTGGGGTAAATTGTTGTCACATAGAAGTCATCTGGGGCAACCCCCGCTTGGGTAACGGTTTCGAGGGTAGCATCGCAGACCTCCGAGGGCGGCAAAATCGCGCCGAGGGTGATCAACTGCGCCATGATCGCCTCCATGACCTCGGCATCGGGGGCCATGACACGAATATCCGCTTGGGAAGGACTTTGCCGCTGTTCGCCAAGGTTAAATTGTAGGACTTGGAAACTGCCGCCATTTTCGACAATTGTGTCGAGGACACGGTTCATCAGACCAGAGTCGAGGAGGTGTCCCTCCAGATGAACGACCCGATTGGGAAGGGTGACGGGGGCATGGAGTTCTTCACGCACCGGTTCAGTCACCCGCAAGGTCAAACACTTAGCCGCACCTCCCGCCTTAAGAAATTCCGTTAGGGGCGTCTCCACCACCTCAAAGCCCACTTGGGCAAGGGCCGACTTCAATTCTTGGCTAGCACAGTTGAGAATCACCGTGCGATCAATATTGACGGCATTGCAGGCAAAGTTAACGGCATCAGTCTCTTTAACGGCAATTCGTTTATCCGCGGGTACCCGCAGTTCAATGAGACGGTTGGAATAGGCATCAAACGCGGGAGGATAGTAAAGTAAGTAGCCATCGGTCAGCGGACAAAAACAGGTGTCAAGGTGATAGAAGCGCTCATCCATCAATCGCAGGGAAAGGACTTCAATATCCAGCCACTTTGCTAAGTAGGCATGGGAATCCAATTCTGACCGGAAGCCATACCCCGCCCACAGCCAGCGACCCTCGCGATCCAAGAGGGCATCCCCTGCCCCCTCAAAGGGTACTTGTTTGGGTAGCTCAAAAACTTGATACCCCTGAGATTCAAACCACCCTTTGAAATAGGGTTCCTCTCCCTGACGTTCTGGGTGATAAAAGCGACTGAGCACTACGCGATCGCCCAACACTAAACCCGCATTCGCCGTAAACACCATATCGGGCCAGCCCGGCTGCGGCTCAATGAGCTCGACAGTCGCCCGAGCATGGATCATTTCGTAGAGCTTTTGCCACTGCTGCTGGGCGCGATCGCGGGAGGACTTATGGATATTTCCCTCCATCCAAGGATTGATCACATAGTCCACCTCATAATAGGTGGGAGGGCACATGAGGAATCGCAGGGTTGAACTCATAGGGATTGTTTAGAAATCGTTGAAATACGTGGAAACGGTATGAGGTGGGCTCCACAGCACCCAGCGCAAGCTTTAAATCATTCTATAGGCAGTGGGGATTCTGACGATTACTTTTGTCATCAAATCCTGACATTAGCCCCCTTGCGCTTAGGAGCAGTTCCATTTGCAAAGAGCAGGGGAAATCTGCGCTAAAATTATAATTTGTGCGATCGCGCACAGCCAACGAACACTAACGGACACCATCTGCGAAGGGGAATGACCTTGACTGACGTGACTGACATCATTTCCATGACAACTGAACCCCGTTCCAATAGCCAGCTCCTCGCCACAATTGAGGTTTCGGGGACCCACTCTCAACAGGTGTATAACCAAGTGGTCAATGATCTCCTTCGCCACACCCAAGTGCCGGGATTTCGCAAGGGCAAAGCCCCCCGGCAGCTTGTATTGCAGCAGCTTGGCCGAGAGCGTCTGCGCTATCTTGCCATGGAAAAACTCATTGAGGATGCGGTCAAAACCGCCGTTGAAAAGAACAATATCCCCTACCTAGGCAACCTCGAACTCGCAGGGGGCATTACAGAGCTCCTGGATCAATTTCATCCCGGCGAAAACTTTTCTTTCAGCGTCACCTTTGATGTTGAACCAGAAGTTACAGTCACAGCCTATAAAGGGCTAACCATTGAGTACAATCCCGTCACCTACAATCCCGCAACCGTCGAGAAGCTCTTGCAGCAGCACCAACGGCAGCACGCCACTCTCATTCCCGTGGAAGACCGGCCCGCTCAGTGGGGCGATGATGTCACCCTGAAACTACTGACCAAAGATGAGAATGGGGAAGTGGTGAAGGAACTCTCAGCAGATGAATTGCCCCTCTCCCTCGATGAAGATCAACCCTTTTTGCTCCAAGAAATTCCTGCTGCTGTTGTCGGCATGGCTATTGGTGAGGCGAAAACGGTGACGGTGTCTGTTGCCGAGGAAGCAGAGGCTCCCAGACAGTTGACCGCTGAGATTGAACTTTTGGGAATTAAAGTCCCGGAACTGCCCCCCTTAGATGATGCCTTTGCCGCTGAGCACAGTGAATTTAGCACGATGGCAGAATTGCGGGCTTATTTAGAGCAAAATCACCAGGAGCGCGCTAAACATCAAGACAAGCAAGCCAAAGAAGCGGCCCTCATTGATACCCTCATTGCCCAAAATCCCGTTGAATTGCCAAAAACCCTGATCCGCAAAGAAGCGGATGTCAAGGTGCGGACAACTCTAATGCAGATTCAGTCCCAAGGGGTTGATCTCCACAAGATCATGACCGAGGAACTCTACGAAAGAATGCGTCAAGAGGCAGAGCCGGCGGCAACTAAGGAGGTGCACTCCCGTTTGCTGTTGAAGGCGATCGCTCGCCAAGAGGGCATTGAACCCACTCCAGAAGCAGTGGAGGAACGGCTGAACCGCTATAAAGAGATGCTGGGGAACAAAACGGCGAAGAATCTGGAACAACTCCGCAAATTGGCCCACGATGAAGTGCAGCAGGAGCAGACCCTCAGCTGGCTCCTAGAGCAAAATACATTTCAGCCGGTGCAGTCCGACGTAGCCACTGCCGAGCCCACAGCCACTGCTGAAGCACCAACAGAGATCCAGACGGAGGCTGTTGCTCAAACCCCATCTCAGCCGCAAAAACGGTCTGGGAAAAAAGCAAGTTCTGCCCCATCCCAGGAATAGTTCGGCATAATGAAAGTGATGATCCCCACGGGGATAAACCGCTCGTTACAATCTAGTTACAATTAATTACAAACCAACCGTCATTTTAGGCAACTATGCTGCAATCGCGTTACGACCATCCCCTGAGTGCCATTCTGCGCTCTCCCGCCCTCAACCTGCCGCCGACCCATGCCAACATTGTGCCGATGGTGGTTGAGCAGTCGGGGCGGGGGGAACGAGCCTTTGACATCTACTCGCGGCTCCTGCGCGAGCGGATCATCTTTCTAGGTGGGGGGGCCGGCGATCGCCGGGGCATTGACGATGCGGTTGCTGACTCCATCGTGGCCCAGCTTCTATTTCTTGATGCCGAGGATCCGGAAAAAGACATATACCTGTATATCAACTCACCGGGTGGCTCGGTCACAGCCGGCATGGCCATCTACGATACGATGAAGCACATTCGCCCTGATGTGTGTACCCTCTGCTTTGGCTTGGCGGCAAGTATGGGTGCCTTCTTACTCTCCGGCGGTACTCCTGGCAAACGGATGGCGCTGCCCAATGCTCGGATCATGATTCACCAGCCCCTCGGAGGTGCCCAGGGTCAGGCCGTGGATATTGAGATCCAAGCGCGGGAAATTCTCTACCACAAGCGCAAGCTCAACGAACTCTTGTCACAGCACACGGGGCAGCCCATCGAGCGCATTGAAGCCGATACGGAGCGGGATTTCTTTATGTCCGCTGAAGAGGCCAAGGCCTATGGTCTGATTGATCAGGTGGTGACGCGGCAGACTCTTCTTAGTCCCTAAGTACACCCTACGTGCACCCCTAGAGGTTCCCTATGGCCAAATATGACACCCACCTCAAGTGCTCCTTTTGTGGTAAGTCACAGGAACAGGTGCGCAAGCTGATCGCGGGCCCTGGGGTCTATATCTGTGATGAGTGCGTAGAGCTGTGTAATGAAATCCTCGATGAGGAATTGGCCACCGTTCCCAATGCAGCAGCTCCCCGTCGAGAATCCACACCGTCGCGATCGCCCCGCAGCACACCCCGTAGTCGCCCCCTCAGTCAAGTCCCCAAGCCTCGGCAAATCAAGGAATTTCTTGATAAGCACGTGGTCGGGCAGCACGAAGCCAAGAAAATCCTCGCGGTTGCGGTCTATAACCACTACAAGCGCCTGAGTCTGCTAGATAGCGATCAGCGGGGCGATGACAACGTCGAACTGCAAAAGTCCAATATCCTGCTCATTGGCCCCACGGGTTCCGGCAAGACTCTCTCGGCCCAGACGTTAGCGAAGCTCCTCGATGTTCCCTTTGCGGTTGCCGATGCCACCACCCTCACGGAAGCAGGTTATGTGGGGGAAGATGTGGAAAATATCCTGCTGCGGTTGCTGCAAAATGCCAATATGGATGTGGAGGAAGCACAGCGGGGGATTATCTACATTGACGAGATTGATAAAATTGCCCGCAAAAGTGAAAACCCCTCAATTACCCGGGATGTTTCGGGGGAAGGGGTACAGCAGGCGCTCCTAAAGATACTGGAGGGGACGATCGCCAATGTACCACCCCAGGGGGGGCGCAAGCATCCCTACCAAGACTGCATTCAAATTGACACGACAAATATCCTCTTTATCTGCGGCGGTGCCTTTGTGGGTTTAGAAAAGACCATTGAGCAGCGGGTGGGCAAAAAAGCGATGGGCTTTGTCCGTGATGGCGAACCCCTGCCTAAGGAAAAACGCTCTGCAGATATTCTCAAGCAACTGGAACCCCACGATCTGGTGAAGTACGGCATGATTCCAGAGTTCATTGGCCGTATTCCTGTGGTTGCTGTGCTAGAGCCGCTGGATGTGGCTGCCTTGGCAGACATTCTCACCCAACCTCAAAACGCGCTCCTGAAGCAGTACCAAAAACTGATGCGCATGGACAGTGTGGAGTTGCGCTTTGAACCGGCGGCGGTGGAGGCGATCGCCCAAGAGGCTTACCGTCGCAAAACCGGTGCCCGTGCCCTGCGCGCCATTGTTGAAGAGATTATGTTGGATGTGATGTACGAACTGCCCTCGCGCAAAGATCTGCGGGAATGTACCATCACGCCCGAGATGGTGGAAAAACGCTCCACGGCTGAACTGCTCCTGCATCCTTCTTCGCTGCCGACCCTATCGGCATAGGGTGATAGCACCGGGGACTAGAAGAAAACGTGGCTCTCGGGCATCAAGCTCAACTCAAGGGGAACCGCATGGGGATCCGTCTCTAGGGTTGCGCGAATCAAACTGGCAACGGTGGCCGGCCGCAGGAGTTTCTGGCGATCAATTTTGAGGCTGACGGCATCCCAAAAGGGGGTATCCACACCGCCAAAGTAGAACAGACTAAAGCGGATGCCATAGCGCTTGAGTTCTTCGGCCATACACTTGCTAAAGCCGACTACCCCAAATTTCGCAGCACAGTAGGCTGACCCCATTGCCATTGAATGTTTACCGAGAATGCCGACAATGGTGCAGATGTGGCCCTGCTGCTGCTCTTTCATGAGTTCGGCAGCCTGTTGGGTGGTGTAAAAGCACCCCTTGAGGTTGAGGTCTAACATTTGATCGAGTTCAGCTGCAGTAATCTTTTGATAGGGCTTGAGGAGGCCAGCCCCCGCGGCGTTGATCAATACATCGAGTCGTCCCTGTTGACTGCGGATCCCTTGCATCAATTCGCTGACTTGCTCCGGTTGGGTGATGTCACAGGGCTGAATTTGTACCGTTACTGAGGCGGGAAGTTGCTCTGCTAAGGTCTGCAGGCGATCGCGCGATCGCGCCGCTAAGACCAACGTGGCACCCGTTTCTTGGAGTTGTTCGACAACGGCTTGACCAATACCCCCTGTGGCACCCACCACTAACACCACGCGATCGGCTAAGACACTCATTTTGTTACATTTCTTTATGTTTACCCTTTTATCCTAGCGTTTCTTGAATTCCCGAGAACCTGCCAATGGCTTAGGCGATCAAATTTTAGAAAGACACGCCTTCGCTGTGCGTATTAGGATGGAGCCGTTAGGCTTCTCGCCTAGGTGTACGGAGTTGTCTTGACATCCTCCCCCCGCTAAAGCAGGGGGATTCCCAAAATCACTTTTGAGACTTTCTGTTTCTTCGCAGTTGCCCTCCAGACGTATGTCTATCAGGTCTTACACCCGCTCCACAGACTGTAACCGTGTGTCCCACGGCCAAAATATTCCCAGCGGCATTTATATCCCGATCATGGTGCGCCCCACACTTAGGACAGTCCCATTCTCGGACGCTCAATGGCAACCGCTCAACAATGTGACCACACTGTCCACAGCGTTTAGAACTGGGAAACCATCGGTCAATCTTCACCAGTGTCCGACCATACCACTGGGCCTTGTATTCCAATTGCCGTACCAGTTCACCCCATCCAGCATCACTGATGGATCGGGCAAGCTGACGGTTCTTGACCATATTCTTCACAGCCAACGACTCGATTATGATCGTTTGGTTTTCACGTATCAATCGAGTCGTCAACTGGTGCAAATGGTCTTTTCTGGAATCAGAGATTTTCTGGTGAATCTTGGCAACTTTCAACCGCGCCTTATCCCAATTGCGAGAGCCTTTTTGTTTGCGACTCAAAGACCGCTGCGCCTTACGGAGTCGTTTGTAGTAGCGGTTAAAGTGCTTGGGGTTGGCAATCTTTTCCCCTGTACTCAGGGTAATGAGACTGCTCATCCCTACGTCCAAACCAACCGACGGGTCGACGGGCTGCAGTGTCAAATCTCTGGGGTCATCAAACCTCAGACTGATGTACCACTGTCCAGCAGGGTTAAGCCTGATGGTCACCGTGGATGGTTCAACACCATCTGGAAGCCGTCTCGACCAGAGAATATTCGGCGGTTCGTTGCACTTTGCCAAGAATACTTTTCCGTCTTTCCACCTAAAAGCAGACTTGGTGAATTCTGCGCTACCGCCATTGCGTTTCTTTTTGAAGTTGGGATATTTTGCCCGACCTGCAAAAAAGTTAGTGAAAGCAGATTGCAGATGTCTCAATGCCTGCTGCAAGGGAACACAGCTAACCTCATTCAAAAACTGAAGGTCATCTTGCTTCTTCCACTGAGTAAGCAAGGCAGAGGTTTGAACGTAGTCAAGTCTCTCTTTTCGTTCATACCAGGCTTCTGTTCTGGCTGCCAGTGCTCGGTTATAAACCAACCGAACACAGCCCAATGTTCTCCGAAGCAGGGATTCCTGCTCGGTCGTTGGGTAGAAGCGGTAACTGAAAGCCTTTTGCATGCTTTAAATTATAGCGATTATTCTGTGAGTAACACAACTATACTTGGCAGTCACAGACTGCCGCTCCTATCCCTCCCCTCCCTAAAGGAGGGGGTCTCTCGGAGGTAAAGATGAGTGGCGATCGCTCATTTTAGGACGTTAGCGCCACCCCGCTCGATCCATAATCCGCAGCGCCTCGGCATTGTTGCGGCCAAAAACGGCTGCGTTGACGTTTTGCCCTCGAAAATTGCCAAATTGCTTTACAATCGGATGCACCGGTACGCCGGCGCGCACTGGATACTCAAAGTTGGCCATGGCAAACATTTCCTGCGCCTTGGGACTCACGAGGTATTCAAGAAAACGAATCGCTCCTTGCCGATTGGGGGCACCGGCTACGACGCCAGCACCAGAGATGTTGACATGGGCACCGCGATCGCGCTGATTTGGAAAGAACAAGCCCACCTTTGCAGCAACTGCACGATCTTGTTCTTTATCGGAGGCGATCAACCGTGCTAGATAGTAGTGATTTGCAATTGCCACACTGCCCACACCCTCGGCACAGGCACGAATTTGTGCTGTATCATTTCCCTCTGGTGGGCGGGCAAAGTTTTGTACGAGTCCCCGCGCCCACTGTTCCGTTTTCTGGGCACCATGAATGGCCAACAAGGATCCAGTGAGGGATTGATTATAGATATTGCTAGAACTGCGAGTGAGAATCTGGCGCCGCCACTTGGGATTGGCTAAGTCTTCATAGGTGGAGAGTTGGCTTGGATTGACCCTTGACTTGTTGTAAATCAGCACCCGCACCCGCCGTGAAAGTCCAAACCAGTGGCCTTGGGGTTCCCGCAGGTTGGCCGGCACAACGCTGTTGAGAACTCTGGACTGAATAGGCTGCAAAATGCCTGCCTCCTGTGCCCGCCAGAGTCGGCCGGCATCCACCGTAATCAGGACATCGGCGGGGGTGCGACTCCCTTCACTGCGAATCCGCTCAATCAGAGCATCCGCTTCAGCCTCAATAATGTTGACGCGAATCCCCGTCTGCTGCGTAAAAGTGTTGTAGAGGGCTTTATCTGTGTCGTAGTGCCGTGCCGAATAAACATTGATCACACCGCCTGAGGACTGTTGGGCATAGCTTGATTCAGCGTTTTGGTTCCAGAGGTGGTGGGTTACATAAGCTGTTGCTGCGGCGCCCATGCCCAGGAATACACGGCGACCTACTTTCTCCATAGTTGAGAATCTCTCCTAAAATTAATCCGAAGAATATTCTAGGATTAGAGAGGTATTTTTGCAATTCTTTCGCAATAATTTTAGCTTTTGCCGTACCACCACTGGCGATCGCTCGCAGGCAGCTCTACCCAATAGAGGGTTATGACCATCATGGTGTTTGTTTCAATGTGGCGTACCCAATAGCTGGGATGTCGCTTTGTAGCACTGTCGACGACAAGCCGCCGGCCAATGCGTCGCCAACTGGGTTCTTTGCTGCGCCAAGCAATGCGACAACAGGGCCACGGTAGCTGTTCCCGATCGAAAAGGCGACAACAGGGCCCCACTACCTCATAGCTAAAGGAATACCCTGGACTGTGAAAACGCGTGCCGGCAGGCCAAAGGGGTGAGCATTCTCTAGTTATCGAGGAGGCCATCAAGGAAATACACCAGGGTGCAGACCAGGTCTCCAGTGTATCAGCAGATCAGGCATTGATCTTAGGGCTTAGGGTTCCTGGGCTGCAATCAAGAGTGCACAGCAGCTAAAGCCGATGACAAGTGGAAACAAAGACTGAAGCCAGCCACTCAAGCCCGTGGTGACTAGAGCGATCGCCAGTGCCCACATTTGTAGGCGTCGTTGCTGCGGCGAGAGGGCAACCGGCAGTTCAATGAGTTGCAACCCCTCAGTGGGCAAGGGTAGGGGCATCACTCCCCCCGGCGGAAACGCCCAATACTGGTACTGCTCAATGAAGAGATCGGTCCAGCCATGTTCTTGGCACCAGGCCACTGCGGACTGATAGGAGTATTTGAGTAGCTGCAACGAAGGATGGCGATCCATAGGGGCACTGGTAAGGGCAAGACAATCAACCTCTCTATTGAGAACATAACAGAACTGGGAAATCTCTTTAGAACGCTTGTAGTAACTCTTAATCCTTTTGCTTGGGAGAAAATTAAGGTTTCCCGAATGAAGCCGGCGGATATACTGAAAGATAGATAGAGTTTTGTCAAGAAGGACTAGAGTTCATAGACAAAGTTCATAGACAACGGATGGTTGCCGTCCATTGATGTAAAGAAATGTTTATTTGTGTTTTACGCTGAAGGGTATTGTTAAGCCATTCGTTCATGGTTTTCAACGATGATTAAATTTCTCCCAAATGCCCATGAAATCTTGATTTGCCATGAATCTAACCTAAGCATCAAATCCCTTAAAAATTATCGAGGAGGCGGTCATGTTGCTAGAGGCACCAACTGTACCCATTTCACCTGCTGCCTTGCTCCATAGCCTGTTAGAACTGCGGCAGGAAATTACTAAGGAGGGGGAAGCCCGTTTTCAAGAGTGGCAATTAAAAATTAAGCGATCCGAATTTATACCTAGTGCGCGTAATCTTGCCTACTATTTGGCCTTGCGCTGGCGGGATCTACGGGCAATGCAAATGGCCTTGATGCCTTGGGGGTTATCGTCCCTAGGACGGATTGAGTCACGGGTGCTCCCCAATTTGGATGCGGTGATCAATACCTTGGGCGCCCTTTGCCATACCCATGGGTCACTGCCGCCGCGCCCACCCCTGGATGCTTTTTTTGCGGGCGATCGCCAACTGCGCCGCCAAACGGAGGAACTCTTTGGCCCGATTCGTGGCAAACGCCATGTGCGGATTATGGTGACACTCCCCACGGAAGCCGCCACTGACCGGCAATGGAGTATTACGCTCCTGCGCAAGGGAATGAACTGTGCCCGCGTCAACTGTGCCCACGATGACCCTGCGACTTGGGAAGCGATGATTGAGCATCTGCGCGCGGCAAGTCACATTACGGGTCAACCCTGCAAAATTCTCATGGACTTGGGGGGGCCGAAACCCCGCATTGCCGACATTTTTCCGGAAACGGTGCGCGTCCACAGCGGCGATCGCCTGCGACTGACAACGGAAATTTGCCCTGAGGGTGGCGAAATACCGCAATTCACCTGCTCCTTGCCAGAAATTGTGCCCCAATTAGAGGTGGGGCAGCGGGTTTGGATTGATGATGGCCGCACTGGCGGTCGCATTGTCAGCAAAGATGCCCAAGGGGTAGAACTCACGATTACCCACTGCAAGGAAGGGCAGCGGCTGAAGGTGGCCAAGGGCTTGAACTTCCCCGACAGTGATTTGCGCCTGTGCCCTTTGACTGCGAGCGATCGCGAGCATCTTGCCTTTGCTTGCCGCTATGCTGACATCATTGGCTACTCCTATGTTCAGTCCGCTGAGGATATTGCCCTACTGCAACGGGAACTGGCGCATTGTTGTGGCGATTGCGCCGACCAGATGGGCATCATTGCCAAAATTGAGACCCCGAAAGCGATTCGGGCACTGCCAGAAATGATCATCCAAGCGGCGGGTCGCCAACCCTTTGGTGTCATGATTGCCCGAGGCGATCTCGCTGTTGAAATTGGCTATCAACGCTTGGCGGAAATGCAGGAGGAAATCCTCTGGCTCTGTGAAGCTGCCCATGTCCCGGTGGTGTGGGCCACCCAAGTCCTTGAAAACTTAGTGAAAAAAGGCGTGCCCTCCCGTGCCGAAATCACCGATGCAGCCATGGCGGAGCGAGCAGAGTGTGTCATGCTCAACAAAGGCCCCTATGTAGGGTTAGCAGTGGATATTCTCGATGATGTCCTTGCCCGCATGGAAGCACACCAGCAGAAGAAAACGCCGCAACTACGGGCACTGCACTCATGGCACCCCGACAAGACCATTGGGCGGCCATCAATCTGTGATTAACCCTCAGAGAAAATGCTGGGGCGAATTTTATCCCCGTCCCGCAGGGGACGACTTGAACGGACAACATAGCGATCGCCGGCCTTGAGGCCCCTGAGGATTTCCACTTGGCCCTGCCGCCATTCGCCAAGGGTGACCTGCTGCTCCCGCACGCGATCGCCAACAACCACAAAAACGCTCCCCTGCCGTGAGGAGAGTTGCCCCTCCTCAAAGCCCCTCAGGGCAGATTGGGGAATCATCAAGCGCGGCGCCTTCGCTCCTTGGAAAGCCACCCGTGCCAGTAAACCACTGCCTAAGCGTTCATCGGCATTGTCAATCACCACTTCCACAGGAATCAGACGGGCAGCGGCAGCGGCCGGTGAAATTCGGGTAATCCGTCCTTCATAGGTGCGGTTGGGCACAGCATCAAACGTGACTATCGCCCCTTGGCCGGGCGCAAGTCTAGCCAATTCCCGTTCCGAGACTTCCACGACAACCTTGAGTTGGCGAATATCCCCAAGGCGGAGCACTTCCCCCCCAGGTTGCAGTAGGTTGCCCACTTCCGTGAGTCGCTCTAGCACCACGCCATGGAGGGGCGATCGCAGGAGAGCTTGATTCAACCGTGCCCGCGCCTGCTGGACAAGGGCGGTTTGGGCTTGTACCCGACCCTGGGCAACGGCTACCCCCTGTTGAGCCGTCACTACCTCTGCTTCGCGGGAACGTAGTACCTGCCGTGCTGTTTGCGCCGTTGTGCGTGCCTGCTCTGCTGCCTGTGCTGAAACGGCACCATCCCGGAGCAGGGCTTCAAAGCGGCGGGCATTGCTTTCCGCCTGTTGGAGGGTGAGACGGGCTTCTTCCACAGCCGTACGGGCACGATTGACGGCGGCTTGGGCTTGGATCACTTCGTTGCGGCGGGCGGCCAGTTCTGCCTCTGCTTCAAAGACAGCGTTTTTGAGGACAATGGGATCCACTGCCGCCAGCAGTTGCCCCGATTGCACGCGATCGCCCACATCCACGCCTAATTGAATCACTTGACCTTCCACCTGCGATCGCAGCATCACCTCACGGTAGGGGCGAGTGGTGCCCGTGAGGGTTGTATCGGCCTCTAACTGTGCCAAGCGTGCCACAGCCACATCCGCAGCAACCCCGTCACTTTCTGGGCGCGCAACCGCTGGCGATTCTAAGCGACCCATGGCCGGCTGGCACCCCCCCAACAGCACTGCGATCGCGATCGCCCCCAACCATTGTTGCTTCGCCATCATCTGTTTCATCATCTTGCCAACTGCTGCCGATAGCCTATCACACTGTCCCCAACTGCATCAGTAACACCTCCCAAACAAGGCGGGGTTGAACGTACTGCTGCAAATACTGACGGGCCCGCTCCAATTGCTGAAGCACCAGGACACACCGAGGGAGGTCTCTTTTCTGCCAAATTTGCTGCTGCATTAGACTGAGGAGCCAGAGCTGCCGTTCGACATCGAGGGATTGGCTAATGTCCCGTGCCAATTCCAAAGCCGTTTGCAGAGGGAGGGGGGCGGTCAACTGTTCACCGAGGTGGCGAAACGCCTCAGGAATTTCTTGCCATGTTTGCCACGCCTGCAGAATGGCCCCCGGAGACCCTGCTCCCAAGTCCAGGAGGGCGGGAGTGACCTGATGCCAAAAGTCAGGGGGGGCCACCTGTCGCAGTACCTGTTCGACCGCCTGACGACTCAGGGGATAGAAGGGAATTTTCTGACAGCGGGAAACAATTGTATTCAAGAGTGCCGACGGGCTAGGGGCAATCAGAATCAAGGTGGCACGCCCCGGTTCTTCAAGGGTTTTCAGCAGGGCATTGGCGGCGGCTTCGTTCATGGTTTCAGCCTGGGTCAAGACCACCAGGGATCGCGGTGCACGCATCGGTGGTTGGCTGAGGTGACGGCTAAGCTGGCGAATTTGCTCTAGACGAATCTGGGGGGCACTGCGGGGAATTTCCTTGTCAGCTGCCAGCAGTTGGCGACGGGTGTAGAGGGTTCCTTGGACACTGTAGGTGGGCTCCATCCAGAGGACGTCGGGGTGGTTGCTCAGATCCTTTGCCTCGTTGAGAATTGCTTGGAGAAAACAGCGGGCAGTGAGGGCACGGCCGACCCCTTCGGGTCCAACAAAGAGATAGGCGGGGGCAATTTGCCGGCGATCGAGGGCATAGGTCAAGAGTTGAATGGCGGTTGGTTGACCAATGACGGGACGAAACCAATTCATGGCTTGGGGAAATGGGCTTCAACATAGGCAATGGCACTGGGGCGATCGCTGACAAGGCCATCGAGCATCGCCGATCGCAGGGCAAGCAGAATTTGCCGCAACTGCGGTCCACGGGGGTAGCCCAACTGCTGCAGATCATGGCCATTCAAGGGCAGCTTCTGCACGCGCCACTGCCAGAGATACTCCCGCAGGAGGGTGACCTCTGCTAGGGCTGGCGCACGACCCTCTGCCTGCAGCACCGCTGCCAACAGCACAATCAGCGGTAGGGGGTGGCTCTCCAAAAACGCCCAGTAGTGGCTGCGCTGTGGCGTTGTCTGCCGCAATGTCTGCCATTCCTGCTGGAATTGAGGAAAAGTGTCGAGCCACTCACACAGGTGCTCCCCCAGTTGCAGTTGACGGGCGATCGCCCCCGCTGTGGGCACGGTCACAATCAAGGCCAAGAGTTCCAGCTCCCAGAGGGGAAAGGTTTGCCATTCCCGCCGCTCAGGAATCTCTGGCCACCACTGCCAAACCAACTGCAAGCGCACCTTGGCCCCCTCATCAAAGGTGACTTGGCGATCCAAACACTCAAGGGCACCCAACTCCGCGAGTAACGTCAAGGCCCGCTCACCGCCAAAGTGTTCGTTTGGGGCAAGGGGCAGTTCAAGGAGGTGGCGCAGTTCATTGCGCAGCCGACTTTGGAGGGAAGGCCGTTTTGAGGTGGGGCGATCGCGGGTCACAAAGACACCACTGGTGAGGGCATATTCAATGTACTGGCGGCTTTGCGGCTCCACCTCAAACCCCAAACGCACAGCAAAACGCACCGCTCGAAAAATCCGCGTTGGGTCTTCAATAAAACTATTGGGGTGGAGAACCCGAATCAGTCCCCGCTCTAAATCCTCCTGCCCACCAAAAAAATCCAGAACCTCGCCGTGGCGCGGTGGGGTAAGGCGCATGGCGAGGGCGTTGATGGTAAAGTCGCGGCGGTAGAGATCTTGGCGAATGGAACTGGCGGCCACTTCTGGATGTGCGGCCGGATAGGGATAAAACTCACTGCGGGCAGTGGCAATATCCACGGCAAACCCCGCCAAGGGGGATGCCTTCGGCCAATGGAGGGCCGCTGTTTGAAACTGACCGTAAATCTGTAAATCGGTCTCTGGGTAAAGCGCGTGGAGTGCTTGCGCCAAATGCACCCCGGCGGCCTCCTCCTGCTGCACCCCATCTACCACTAAGTCAAATTCCCGTGTGGGTAAGTGGTGATTCCCCTGGGCGATCGCCAAGAGCAGATCTCGCACCGCTCCGCCCACGAGGTACAGTTGCCAGCCACGCTCCCTGGCGATCGCGGATGCTCGTTGCAGCAGTGTCCACAGTTGCTCCGGCAGCCGCTGTTGCAGTGCCTCGTAAAGGTTTAGGGTGGGCAGCGGGCACACTGTTTCCCGGTCGCGGTTGAGGGCATAGAGGTGGCGTAGGACATCGGTACGAGTGACAATCCCGACGAGGTCGCCTTGATCGTTCACCACGGGTAACCGCCCAATATCGTACTGCACCATTAGGGCTTGAATCTCCGGCAGCGGTGTGGTGGGGGAAATGGTGCGCACCGGCGCTTTCATATAGCCTTTGACGGGCGCATGGGCAAATCCATGGTGCAGGGCCACATCCAAATCCCGCCGTGAAATAATCCCCAGAAGCTCCCCTTCAGCACTCACGACCGACAGGCCAGAGTGGCCATAGCGCAGTAGCACCCGGTGGGCATCGGCAATAGGGGTTTCTGGACGGACTGTGCGTACGGGTGAGGACATCAGTTCGGCAGCAGTGGGAGGATGGGGAATCTGTTCCCTAAGGCGAGTCAATAGTTCCTGGAGCAGTGCCTCTGGCGCCTCTGTGCTCACCGTCACAGCTGCGGCTTGGGCATGACCGCCGCCGCCCAGGGGAGCAAGCAAATGGGCAACATTGACGTTGGGAATGTGACTGCGGGCAATAATGGCGAGATGATGTTGGCGATAGGCGTGCCCAAGGAGAATGGCATCGCACTCACTGAGATCCGCCAATTGGGTGATTAGCCGAGAGAGACCAGGGAGATACTCCGCCGTACGTAGCAATACCCAGCCCAGCCGATAGCCCTGATGAACCACTTGCTGGAGATTGGCCCAGGCCTGCCGCAGCAGGGGCTGTAAATTTTCGCTCAAACCTTCCTCGCAATAGGTGGCGATCGCCCGCTGATTTGCCCCTTGGCTCAACAGCCATGCCAAGGCCTGCACATCCCGCACCGTGGTTTGCTCAAAGGTTAGGGAACCCGTATCGGCGTGAATCCCCAGGGCCAGGACAGTCGCTTCGGTGGGCCTAAGGCTAATCTCTGCCGCCTGCAACTGTTCGCAAATGAGGGTGCTAGTGGCGCCAACAGGGGCTAACCATTGCTGCTGCGAGACAATGTCCCCCCTCATCTCCAGATGGTGATCGTACAGACCAATTTGTACTTGGGGTTGATCCAGCCATGCTGCCGCTTGCCCCAACTGGCGACGCCACTGCGTATCCACCACCCAAATCTGCCGCAATTGGCTGGGGTCAACGGCCCTTGCTTCAAGGAGGGGGTATTCATCGCGATGGTAGGCCAAAAACTCCCCCACCTTGGGATGGGTACCCCCAGTCAAGACGATTTTTGTCCCCGGATAAAGGCGCGTCAGACCAACCGCTGCCCCAAGGGTGTCAAAATCAGCAATTTGATGACAAAGAACAACATCCATCAGAACTTCTCGGGGCAGTAGCGATAGTTGTCAGCTGCAATTACCCTGTATTCAGTCTGCGGCAAGTTGTGTTCACGCAAAATGATAAACGCTAGTAGAAAAGCGGAATGAGTTTTTTCACCGACTGCCGGTAGGTTGGGTAGTCCTTAAACTTCGCCGATAGCCACTGTTCCTCTTGAGCTGCCTTGCGGTCAAAAAAGATAAAAAGAGCGATCGCCCCCAGACCATGGGAAAGGCTCATGTGCCATACGCTATAGGCCAACGCTAAAAAAATGACACTGCTATAGATGGGATGGCGCACCCAAGCATAAACCCCCGTGGTCACTAACTGACTCTCCTCCTTGGGATGGGGTAAGGGCGTCAAGTTGTTCCCTAGGTGAAACACACCAGCCATGCCTAGCCCCAGGCCCATCAGCCCCAAGCCAAGGGTCAGACCTAGACGCACTGCAAAAGGTAGGTGAACTATTTGTACCACCGGCAAGAGAATAAAGCCGATACTGAGCACGGTTTGCCCAAGCACCCAAAACTCTCCCCGCTGGTTGCGCCACCAGTCTTTGCTGAAGCCCCACTCTTGCAGTTTATTCACCTTGGTTGCCTTGGTTGCCGCTATTGGTGGATATTTCAAATTGTAGCGATCCTCTAGCGATCGCGTGGTTACTCCACAGGGGGCAATAGTTTTGTAGCTTTAGCAGCAGCTTTTTTCGCCTTTGTTTGGCCACTTCCCAGTTTGCCGAGGGATTCTTGGAGCGTTCCCATCGGACAAATCGCACACCACGCCCGCTGATTAAAGATCACCCCCAAGAGAATGGCAACCATGGAGGTAACAACGCACATATTGACAAAGAGACCCCCCACGGCCATCCAGTGGCCCCATGCCAACGTCATGCGAATGGCAAAAATGGTCATGATAAAGCTAAACACCGCCCAACGAAAACTCTGTTTTTTGAAGAGTTTGGGATAGGGACGGTGGGGACTAAAGTGATAGAGGACAATGTCTAGGAATGCGCCACGCGGGCAGAGGTTGCCACACCAATAGCGGCTTCGAAAATAGGCCAGGGCAGGAATACCCAGCATCATTGCCAGCATGAGGTACCCCAACCACGGATACCAGAGGCCCCCAATCGCAATTAAAAAGAACAACCAAATAGTTACCCATTGACTGGGCTTGCCCCGCAACGCTCGCTTCATAACATGTCTAGCCATACAGTTTTATATATTTATGACGTGCGACGCGAAAGCTAGCCAGATGATTGTCCCACTAGCCCAACAAGCTAGAACGGGACCGGTTGTTCCCCCAACCGTAGCCTAGGGAGGCATGCGCGACTGGTAACGGTCAGGTATGAAGCCCTCCCGACAACGGAGCCCGAACCGAAAGGTTGAAGCCGAATCCGTGAGGAGGAAGCAACTTTGCCAGCGTCAGGCGATAGGGAGCTAGGCTTGAGGGTATGGTGAACGCAAGTGAAGTGACGCCAGAAGCCTCGTTACTATAAACAGGCCAAAGACGCCGATAGGCCTGAGCCAAAATGGCAAACGGACTGGTTTCACTGCTGTCATCTCAGTGGACGGGGACAATAGTTCCGTCGGGGTAAAGTCACCACCTAACCCCTCGCGTCATCTGGTTGGAACGCGGTAAGCCCGTATCTTCGCCTTGAACATTCAAGGCAGGCAAACCGTAAGGAATGCTGATGAGGGTGCGGGTATGGGATGCAGGAGAAAGCGAATGCTGGTCTGTAACGGACCGGATAGGGGTTGAGGAAACAATCCAACATCACCCCGCCCGAAAGGGAGCAGACTTCCTGCTGGTCTCCCTTTGCGAGATAACCTGTAGAACCTCTTGAATGGAGACAAGGCAGTGCGACGCGAAAGCTAGCCAGATGATTGTCCCACTAGCCCAACAAGCTAGAACGGGACCGGTTGTTCCCCCAACCGTAGCCTAAGGAGGCATGCGTGACTGGTAACGGTCAGGTATGAAGCCCTCCCGACAATGAAGCCCGAACCGGAAGGTTGGAGCCGAATCCGTGAGGAGGAAGCAACTTCACCAGCGTCAGGTGATAGGGAGCTAGGCTTGAGGGTATGGTGAACGCAAGTGAAGTGACGCTAGAAGCCTCGTTACTCCAAGCAGGCCAAAGATGCTGATAGGCCTGAGCCAAAATGGCAAAGCGGATTGGATTCACTGCTTGCTTTTCAGTGAACGGGGACAGCAACTCCGCCGGGGTATAGTCACCACCTAACCCCTCGTGTCATCTGGTTGGAACGCGGTAAGCCCGTATCTTCGCCTTGAACATTCAAGGCAGGCAAACCGTAAGGAATGCTGATGGGGGTGCGGGTAGAGGAGGTGGGAAAAAGCGAATGCTAGCCTGTAATGGGCTAGATAGGGATTGAGAATGCTGGCAGGACATTCAACATCATCCCACTCGAAAGAGGGCAGACTTCCCGCCGGTCCCCCCTTACGAGAAAGTCTATAGAACCTTCCTAATGGTGACAATGCAAATGGCGGTGATCTTGAGTCACTGGTGCGGTCACCAACCTGCTCAAAAGGTAGAGAGGCTGTAGATGAGTATCGTAAAGGTTGCATGCACAACCGGTTCCTCTTAAATGAGGGGTCCTGGGGGGCTCGAGCCGGATGCGGGGAAACTTGCACGTCCGGTTCCTAGGGGGCTAGGGGGCAGCGATGCCCCCCTGCTACCCGACAATGACGGTGGACCAAACCACTGGTGCGGTCACCAACCAAACGGAAACAAGCTGGCACAGCATAAACTGGACCAAAGCCAACCGTGAGGTAAAGAGGCTGCAAGTGCGTATCGCAAAGGCTGTGAAGGAAGGACGCTGGGGCAAAGTGAAAGCTTTGCAATGGCTCCTGACCCACTCGTTCTACGGCAAAGCCCTCGCCGTGAAACGGGTAACTGACAACTCAGGCAGTAGAACACCTGGTGTGGACGGGATAACCTGGTCCACACAAGAGCAGAAAACCCAAGCCATAAAGTCCCTCAGGAGAAGAGGCTATAAACCCCAACCCCTGAGGCGGGTATACATCCCGAAAGCAAACGGCAAACAGCGCCCGCTAGGAATCCCGACAATGAAGGACAGGGCAATGCAGGCACTATATGCCCTAGCCCTAGAACCAGTCGCGGAAACCACAGCGGACCGGAACTCCTATGGGTTCCGCCGAGGGCGATGTACGGCAGATGCGGCAGGACAATGCTTCCTTGCTCTGGCAAAAGCCAAGTCGGCTGAACACGTCCTTGACGCTGACATATCCGGATGCTTTGATAACATCAGCCATGAGTGGCTACTAGCCAACACTCCACTGGACAAAGGGATCTTACGGAAATGGCTTAAATCTGGGTTCGTCTGGAAACAGCAACTCTTCCCCACCCATGCTGGGACACCTCAGGGAGGGGTAATCTCCCCAGTTCTTGCCAATATAACCCTAGATGGGATGGAAGAACTGTTGGCCAAACACCTCAGAGGTCAAAAAGTCAACCTCATCCGATATGCTGACGATTTTGTCGTGACGGGAAAAGATGAGGAAACCCTGGAGAAAGCCAGAAACCTAATCCAGGAGTTCCTAAAAGAACGGGGCTTGACCCTGTCCCCCGAGAAGACAAAAATCGTCCATATTGAGGAAGGCTTCGACTTTCTCGGATGGAACATTCGCAAGTACAACGGGGTTCTTCTCATCAAACCCGCGAAGAAGAACGTGAAAGCGTTCCTCAAGAAAATCCGAGACACTCTAAGGGAACTTAGGACAGCAACCCAGGAAATCGTGATAGACACACTCAACCCAATCATTAGAGGTTGGGCCAACTATCACAAAGGACAAGTCTCTAAGGAAACCTTCAACCGAGTGGACTTCGCCACCTGGCACAAATTGTGGCGATGGGCAAGGCGCCGGCACCCAAACAAACCTGCCCAATGGGTGAAGGACAAATACTTCATCAAAAACGGAAGCAGAGACTGGGTGTTCGGTATGGTGATGAAAGACAAGAACGGGGAACTGAGGACCAAACGCCTAATCAAAACCTCTGACACCCGAATCCAACGCCACGTCAAAATCAAGGCAGACGCCAATCCGTTTCTCCCAGAGTGGGCAGAATACTTTGAGAAACGCAAGAAACTCAAAAAAGCCCCTGCTCAATATCGGCGCATCCGCCGAGAACTATGGAAGAAACAGGGTGGTATCTGTCCAGTATGCGGGGGTGAAATTGAGCAAGACATGCTCACTGACATCCACCACATATTGCCCAAACACAAGGGTGGTTCTGACGACCTGGATAATCTTGTCTTAATCCACGCCAACTGCCACAAACAGGTGCACAGCCGAGATGGTCAGCACAGCCGGTCCCTCTTGAAAGAGGGGCTTTGAGAGGCCTGAGCCGGATGCTGGGAAACTAGCACGTCCGGTTCTTAGGGGGCTAGGGGGCAGTAATGCCCCCCGCTACCCGACTATAGAGTTATCTAGTAAAAATATCAAGGCCTTGAGGCAGTGCCTTCATGACTTTTTACGTAGTGAGGCCAATAGCTATGCGTGCCACTCTAATGCCAATTGCACCAAGCGATGGACCAATTCCGGGAAGGACAGGCCACTCGCCGCCCACAGTTGCGGGTACATGCTCAGGGCGGTAAACCCCGGCAGCGTATTCACTTCATTGATCAGCACTTCCCCAGTGCTTGGTACATAGAAAAAATCAAAGCGAGCCAAGCCAGCGGCACCGAGGGCCTGAAAGGCTTGCAGAGACAGGCTGCGAATTTGCTCACTCACCGCTGGGGGAATCTCCGCAGGGATATGGAGCTGAGCGCGGCCATCGGTGTATTTGGTTTCGTAGTCGTAAAACTCACTGCTGTAGGTAATCTCCCCCACTACCGAAGCTTGGGGTTTATCATTGCCGAGCACAGCACACTCGAGCTCACGGGCAACCACACCCGCTTCCACAATGATGCGGCGATCCAGTTCGGCAGCGACCTCAAGGGCAGTTGTCAGTTGTTGGCGATTTTTGGCTTTGGAGATGCCCACCGAGGAGCCAAGGTTAGCGGGCTTAACAAAGCAGGGATAACCCAATTCAGTTTCAATGCGATCGCACAAATGGTTGTAACGACAGGGATCTGACCACAGGTCACTGCGCTGAAGTGCCACATAAGGCACTTGGGGTAAGCCGATTGCCCCAAAGACTGTTTTCATCAGAATTTTGTCCATACCAATGGCAGAGGCAGCTACCCCTGACCCCACATAGGGGCGCTGCATCAATTCCAGGAGTCCCTGAATCGTCCCATCTTCGCCATTGGGGCCATGGACAATAGGAAACCAGACATCAATGGTGTCGACCACTGCCGGAAACTGCCACAGGGAGCTCTCTGGTGCCGTGCCTTCAGGGATGCCAACCCGCTCCGTGTGGCGCCAGCGACCATCTTTTTCGATGTAGATGGGAATCACCTCATAGCGATCGCCATTGTCCCCTGCCGCAAAGGCTTGGGCGATCGCTGCCGCCGAGACCACCGAAACTTCATGCTCCCGTGAGCGACCGCCAAACAATAGCCCAACCCGCAGACGACCCATAGGACAAACCCGTGTGAATGTGACGGTTTCTTGGTAGGATTTTCAAGGATTATACAAAGTTTGGGAGTTGCTATGGACGTGGGGCAAAAAGTGCGCGTCTGTCGAATTCGCGATCGCGTCGCCCAAGACATCATTCAAAAACTCGGCCAAGTGGGTCAAATTACTGGTTTTAAGATGACCGATGGCAGTGGCGTTGGCGTCATTGTCACCTTTGACGATCGCTCCAGCACTTGGTTTTTTGAGGATGAAGTTGAAGTCGTTGGCTAAGTCCTGCCCTGCCGCCTTTTTCACAGCAACTGAGCTGGGTCAATCGGACCTCAGACAGGATCCCACTGAATCCGAGAGAAAAAGGTTGCATTAGTGGTACGTTGTATTGTGGTGCGCTTGCACCAACAGCTGCACTTTACTTTCAGTCCTGATCGCTGTGCCTCCTAGGGAGCGATCGCCCTCTGAAAAACGCAAATGAATTTACCTAGACAGTAGGCAAACGTCCATGGTCATATCAGCAGAACGAACCAATGTAGGCTTTATCACTCAGGTCATTGGACCTGTCGTTGACATTGAATTTCCCAGCGGCAAAATGCCCGCCATTTACAACGCCCTGCGGATTCAAGGCAAAAACGCGGCCGGCTTAGACGTGGCTGTAACCTGCGAAGTGCAACAACTCCTTGGCGATAACCGCGTCCGTGCTGTTGCCATGAGCAGCACCGATGGCTTAGTGCGGGGGATGGAAGTCGTAGATACCGGTGCCCCCATCAGCGTGCCCGTAGGAACAGCCACCCTGGGTCGCATCTTCAACGTGCTGGGTGAACCCGTGGACGAAAAAGGTGCTGTCAATGCCACCGAAACCCTGCCCATTCACCGGCCTGCCCCCAGCTTTACCCAACTGGAAACTAAGCCCTCGGTCTTTGAAACGGGCATCAAGGTGATTGACCTGCTCACCCCCTATCGCCGTGGCGGCAAAATTGGCCTCTTTGGCGGTGCTGGCGTCGGCAAAACCGTGATCATGATGGAACTCATCAACAACATTGCCACCCAACATGGTGGGGTCTCGGTGTTTGCTGGCGTAGGTGAACGGACCCGCGAAGGCAATGACCTCTACAACGAAATGATTGAATCGGGGGTTATTGATAAAGACGATCCCAGTAAGTCCAAAATCGCCCTTGTCTATGGTCAAATGAATGAACCCCCCGGGGCACGGATGCGCGTCGGCCTCTCCGGGCTGACGATGGCTGAATACTTCCGCGATGTCAACAAGCAGGATGTGCTGCTGTTTATTGATAACATCTTCCGTTTTGTCCAAGCCGGTTCTGAGGTGTCGGCGCTCCTCGGTCGGATGCCCTCTGCGGTGGGATACCAACCCACCCTTGGGACGGATGTGGGGGCTCTGCAAGAGCGGATTACCTCAACCACCGAAGGTTCGATTACCTCGATTCAAGCAGTTTATGTGCCTGCGGATGACTTGACTGACCCTGCTCCCGCAACGACCTTTGCTCACTTGGATGGGACAACGGTGCTCTCCCGTAGTCTAGCCGCAAAAGGGATTTACCCCGCCGTGGATCCCCTCGGCTCCACCTCCAATATGTTGCAGCCGGACATTGTGGGTGAAGAGCACTATCAAACGGCACGGGCAGTCCAAGCTACCCTTCAGCGCTACAAAGAGCTTCAGGACATTATCGCTATTTTGGGTCTTGATGAACTCTCTGAGGAAGACCGCCTGACAGTGGCGCGGGCACGCAAAATTGAGCGCTTCTTATCTCAGCCTTTCTTTGTGGCGGAAGTGTTCACTGGTGCCCCCGGCAAATACGTCACCCTCGAAGAAACCATCAAAGGCTTCCAGATGATCCTCAGCGGTGAGCTGGATGATCTACCAGAGCAAGCCTTCTACATGGTGGGTAATATTGAGGAAGCCAAAGCTAAGGCTGAAAAACTGAAAGCATAGGTTTTACAGGTGTCAATACAGGGTGGGGCAACCCGCCCTTTGATCATTGAGTGGCAAGGGAAGCGTTATGGTGATGACTGTCCGGGTAATTGCGCCCGATAAAACCGTTTGGGATGCCCCCGCTGAGGAAGTGATTTTGCCCAGCACAACCGGGCAATTGGGGATTCTCTCAAATCATGCCCCCCTCTTAACTGCCTTGGAAACGGGTGTGATGCGGGTGCGCCAAGACCGCGAATGGGTGGCGATCGCTCTCATGGGGGGCTTTGCCGAAGTTGAAAACAACGAAGTGACGATTCTCGTCAACGGTGCCGAGCGCGGGGACACAATTGACCTTGAAAAAGCCAAGGCGGAGTTTGCCGCCGCACAGGCTGCCCTCGCTCAAGCCGAACAGGGGGAATCCAAACAGGCTAAAATTCAAGCCACCCAAGCCTTTCGTCGCGCCCGTGCTCGCTTGCAGGCCGCAGGGGGTGTGGTCGAGATTTAGCTTTTTCTCATTTTTTCTCATTTGATGAAGTTCAAAGCCTCCCCAACTGCTGACTGGGAGGTTTTTTATTTAGCTGGCCGCCGTTTGCTGCCGCAGGTAGGCTTGGATAAAGGGATCAAGGTTACCATCCATCACATCCTGAATGGCTGTCGTTTCCACCTCTGTGCGCAGGTCCTTGACCAGTTGATAGGGGTGAAAGACATAGTTGCGAATTTGGTTGCCCCAAGCCGCCTCAACGGCCTCGCCACGAATATCGGCAATTTCCTTGGCCTTTTGCTCTTGGGCAATCACCAATAGCTTCGCCTTGAGAATGGCAAGGGCCTTTTCCTTATTTTGCAGTTGCGATCGCTCCTGCGTGCAGCGGACAGCTAAGCCCGTTGGTTTATGGACAATGCGCACTGCCGTTTCCACCTTGTTGACGTTTTGCCCCCCCTTGCCACCACTGCGGGAAGTGGTAATTTCTAAATCGCTTTCGGGAATCTCAACGGTAACGGATTGATCCAGTTCGGGCATCACATCCACTCCAGCGAAGCTCGTTTGCCGTTTGCCATTGGCATTGAAGGGAGAAATGCGCACTAGCCGATGGGTACCCTTTTCAGAACGCAGATAGCCATAGGCGTAGCGACCGCGAATTTCCAAGGTTGCCGACTTAATACCTGCCTCTTCCCCTTCTGAAAGTTCTGCCAGATGGGTTTGGTAACCGTGGCGCTCTGCCCAGCGGGTGTACATCCGCAGCAACATTTCTGCCCAATCCTGGGCATCAGTCCCGCCCGCCCCAGCATTGATCGTGACAATAGCGTTGTTTTTGTCGTAGGGGCCACTGAGGAGTTGTTCCAGTTCCCAGCGATTCAACTGGGTGTCTAACTCCTTTAGCAGCGTAGTTGCCTCTGTCAGCAACCCTTCATCCAGTTCTAACTCCAGCAGTTCCAGGGCTGTTTCCACGTGTTCAATTGTTTTTTGCCACTGTTGGAGCTGGCTGAGGCTATCCTTAGCTTCAGTGAGTTGTTGCAGCGTGGCTTGAGCCGTGGCCTGATCAGTCCAGAAATCTGGCTGAGCGGCGGTGTGCTCAAGGTCATGAATCTTGGCCTTCAGTGCCGCTGGGTCAAAGACAGTCCTGGGTATGACCCAGGCGATCGCGCAACAGAGAAAAATCGCGTTTAAGGGTGCTTAAATCAGTCATTTTGGGATGCAAAGAATAGAGGGATTCTGTTGCCATTTTACCAAAGCAGATTCCCTGCAAAAGCTGTTGCTATTGGCTATTTCTAGGGCGGTCGAGGACTTCCAGGCAATAACTTCCAGGCAATAAATGTTAAAAGTTTCGCCCTTGCCCTAGGCCCCCTGCAAGTGTCACCATAATCCCTAGGTGAACTCTGGGGAATCTGACCCATGGCCATCAAAAACTCGCCCGAAGTCCCACGCAATCGTTGGATTGGTAATGCCTTACTCTTCCTCGGCTTGGGGTTTTTGCTCCTGAACCTCTTCTTTCCCCAACTCTTTGCACCGCGCCCGCCTCAGGTTCCCTACAGTATGTTTATCCATCAGGTGCAAGAGGGAGATGTCGCTCGCGTCTATCTGGGTCAAAATGAGATTCTCTATCAACTGAAGCCCCAAGGGGATAAACCGCCTCAAGTTTTAGCAACCACGCCGATCTTTGATCTTGAGTTACCCAAGCGCCTCGAGGAAAAGGGAGTGGAATTTGCAGCTGCTCCGCCCCCCCGCAATAGCTGGTTGTTAAATATCTTGGGTTGGGTGATTCCACCAATTGTTTTTGTCTTGATTCTTCAGTTCTTTGCCAATCGCCAAGCAGGCGGTGGTCCCCAGGGGGTACTCTCCATCAGTAAAAGCCGGGCGAAGGTCTATGTGGAGGGAGCAAACACCGGCATTCGCTTTGATGATGTGGCTGGGGTTGAGGAAGCTAAGGCAGAACTGGTGGAGATTGTGGATTTCCTAAAAAATCCCCAACGCTACATTCAAATTGGTGCCCGCATTCCCAAGGGGGTGCTGCTGGTGGGGCCACCGGGAACAGGGAAAACCCTGCTGGCCAAGGCCGTTGCCGGCGAAGCCAATGTCCCTTTTTTCTCCATTTCGGGTTCGGAGTTTGTCGAGCTATTTGTGGGCGTGGGGTCTGCCCGTGTACGGGATCTCTTTGAGCAGGCGAAAAAGCAAGCCCCCTGTATTGTCTTTATTGATGAATTGGATGCCATTGGTAAGTCCCGTTCTAGTGCGGGTTTCTATGGCGGCAATGATGAACGGGAGCAAACCCTGAACCAACTGCTCACAGAAATGGATGGCTTTGATGCCACGGGGGCAACGGTGATTGTCCTTGCTGCAACCAACCGCCCAGAAACCCTTGATCCGGCATTGCTGCGCCCCGGACGCTTTGATCGTCAAGTCTTAGTGGATCGCCCTGATTTGAGTGGTCGTGAAGCCATTTTGAAAATCCATGCCAAAAAGGTGAAACTAGCCCCTGAGGTAGATCTGCACGCGATCGCTGCCCGTACGCCCGGGTTTGCCGGTGCCGATTTGGCCAACTTGGTCAATGAAGCAGCCCTCCTAGCAGCTCGTCATCAGCGGGAAATGGTGACCCAGCAGGACTTTGCCGAAGCAATTGAACGCATTGTGGCAGGTCTGGAGAAGAAAAGCCGTGTCCTCAACGACAAAGAGAAGAAAATTGTCGCTTACCACGAAGTCGGTCATGCCCTTGTGGGCTGTGCGCTGCCGGGCAGTGGTCGGGTAGAAAAGATCTCCATTGTGCCCCGCGGCATGGCGGCTCTTGGTTACACATTGCAGTTGCCGACGGAGGACCGCTTCCTCCTTGATGAGCGGGAGCTGCGTGCCCAAATTGCCACGCTGCTGGGGGGGCGATCGGCGGAGGAGATTGTCTTTGGCACAATCACTACTGGAGCCGCCAATGATTTGCAACGGGCAACCGATTTGGCAGAGCGGATGGTGCGCAGCTACGGTATGAGCAAAGTTCTTGGCCCCCTTGCCTTTGAGCAACAACAGTCCAGCTTTTTGACAAACACTGGCATGATGCTACGGGCCGTGAGTGAGGAAACCGCTCAAGCCATCGACCGTGAAGTAAAGGAAATTGTTGAGTCAGCTCACCAGCAGGCGCTCAGTATCCTCCAAGAAAACCGTGACCTTCTTGAGGCGATCGCCCAAAAACTCTTGGAAAAAGAAGTGATTGAGGGTGAAGAACTTCAGGAGCTACTGGCTCAGGTGAAAACTCCCGCCGCTGCCTAACCAAGGGAGCCGCAAAAACGCAAAAAAAAGACCAGCGGCTAACTGGTCATTCAGTCCAATGTTTCTGTCTCAAAGGAGAAGTCAAGGCGCCCATAAAACATGCAGGGGAGCCAAAAACGGCACTGCCTTAGCTTCCCTTCTCTTTCTATGATAATGGAGCCAGAGTCACAAAAATTCACATATATAAATAAAATCTTTAGGTATTTCTACTCAAACCCATAACCGCAGGTAATCAGTTTAGCGGCCACCGACGGTAATGGCATCCACTTTGATGTGGGGCTGACCCACGGTGACGTAGATACTACCGCTAATCGAGCCACAGAAACCGGGAGCAAGGGCAAGATCATTGGCGGACATGGAAATTCGCTGCATGATTTCTTTGGCTTCGCCAATCAGTGTGGCTCCTTTGAGGGGGTGTTTGATTTGGCCGTTGTCAATCCAGTAGGCCTCCTCAACGGCAAAGTTAAATTGACCCGTGGCACCGACACTACCACCTCCCATGCGTTTACAGTAAATGCCGCGATCAATGGAGGCAATTAGATCCTCAACAGTGTACTTGCCGGGGGCAATGTAGGTGTTGCGCATCCGCGAAGCGGCAGCATAGGTATAGCTTTGGCGTCGGCCACTGCCAGTGCGGGGGTGGCCCGTGCGCATGGAGCCTGCGCGATCGCTCAGGAAGTTCTTGAGGATACCATTTTCAATCAGCAACGTCCGCTGTGTCGGCATCCCCTCATCGTCCATATCTAGACTGCCAAAGGCACCGCTGGTAATTCCCTCATCCCAAGCGGTCAAGTTTTCATGGGCAATTTTCTCGCCTTTTTTATCGGCAAACGGGGTCGTACCCCGTTCAATTTGAGTCGTTTCCAAAAGATGACCACAGGCTTCATGGAAGATCACACCCCCAAATTGGTTAGCCATGATCACTGGGTAAGTGCCCGATTCCACGTAGTCGGCATAGAGCATTTTGCCGGCCGCTTCGGCAACGGTATCGGCCAAGGTGATGTAGTCCCACTGGCGCAAAAAATCTGGATTGCTGGTATCGCCACTGCGCTCACCAATGGCAGCACGGTGCTCGCCATCCGTACAGAGAACAGAGGCCACTGCCGACTGGGTAAGGCGAATGTCACGGCCAAAAGTGCCATCACTGGCGGCCACCATCACCTCTTGCCAATCGCGGAAATAACTGAGGCGACGAGATTGGAGATGGGGGGTTCTCTGGCGCAGGCGATCGCTCCCCGCTAGGAGAATATCGGCCACTTCAGCAATGGAACTACAGGTGGCCCGCCAGCCTTCCTTACGGCCTTGGGCATAGTCCCGCAGCAATTCAAGGTGAATTTCAGGTACGTAGGCTTGGGGACTGGGTAAGAGCAACCCCATTAGGCCCAGGGCTTTTTCAAGGGCGGTGCGGAGGCCGCTGAAGCTGAGGTCATTGGTGCTCACGTAGCAGTCACGAGTACCACGAAAAACACGAATACCCGCCCCTAAGCTCAAGCGAGGGGAGACACTCGTCAGGCGATCCTCCTCGACAAGGGTACTGAGGTAATGACTGCGCTCAAGGAAAATCTCGACAAAATCAGCGCCAGCCGCCCGTCCAAGGCCAAGGAGTGTGGCAAGGGGAGCTTCCCAAGAGCCATCAAAGCGATCGCCTTCGGGGGAGTAGCTAAGGTGGGCAAGATCCGCAGAACGAAGTAGCGTGGCTGGCATTGTTAACAATCACTTAACATATCCCCACTATAGCAAATTCCCCCTTGCCGCCTAGTTTTCAGCTTTGGCCAAAAAGGAGAGGTGGTAAAGGGTATCCTTGGCGGGGTGGGCTTGCACCTCTTGGAGCACCACCGTTCCCTGCCACGGCAAATCCGGGATCGAAAGCTGAATCGGAGTTTTCTGGGGACGGGCATCCCGTACCAACAATTCGGCGGCACGGGTATCCACCACCAGGGAAATCGAAGACTCGATGGTGGGGCCGTAGAGGACGGCAGGGATTTTGCCATTACGCCGCAGGGCATTGGGCTTGGCATCGGCAGGGCGTAGTTGCCCCTCAATTGCTAAGGAACGAGACATCGCTGCAACTCCAATTAAGATAAAATCGGGTGGACTTGGGTGCCATCATCCTTGAGGAGTGCCCGTTTGGGGCCATGGATCGGATCCTCAACAATGATGGTTTGGCTGCGCTCTGCCCCCAGGGAAACAATGGCAATGGGAACAGACATAATTTCAGCCAAAAACTTAAGATAGTTCAATGCTGCCTTGGGCAGATCATCAAGGGAGCGACAATGACGGGTAGATTGCTGCCACCCCGGTAGGGTTTCATAGATGGGACGGCAGCGGGCAAATTTGAGGGCATTGCTGGGGAAGTGTTCGCACCGCTCACCGTCAATATCGTAGGCCACACAAACTTTGATCTCTGGCAATTCATCCAAGACATCGAGCTTGGTAATTGCCAAGCAATCCAGACCATTAATGCGCACCGCGTAGCGGCCAATCACAGCATCAAACCAGCCACAGCGGCGGCGCCGTCCGGTGGTGGTACCAAATTCGGCACCGCGATCGCCCAAGAGTTCCCCCACCTCGTCCAACAGTTCCGTTGGAAAAGGCCCTTCACCGACCCGGGTCGTATAGGCCTTGGCGACCCCAATGACGCGGTCAATCATCGTCGGACCAATACCAGCTCCAACACAGGCACCCCCGGCCACAGGGTTTGAGGAGGTGACGTAGGGATAGGTGCCGTGATCAAGGTCTAAGAGGGTACCTTGGGCCCCTTCAAAGAGAATGTTACGCCGACGGCGGATGGCATCATCGAGGACGAGGGAACCGTCGACAATGTGCGATCGCAGGCGCTCACCGTAGGCAGAGTATTCTTCAATGATCGGCTGCGGTTCCAGGGGAGCGAGTCCGTAGAGCTTTTCGAGGATCAAATTCTTTTGGGCGATCGCCCACTCCAGCTTGGCAGCCAATTGATCTCGATCCAGCAGGTCCAGCATGCGGATCCCTGTCCGCTCCGATTTATCGGCATAGGTGGGGCCAATGCCGCGTCCTGTGGTACCAATGCGCCGCGACCCCCGCCGTTCCTCAGCAGCAATATCCAACTGGCGATGGTAGGGCATCGTCACATGGGCTGTTTCGGCAATCAGCAAATTCTCAGTGCTGACCCCCAACTGTTCCAGTTGTTCGAGTTCCTCAAGGAGCACCTTGGGATCCACCACCGTTCCTGCCCCAATGATGCACTGGGTATCGGGGTAGAGAATCCCTGACGGGATCAGGTGCAATTTCAGGGTCTGGTCTTTGACAACAATGGTGTGACCGGCATTGACACCGCCCTGATAGCGGACTACCACATCGGCAGACTTGCTCAGGAGATCGGTGATTTTACCCTTGCCTTCATCGCCCCACTGGGCACCAACAACGACGACGTTTGCCAAGTGATTTTCTTAACTCGTTAATTAACACAATCGTCTATTGTAACCCTTGGGGCAGATGCACACAAGCGCGCGATCGCAAAAATTTTCTCAGTGCCCTGACTGTCCTAGGGGCGATCGTGCTACCATAAAAGGTGCTTTGGATGCCGATGTAGCTCAGTGGTAGAGCACTCGATTCGTAATCGAGCGGTCGTGAGTTCGAATCTCATCATCGGCTTGGTTGAGCTGTTTACAGCCGTCTGATCGCGGGAACAGACTGTGTTTGTCTACCTCAGAGGAACCGTTGTTGGCCATCAATCGGAGGGTGGCCATCGCTGTGCCCTGATCCTAGAGGTCAATGGGGTCGGCTATCGCCTACTGGTGACGTCCCATCTGTTGCAGCAATATCCGCCGCGTCCTGAAGTGGTGCAGATTTTTACCCACCTTAGTATCCGTGAGGATCAGATGCTCCTCTATGGCTTTGCCTCGGCAGCCGAGCGGGATCTCTTTCTCCGTTTGATCCGTGTCAATGGGGTTGGGCCGCAGATGGCGCTATCGCTGCTGGATACACTGCCCTTGCCAGAGCTGGTCCAGGCGATTGTTAGTGGCAATACTCGGCGTCTTAGCCGGGCACCGGGGGTGGGTCATAAAACCGCTGAGCGCATTGCCTTGGAACTCAAGGCCGCCCTGAGTGCTTGGCGACAGGAAATGGGATTCACAACGGCTTCCTCTGGCCTACCCTCAGAGGCGGTTCGTGAAGAACTGGAGTTAACCCTCTTGGCCTTGGGCTATAGCGATCGCGAGATTGCAGCCGCCCTCACTGCCGTCGGGCAAACGACCACTCTCCCTAACAATAGCGATCCAGAGGCATGGCTACGGGAAGCCATTGCATGGCTAAGTGCCAATACATAGCTATCCCTGAGCCAATACCCCCCTTTAGAGTAGCTGTAAAAAAGGGGGCAAGCAGCCCCCGATGAGTTGGATGAAAGATATTGATTTTTAGGAAAACATTGGCAGGTGAGAATAGAGGGCTGCCCACAGGGGACTCCAAGGCCCAAGGTTGAGTACTAGAGCCGCAATCGCCACGCTACTGCTGAGCCATGTCAGCCATTGGGAGTAGATATTTGCCCTTGGCTTCTGGGTTTGCAGGTGTTCAACGGTTTGCTGAAGCTGCTCGACTTCTTGGTTGAGACCTGCAATCTCATGGTGTAGCCCCTCAATTTCACGATCGCGATCGCTCACCGTGGCCTGGCAAGCCGCCAGTTCTGCTTCTTTTTCGCGACAGGTGGCTTCAATCGTGGTTAAGGAAGCGGTTAATGTGGCCGTTTGTCTGGCATATTCCTCTTCAAGGCTACTACTGCGCTGGTAGGCGGTTTCTAGCTCTTGGCGGTAGCGATCGCAATTCTCCCGCAGGACTTCATTGTCGGCTTGGCTACTGTTGAGGGCATTCGTCAATTCTGCCACCTGCTGGCGATAGTCCCTGACTTGAGTTTGCAGTTGCTGTTGCTGGTTTTCTAACTCTTGGCAGCGGTTTTGCAGCCATTCCACCTCTGAGCGCAATTGCTCAATTTCTTGGCGCTGGCGATCGCGCTCCTGTTCACTACGGGCAACCAATTCCTTTAGCCCTTCGATACGCTGGGCTTGTTCGCCAACCATTCTGTGCAGGCGATCGCACTCTTCCTTCAACCGTTGGACAGACCCCTTGTACTGCCGCTGTACCCAAGCCCGCAAAAACGATAGACCAGAGATGGTAAATCCAATTAGGGCATAGGTGCCCACCAGTATATGACCCGTGGCCGACATCTGTAACATATTAAACCCCTGAACTTGAGTTGAATGTCAACGAAAACGCCGCAATCCAGAATACAGCCCTTTTCCCAAGGAGGGAACTCGCCCAAAACAGCCAAAGCTGCTGTCGGAGAGGGCTCTCGACTTTTTATCCTTTGGCGATCGCTCCCCTATGCAGGCCCAGAGCGATAACTTTTGGGAATCAATGCAGAAACCTGTATTTTCTAGTCTAGCGAGGGAGAATGACTACTGGGGTTAGCTGCTTGATAGCCTTGGTACAATAGGGGATGCACTTGAATTTGCAAGGGGAAGACCAATGACTGAGGCAGCTGTATTGCCCATTCTGTTGATGGGGATTGCGAACTTTTTGCAAATCTACTTAATTATTCTGCTGATTCGCGTCCTTCTGTCGTGGTTTCCTAATATCAACTGGTATAATCCGCCCTTCTCGATTCTGAGTCAGTTAACGGATCCCTACCTGAACATCTTTCGCGGTCTGATTCCCCCCATCGGTGGTCTTGACTTTTCGCCGATCATTGCCTTCTTCCTCTTGCAATTCATTGTTCAACTGTTGGCGGGGTTCTCCAGTAGCGCCACGTTCTTCTAAACCACTGCTGGCTCGTTAGGGGGCAATCGCCATGTCAACACTGCCTGCGTTCCAAGATGAATTTGATGTTATTGTTGTCGGTGCCGGTCATGCGGGCTGTGAAGCCGCCTTGGCAACGGCGCGGTTGGGCTGTCGTACCCTCCTGCTGACCCTCAACCTCGATAAAATTGCTTGGCAGCCCTGTAATCCGGCAGTGGGTGGTCCTGCCAAATCGCAACTCGTGCACGAAGTGGATGCCCTCGGAGGGGAAATTGGCCGTGTCAGCGATCGCACCTATGTGCAAAAGCGTCTCCTGAATGCCTCACGGGGTCCAGCGGTCTGGGCGCTGCGGGCGCAAACGGATAAGCGCGAATACAGCGCCGTCATGAAACAGGTGGTGGAAAATCAGCCCAACTTGCTCGTCCGCGAGGGCATGGTCACGGATTTAGTCCTTGATGCCAATGACACGGTGATTGGGGTTGAAACCTACTTTGGCGTCGCCTTTCGCTGTCAAGCGGTGATTCTGACAACGGGAACCTTCCTCGGTGGCCGTATCTGGGTAGGGAATAAATCGATGCCCGCTGGTCGTGCTGGCGAATTTGCCGCAGAGGGTCTCTCCCAAACCTTAGCCCGCCTCGGCTTTGAGGTGGATCGTCTGAAAACAGGAACCCCTGCGCGGGTGGACCGGCGATCGGTGGACTACAGCAAGATGGAGCCCCAGCCCCCGGATGAGCAAGTGCGCTGGTTTAGCTTTGATCCTACAGTATGGGTGGAAAGGCCCCAAATGAACTGCTACTTGACCCGCACCACCCCTGAAACCCACCGGCTCATCCGTGAGCATCTCCACCTCACTCCTGTGTATGGTGGTTGGGTTGATGCCAAAGGCCCCCGCTACTGCCCCAGCATTGAGGATAAAATTGTCCGCTTTGCCGATAAAGAAAGCCATCAAATTTTCATTGAACCCGAAGGCCGCAATACGCCTGAACTCTACATCCAAGGCTTTTCTACGGGACTGCCAGAACCACTGCAACTGCAACTATTGCGCACGCTGCCGGGGCTAGAAAACTGCATCATGCTGCGTCCGGCCTATGCGGTGGAGTATGACTACTTGCCGGCAACCCAGTGCTTTCCCACCCTCATGACCAAGAAAATTCAGGGGCTATTTTGTGCCGGACAAATTAACGGCACCACTGGCTATGAGGAAGCAGCCGCCCAGGGAATTGTGGCCGGGATTAATGCCGCTCGCTTTGTTCAGAGGAAACCCATGATCACCTTCCCGCGGCAAGAGAGCTACATCGGTACCCTTATTGATGATCTGTGTACGAAGGAACTGCGGGAACCCTACCGCATGCTCACTAGCCGCTCGGAATATCGCTTGGTGTTGCGATCGGACAATGCCGACCAGCGGCTTACCCCCTTGGGGTATGAGATTGGTTTGGTGAGCGAAGCCCAGTGGCAGGTGTTTCAAGCCAAGCAACGCCGTCTTGCCGCGGAGACGCAACGCCTTCAGACAACCCGCATTAAAGCCCATGAACCGGTGGGTGAAGCGATTGTCACTGCCACAGGTCAAGCGATTAAGAGTGCTATTGCCCTGGAGGAGCTGCTGCGGCGATCGGGGGTACATTACGAGCTATTGGATCGCCACGGCCTTGGCAATCCCGACTTGACGCCCCAAGAGAAAGAGGCGGTTGAAATTGCCATTAAGTACGCCGGCTACATTGAGCGGCAACAACGGGAAATTGAACAGATTGCCCGCCAAGAACAGCGTCCTCTGCCTGTGGATTTGGATTACTTTGCCATTCCTACCCTGTCAATGGAGGCACGGGAGAAACTCAGTGCCATCCGCCCCCTCACCATTGGTCAAGCGAGTCGTATTGGGGGGGTCAATCCGGCGGATATCAATGCTCTATTGGTCTATCTACAGGTGCAACAGCAGCGGCAATCCCTGACGGCAGTGGGGGGCTAAGACAAAGTGGCCGGCTGGTTAGGTGAATTGGAGCTGGTCTATGCTTGGCGGCGGGGGCAAACGATTCCAGTGCGGGCTTATGCCTCGGCACCCCTGAAGCTGCAACGGTCGTTTTATCCCGAGGGAAAACCGATCTGCCACAGTGTGATCCTGCATACGGCGGGGGGCTATGTGGGGGGCGATCGCCTGCACCAAAAGATTACCCTTGAACCCCAGTGCCGTGTCCTGTTGACAACGCCTGCCGCTACCAAGGTCTATGGTCGTGCTCAAATCCCTGTGGAGCAAACGCTCCACTGTCATGTTGCCGATGAGGCGGTTTTAGAATGGCTCCCCCAAGAAACGATTATCTTTGCGGGTGCTCAATTTCACCAACGCCTGCGCATTGATCTTGCCCCTCAAGCACAGGTGGGCCTTTGGGAGATGACCCGCTTTGGCCGCACGGCTCGCGGTGAAGTCTTTAATCGTGGCTATTGGCGTTACCACACGGAGGTATGGCAGGGGGGCGTCCCCCTGTGGATTGATCGCCAGCGGATTGAGGGTACGAAAATGATGCTGACAGCAATGAATGCTTTGCAGGGGTGTCCCCTCATGGGCACATTGGCTTGGGTCGGTAGGGAAGTGAGCAGCGAACAGATCCAACGGCTGCGGGATTTAGCGATGGGGATCCAGGGGGAGATGGGTGTCAGTACCCTGATTCGTGGGGTGGTTTGTCGCTATCGCGGTCATTCCATGGCGGAATTACGGCGCTGGTTTGTGGCGGCTTGGCAGTTGCTGCGGCCGGGGCAAGGTTCTCATCCTTTGGTTTGCTATCCCCGGGTGTGGCCCCGATGAACCGCAGGCGTGCTCTTACGGATTACGAGCGGCAACAAATTAGAAACATCAGTGCTTGGCTGCGAGAGGAAACGACCCCTCTGCAACAGGCGGTGCAATGCGTCAATGCCGCAGTTGAGCGTCATATCTGTGGGATGTTGTCCCCTGAACACCTAGCAACTCTGCGTAAGGCGGGGGAGCTCCTGCTCGCCAATAGTGATCACGCTTGGCAACACTTGAAACAGCGATTGGGCAGCGGTCAGATTCCAGTCGAGCACTGGCAGGATATGAAGGATCAACCCCTCGAGGTGTGCGATCGCCTGCAAGGGAGCGTTGCCGGTGCAGCCTTGACCAAAGCGGCCGTTGCAGCCCTAATCACTGCTCCCCTTGACTTTCTTGGTGAATTGGTGGATGTGGGGTTTGCTTTGCTGCTGGGTCTCAAAATCATTCAAGAGGTGGGCTTGTGCTATGGCTTTGGCAGTGAGACCTCAGTTGAACGGCATATCCTATGGGGCACGTTGCGGATCAGTTTTGCCGCCACTGGCAAGGAACGTCAGCATCTATTGTTGAGTTTGCTGCATCCTTCTGAGGAAAACGAACGGGGGGCGATCGCCGGCCTCTTGGAGGATAGTGCCTTTGAGGTCTTTAGCGACAACACGGCGGAGGCGGTGTTGAGTCGTGCATTAGTGACGTTGAGCGAAGAATTGAGCGGCGAGTTGATCCCCATGATTGGCATTGCGTTGGGGGTTCTCGAAAGCGAAACATTTGCCTGCCAGGTGGCAACGACGGCGCGATATGTTAATCAGTTGCGTTGGCTCCTGCGTGCTCACGGTGGCAGCGGCGTCGATCTCGCTTGCAGTTGATCGCCAATGCGGCGTAGGGCATCCATAGGTCCGGTGAGGAGGAGGCGATCGCCCGCCATTAAAGGACAATCGCTGCTAGGTTCAGAAAGAAGTGTCCCTTCTCGCCGCAGGGCACGAATCGTCACAGTCTCAGGCAGATGTAGATCCGCAATGGTGCAATGTTTTTCGCCAATCTCTTGGGGTAGCAGGATCCAAAGAAAGAAGGTTTCCCCTTGGGGCACACTGACACGGCCATGGATCAGGGCTTCACAAGCCTCAAACTCCGCTGGCTCGCCCACAATCAAGAGGCGATCGCCCCCTTGGAGGCGGGTTTGACCGCTGGGATAATCCACCTCAGTACCATCCGCCCGCACAATTGCCAAGAGCGTCACCCCCGTCAACTGTCGCAGTTGGATCTCTGCTAAGCTCATGCCGCGAATGGGGGAATCCTCAGGGACACTCAGCCAGCGACTATTCATATCCTGAGCCGCTTGCCGTAGGAGACGGGCGGTGCCCTCCGGTAGGGCATCACCCCGCAAATTGGCGTAATGGCTGTCGCGCACCTGCTGTACCTGCTGTTGAATATGGCGCTCGCCCATGCCTAGGCTAAAGAAGAGATGGGCAGCCAACTCTAAGCTGGCTTCAAACTCTGGTTGTACCACCTCCCGCGCCCCCAGTTGATAAAGCAATTCAATGTCGCGATCGCTATTGGCGCGAACAATGACATCCAGTTCTGGGGCAAACTCAAGGGCGCGCTTGAGACAGAGGCGGGTACTCATACTATCGGAGAGAGCGATCGCCATGCCAAGAGCTTGATCGACGCCTGCTTTGGCGAGAATTGTTTGACTGGCGGCATTGCCATAGATGTAGGGCAGTTGAGCATCGCGTACTTCATTAATGACCGTTTCACTTTGCTCAATGACCAACACAGGATAGTTTTGTTTTTGGAGGAGTTTGACCACACTCTTGCCGACACGACCATAGCCACAGACAATGACATGGTTTCGCTTCGGCAATCCCGTTAAATCCATGTCCAGGATTTCATCTTCCTTGAGGAGGCGGCGCAGTAGGGGCAGTTCCAAGAGCACCGGCACTAGCTTTAACAAAAAGGGCGTCACTAGCAAAGTGACTGCTGTGGTACCGAGGGTGAGCAGGTAAACTTGTTGGGACACCAACCCCAAACCTCGCCCTGCCGTCAGCAGTACAAAGGAAAATTCGCCAATCTGGGCAAGGCCGATCCCCACCAGCAACGACGTTTTCCAGGAGTAGCCAAAGAACTTAACAATGGGGGTGGTGATCAGGAACTTACCGAGAATAACGAGGCTCACCAATTCAATAATGCGATCTAAGTGCTCCCACAGAAAGACTGGGTCAATGAGCATGCCAATGGAGGCAAAAAAGAGCGTTGTAAAGATATCACGGATCGATTCCACGTAATCGAGGGTTTGATCGGCATACTCCACCTCAGAGATCATCAGACCCGCAATAAAGGCACCAATCTCAATTGAAAGCCCCAAATACTGGGTTAGCAGAGCAATTCCCAAGCAGAGGGCAACAACGCCTAAAAGGAAAATCTCACGACTTTCGGTTTTAGCCAGTAGCCGTAGCAGGGGGGGCAGCAACCACATACCAGCCGCGATCGCCCCCAGAGCAATTAAGGCAATGGTCAATACTGCTTGTCCGAGGGCGAGGCCCAACTCCTCTGGGGGTTTGTTCAGAGCTGGTAAGACGGCAATCATCAAGCCCACCGCCAAATCCTGCACGACCAAGATGCCCAGCATAATTTGCCCTTGGATCGACTCCAACTCATTGCGATCCATGAGGCTGCGCAGCACCACTGCCGTTGAAGAGAGGGAGAGGACAGCACCGAGGAAAATCCCCTGATTGGGGGAACTCACCCAGCCAACCCCAACGGCAATCAGCGTTGTGACTGCAATGGTCAGCAGAATTTGCAGGGCACTGCCCCCCAAGCTAACCCCTTGGACTTTTCGAATCTCACCGAGGGAGAAACTCACCCCCAGGGCAAAGAGCAAAAAGGCTACCCCCAGTTGTGCCAAACCTTCCACTTGAGGCACTTCCTTGAGGAGTCCCAAGCCTGTGGGCCCCACCAACATACCAGCCAAAAGGTAGCCCAGCAGGATGGGTTGTCGCAGCAAAGCTGCCAACAGACCTCCCACTGCCGCTGCCCCCAGCACCACACTGAGGTCAATGACAAGGCGAAAATCTTCCGTCATGGGATCTAATGCTAAGGCATTAGAGCCAGCAGCTGGGAAACAACGGCAAAGCTCTCACGGTAAAGAAAGTCCGGTCCCCAGCGCTGCAGCTCCTGACTGAGGAGGATCTCAGCGGTTTGATCGCTCAGGGGTGTAACGTGGTAAGTACGACACAACTGAGCACTGCCACCGGCTTCCATGCGCATGCAGCCGCGGGTTTCAGAGCAGATGATTGTACAGCAATCTGCCTCTAGGTTGGTGGAGGTGAGCTTCAAGTCAATGAGATCCCCGAGAACCTGTCCTGGATCCCCTGTGGGTACCCCCGCCAGTTCGGCGCGAATGCAGCGCTGATCAGCACTGACGAGTTCCACCTGGTAGAGGTCATAATCGCCGCTTTGATAGACAACTTGACGGGGCTGCCACTGGAGACGGGAGGCCAACCAGCCAAGGTACATGAAAGCTTGGGCAGGATTACCTTTTTCGTAGTCAATGACCACTTGATCAATTTCCTGAATGGCCAAGCGGCGTTCGGGGGGATCAAAGGCTTCAGCAGCCAGTTCTTGCCATGCCCCAAGGCGGCGCCAGTTCAAATCCGCTAGGGGCAGGTTCTGTTCCAGAAGGGGGGCGATCGCCCGTAGGCCCCGCAGCGGATCAAGAAATTCACTGGAGTCCACAATCACACGGCTAAATTGGGGGGCAAGGGCCTGAAACAGGTCAACGTTATTGAACAAATCCCCCTTCCACCACAAAAAGCGAGGTAACTCTTGAATGATCAGGGATTTCAAGAGGGGTTGGACCCGCTGAAAAGCCTCATGGGTGCCCCTGAGGGTAATGTACTCACAGCAGACCAATGAACTGCGCAGCTTTTTGTTGATGGGACAGTAGGCGGCCACTTGAGCTGTAATCCCTGTATCTTCGCCAAGGGTAGGACACAGAGCAATCACCCGACAGGGATTTTGGCTGGCGATCGCATCGGCAATACCACTCCCACGCATATCCACTGGCTGGCGATCGCTGCGAGACTTACCCTGGGATTGCTGCTGGGCATACTCCTGTTGCAGAGCTTCTCGTAATTGGGGCGTCACCCGACCGGTCAAGGGCAAATTGTGTTTTTTCTCAGCAGTGCGGATTGCCGACTGCATCCATGGACCGAGAATGCCATCCAGCGGCCCCGTATAGTAGCCTAGGGCAGCCAGCAATTGCTGCGTATCATCCGCCTCATAGACGACGAGGGTAAACGTCGTTGCTCGCACTGCCGCCGGTGCCGTGCCATCCCCCCCATGACTGAGCCAAATTTGCCGCAGACTCTGTTCAATGTCATCGAGGGAAACATCCACTGGGTCTTGGAGTGCTACAAGGGGAGTTGAGTCAGTTGCCATACTAGGTACCCAATACTGTTATGGAAGGTTATGCAAGCGTGCCGCCTTAATTCCCATGATGGGTAAACATCAAAGTCGCCGCCAGCGCCGGCCATCGGCATTAATCATCACTTCTGCCGCATCGGGCCCCCAAGTCCCCGCGTCATAGGTGGGTATGGCCTCTGGATCTGTGGGGGCGTCCCAAGCCGTTAAAACCGGCATCACCACCCGCCAAGCCGCCTCTACCTCATCTGCGCGCGTAAACAGGGTTTGGTCCCCCAACATGCAGTCCAGTAATAACCGCGCATAGGCATCCGCTGTGGCCATTCCAAAGGAGGAGCCGTAGCTAAAGTCCATTTCCACCGTGCGTGTGCGCAGATCTGCACCCGGCATTTTTGCCTCAAAGCGCAGAGCAATCCCTTCATTGGGTTGAATGCGCATCGTCAGGATATTGGGATTGGTTTGGCGGGCGGCCGACTGGAAAATCAGTAAAGGCACCCCACGAAACTGAATTGAGATTTCTGTGACCTTTTTTGCCAAGCGTTTACCCGTGCGCACATAGAAGGGCACCCCCTGCCACCGCCAGTTATCAATCCCTAGTTTTAGGGCCGCATAGGTGGGAGTGGTGGAGGTAGGACTCACCCCCGGCTCCTGACGATAGCCCACAACAGGTTTGCCCTTCATCCAGCCGGCTCGGTATTGGCCGCGGACAGCACAGGCATCGAGATTATCAAGATCCGCTAAACGGGTAGCTTGGAGGACTTTCACCTTTTCGCTACGCAGACTATCGGCATCGAGGGCATTGGGGGGTTCCATCGCGGTCAGAGCCAGCAACTGGAGAATGTGGTTTTGCACCATGTCCCGCAGGGCACCCGCAGTTTCATAGTAGCCCGCGCGATCTTCCACCCCGACGGTTTCAGCAACAGTAATCTGCACATGATCCACGTACTGGCGGTTCCAGAGGGGTTCAAAAATGGCATTGGCAAAGCGAAACACCATCAGGTTTTGCACCGTCTCTTTACCGAGGTAGTGGTCAATGCGGTAAACTTGCTCCTCCTTGCACACCGACTGCACCACCTCATTGAGGGCTTGGGCAGAGGTGAGATCACGGCCAAAGGGCTTTTCAATCACAAGACGATGTTTTTGGGGATCACTCAATAGCCCCGCTGCCCCCAGTTGCTGAATGGCCTCAACGAAAAAGCTCGGTGAGACCGCAAGGTAAAAGACGCGATTGCTGCGAGTTTGGCGTTTTTCATCTAGCTCAGCTAGCAGTGTTTTCAGCTGGGTGTAGGCGGCGGGATCATCGATATTGCCAGAGCAATAAAACAAACCTTGGGCAAATTCCTGCCACAGGGGTTCCGCCTGAATGCCGCCACCAAACTCCTCGACCCCTTGACGGAGGTGCTTGCGAAAATAGTCATGACTCCAGTTGCGCCGCGCCACGCCAACAATGGTCAGTTCGGGGGGCAGACGGCGTTCGAGTCTCAGTTGATAAATCGAGGGAATCAGCTTGCGCTGAGTAAGGTCGCCACTGGCACCAAAAATGACTAAAATCAGCGGCTCTGGGGTTCGCTCTTGGCGTAGTCCAACCCGCAGGGGATTTTCAAATAGGGTTACCATGGGTTACACCTGTGTCACGGTTGGTTGGGCAGGGGTTTGCTGGATAAAGGATTCCACGAGGGCTACATTCTCAGGACTGCCAACAATCAGTGGTGTACGCATGTGCAGATGATCGGGCACAACATCGAGGAGCGGTTGGGTACCGGTACTGGCTTTACCCCCTGCTTGTTCCACCAGGAAGGCAATTGGAGCCGCTTCGTAGAGGAGCCGCAACTTACCGGCGGGGTTCTTTTGGGTACCCGGATAGAGAAAGACGCCCCCCTCCATGAGAATACGGTGAATATCAGCCACCAGGGCACCACTGTAGCGGGCGCTATAGCCGGGCTGACGATGGACATGGCGGACGTAGTTACGAATCGGTTCTTCCCACGCCCAGAAGTTGCCTTCGTTCACACTGTAAATGGCACCACTGGCAGGAATTTGCAGGTTCTCGATCGCCAGAATAAACTCACCGAGGCTGGGGTCAAGGACAAACACATGGGTACCCTTGCCCAGGGAATAGACCAGCATCGTACTGGGGCCATAGAGAATATAGCCAGCGGCAATTTGCTGGTGACCATCTTGCAGGAGATCGGCAGCGGTGCTGTCTAGATCAGTCCCCTCCTGCTGGCGAATGGCAAAAATCGATCCCACATTCAGGTTAATGTCCACATTGGAGGAACCATCGAGGGGGTCGTAGAGGAGGGTGTAGCGGCCGATGGGGCAATTTTCAGGAATATAGTAGGGCTGCGCCATTTCCTCGGAGGCAAGGCGACACACCAAGCCACTCTGCTTAAAGGCCGCAATAAAGACCTCGTTGGCATAGACATCCATTTTTTTGACATCTTCGCCTTGGATATTTACAGCTCCCGTAAAACCCAAGACCCCCTCCATCAGACCTGCTCGACTCAAACGGCGGGCAATAAGCTTGCCAGCAAGGGCAATGCGATTCATCAGGGCACTGAGGTCTTGGGCAGCGGCGTCAAAGCTTTGGAGTTGTTGGAGAACGTGGCGAGATAGGGTCAAACAATCGCGATCGAGAGCCTGTTGGTGGGCTGCATAGTCAGTCATTGCCCCTCCTTAGTGAGGATGCATCTAGTCCTGATCCTAAACTGTCTCTCTTCAGAAGTGGTGAGTCTTTAGAACAACTAAAGATTCAGAGGGGCAGTCATGGTCGTCGTAATGCGGTGCATGCCGGCAGCGGCAAACTCGGCAAAGGCTGCATTGGCAGCTTTGCTAAAGTCCACGACCCCTGGCACCACCACAGGGGACATACAGTCCTCAAGGAGATAGACGCGTTGAGCCAGTTGGGGATCTCGCTGTTGAATTTCCCTGAGGAGGTCGGCCACTGTCCAAGCAACACAGTGGCTTTTGGCCTGACCGGCAATGATCAGGCGATCGCCCGCCAGCAGATGCCCAATCAAAGCCCTATTCACTGCCACTATAAGGATGGCCTTGGGGATCATGGCTCACCTCTGGACGGAGCACTGAGTAATTTGCCGTCAGGGGATGGCTACCCTTGAGTTCCATGCGAGTTTGCTGTTGTCGCGTCACCGTATGAAAGAAACAGGCTTCCTCAACAGCGGAAACAAGGGCATGACTAATGCCGCCCAGCATGGAGTGGTAGGGCCAAATGCTCAAGGGAAATTTCCCTTGGGCCGCCAACTGGGCAACATAGTGCCGAGTATAGGCCTGCAAACTCTGTTGATCCGTTATTCCAAGGGAGGCCAGTAGATGGGGATTGGGTTGACAGCGCCCGCGCTCAACATCCTCAACGGTAATGGGGGTGAGGGGTGGCGGCGGTTCCCCGGCAGCATCTATCCCTAAAGAGGGGATGAAAAATTTGACTCGCTATGTGGGTATCAAGGGTAACAATGATCTCACTCATCTGGACAAGGTGGGGGTAAATAAAGCGGCATAGGCGTTGATTATCCGCAACCGCACCGGGGAGAACTAGATACTGTCGTCACGAGATTGATGCCCAAATGGCGATACAACGGATGTGCACAGCAGCAAGGAAAGAAGCCGTATTTTTGGCGTATCGCGTGGCAATACCTCGCCAACGCTTGAGATGCAAAAAAGCATTCTCAACCAGATGACGAAGCCGATACAACTGCTTGTCGCATTCACGTCGCTGTCTGCGATGTCTGCGCGAAGGGATGACAGGCTGCATCCCATGCTCTTTGGCTTGGGCGATGAGGGCATCACTGTCGTAGCCTTTGTCCGCCAACAGGTACTTTGCATCGATTCCTTCGATCAAGGTTGCAGCTTGGCGACAATCCGCAGTGGTACCTGCTGTGATAACCATTCGCAGCGGCATACCATGCGCATCCACGGCCAGATGTATCTTGGTATTGAGCCCCCTTTTGTACGGCCCATGTCTTGGTTGCCGCCTTTGGCCCCTGTGGCATGAGGGTGGACTTTGACATGAGTAGCATCGATGATCAACCATTCGTAATCGGGCTCGTCGATCAACTGCTCAAGGACCTTTTCCCACACGCCTTTGTCTCGCCAGCGGCAGAACCTTCGATGCACGTTCTTCCAATCTCCGTACTCCGGGGGTAAATCCCGCCAAGGGGCGCCGGTGCGCAGTATCCAGAACACCGCATTGATGAACTGCCGGTTGTCTTTCGCCACACCCCCCCAGCTCCCTCGGCGTCCAGGTAGATGCGGTTCCAACCGCTCCCAAACCCGGTCGGAAATATCGTGGCGACGGTAGTCAGGTGTCCTCATGGCACGGTCCTATAATACAGTCCAGACACACGCTCAGTATCTCATAAACTCGTGACGGCACTATCTAACTCAAAGTCGGGTAGGCAAAAGGTATTTTGGACATCAATTAGCAAAAGAAGCGTGCGCTGCACCTCTTCGCTTACCGGCGGCATCTGGTACTGCTGTGCCCATTGGCGAGCCTCTGCTGCCCGCTGCTGATAAGGGAGACGCCACACCTGGTCAACCTTGGTGGCATCAAAGAATTCAGGAGTGGGCAGTTCTGTTGCCGTCGCCATTAGTTTGCTCCATGCACTCAAAGGGGCTGCGCTGTAAAATCCTAGTTCCTGATATGAATGCTAATTTTTAACAAATTTTTAACAAATTCCAATCAATCACCCAACAATCCGTAAAGTTACGGATGTATCGCCGTATACAAACTTTCCGTATACAAACTTTATAGAATAGTCAATAAAACCAAAACTTAAGCAAAGCTTGCCGATAACTAGGAGAACACAAAATGTTGGTGCGCACACTCAAGAGTGTTCTGGAGCAACACATTGCCGGAGTTCCCGGCGTGTTAGCTGTGTTGATTGGCCGCATGACAGATGGGGCAACGATTGCCGAAATTAACTACAGTGGCAACAGCTTTGAAAAGGATTCCCTGAGTTCTCTGGGGGCCTATGCTAGCGATCTACTGCGAGCCAATAACCGCGTGTGTCAAGTGGTGGATCCTGCTTCAGAGGCAGACTATTTACTAGCGGGTTCGGCAGAGGTGCGGCTGGTGATCAAAGCCTTCAGCAAAACTCCCTACTTTGTCCTGTTTCTCACCAAGGGGAGCACGAACCTGAAGCTGGTCTTTGAGCGAATTAAGGCCATCTTGGCGGATGGGAAGCCCCTGCTGCCGCCAGTGCAGGACAACACCACCTCAGTTGCCCAACTGCTCCTGAGCTATGCCCGTCGCTATGCCCCGGATCCCAATTTTGTGGCGCTGCGGCTGTCGTTGAAAACGGGCTTGGACCGCGAGCGCCTAGAAAAAGGCCAATTGGATGAGCGGGAAGTGCGCATTCTCTACAAGGGGGTGGCTGATATTTTGGGTATGGAACGTCTCCCCGTTGCACTTCCCTAGTGCTGTTGGATTATCCCTCATTGGAAACCCAAGAAAAGATTTGTGCCTATGTTTGAGCATCTCCACATCGATCGCCCCCGAAAGCTGGTGGCTTTTTTTAACGAGCCAGTGATTTTCCACTGCCACCACTACAACCTGTTTCTGCAACAGACAATTGAGGATCCAGATTGGATTGATGGGGTCAGTATTTTGCAGACCTCAGCCCAGGAAATTTTCTATAGCCTGCTCTCAAATGCCTTTAACACATTGGGGGCACACACCCCAGGGGAACGCCTTGCCACTGCCGCAGAAATCTTTAGTTTCTTGGGGTTTGGCTGTCTCAATTTTGAGGTGAGTGAACAGGGGGGGCAGGTAGAGTTGACCCACTCCCACTATGCCGAGGGTTGGTTAGGGAAATATGGCGAGCAGGTGAGCCGCAAAAAACCGATGGATCACTTGGCGGTGGGCTATGTGGCTGCAACCCTAGATGCAACCTTTGCTGAGTTGGGCACCTATGTGGCCGAAGAAACCAGTTGCATGGCGGTGACGCGGCAGGATCACTGTAGGATTCATGTTGCAAAGGCAGCGATACGCCGCTCCTTAACCCCGAGTCCGCAAATGGGCAAACTGATTGAGCACCCTGCCCCCCTGCCCAAGCCAGACACAAGTGTGGACTATGATGCAGTGAATGAAGCCCTTTGGGGGTTGCCCCTCGCCGGAGATGAGCGGGGTCAAATCCGCGCCTTCAATGTGCTCCTGACCCGCATGCCCGCCAACTATTACAACCGCATTCAGTACCGCTTCCTAGATGAGCTACAAAAGGTAGATCCGCAGCTGCTCGAGGTTGGGCAAGCCTTGATTCGTGAATCCGGTCATGTTTGTGTCTTTTACACCTTTGGCAATATCATGGAATCCTTGGAGTGGGAAACGGTGGTTGGCCCGATGCTGAAGACCGACACCGATTGGATTCATGGGGGCTATGCCGTTGCCAGTAGCTTGGGCTGGGGGCGCTGGCAAGCCCTAGAAGTGGTCAGGAACGAATCCTCTCGAGTGGCTATTGATGGTAACTACGAAACCAACTACTTCTTGGCGTCCTATCCCCATGCGGCCCAACCAGCCTGCTATTTTGCCCAAGGGGCGGTGCCTGCAATGATGAACATTGTCTATAACGGGCGCATTCAACAGAAACCCGTCTTGGATGAGGCTTTTTACAATCGGCTTTTTCAGCGGGGTGGTGTCTTTCAGGGGGCAGAGGTGAAGGCACGGGAAAAGGGCGATCCGTGGTGTGAATTCTATGCCCAACGCCTGTAGATCAGTTCTAAGGAATGTCCATTCAACTTTCTAAACGTCGAGAATGCGGCGGTACATGGGTCGTTGATGTCGATCTGGGGCGATCGCCCACAGCAGAGGAACTCGCCACCCTTGCCCAACGCTATGGTGGCCGCTGTCGCCAGTTTCAACAGTTGGTCTGGTTAGATTTGCCCAGCGGTCGGATTACGGCCTCACTGCGGCTGTCGCGTCTGACGATGCGCCTTGGGGATAAGACCCTGGAAGCCGCAATAATTGCGGACCTGCAGCAACTTGCTGAGGGGGCTGTGGTCACTTGTGGGATGGATGTCTAGCACTGGTTATGGCGGGCTGGCTGGGCACCTACGATTTCCTGCTGGTTTCGATGACCCTGGGGGCGATGCTGGCACTATCGCTCTATTTGCCTCTGATGAGTGGTCAACTTTCCCTGGCGAGTCCAGCCTTTTATGCCATTGGTGGCTATATTGCTGCTTTGCTCTCCACCCGTGTTTTTGCAGGACTGAACCCCTATCCCCTGCCCTTGGTGCTGGGGGAAATGGTTGTGGCGGCTCTTGTCTGTGGCTTGCTGGGATGGGGCTTGGGGGTGCCGGTGCTGCGGTTGCGGGGCATTTATTTTGCCATTGCCACCATCGCTTTCTCTGAGGTGCTGCGGGTGTTGGCACTCAATCTGGAGGTTACGGGGGGAGCAGTCGGTATCTTTGGCATTCCCCAACCCTTTAGTACGCCCTTGGGCTATCTGTGGCTGACGCTACCCTTGCTAATCCTGGTGGCGATCGCCATCGGTCGCTTGGAACAGACCCGTGCCGGCAAGGCCATGCAGGCCATTCGTGGCGATGAATTGGTGGCCCAGACCCTCGGCATTGATACCACTCGCTACAAGGTTTTGGGCTTTGCCTTGGGGGCTATTCTGGCGGGGGTGGCTGGGGTTTTGGCGGCCCATCTCTTGAATACTTGGAATCCCCGTCAGGGCACGTTTGATACGGGGGTGTTGGCCCTGACGGCCGTGCTGGTGGGGGGCAATCGGACGTTTGTGGGGGCGATCGCTGGCGGTATGCTCTTTACAGCCTTACCAGAACTCCTAAGGGGACTCGCCGATCAAGCCTATTTGCCACCAGCAGTGGCCAATTTTTGCCGCGATGGGCGTCTTATGCTCTATGGCTTGCTGATTATCCTTGGCACGCGGTTTTTTCCAAGGGGCTTGTGCCAGCCTCCCCGCTGGCGATCGCTCTGGAGCATCCTATTGGGTCCTCAACCACGGAAAATGTAGCTAGTCTTGACCTCGCAACGGCCCCCCTACAACTGAACCTATGACCTCTCCCCCCGTGACTGTTTCCCTGACCTTGCCCAGTGACTTAACCCAGCTGGAGGCACTGTTGGCATGGTTTAATCAGTACCGCCCACCTACGCTGCCCCTTGAGGAGTGGTTGAAATTGGAACTGGCGCTCGCCGAGGGGTTTACCAACGCCGTTCGCCATGCCCATCGCGATCGCCCCCCCGATACTCCGATTCGCATTGATCTGTACATCGCCGCAACCCACATTGAATTGCGCATTTGGGATCGGGGTGACCCCTTTGACCTGAAGGCAAAGTTGCAAACACTGCCGCCGCAAATTGCCATCGATGCCGAAGGAGGACGGGGCCTACGCCTTTTGGCAACGATTATGGATGAACTGGCCTATCAAGCCATAGAGGAGGGGGGCAACTGTTTGATTCTGCGCAAAACCCTGAAGCCGACCCCCCAATAACGCTATGTCTTGTGGGGGAAAAGGCGGGCTGCCAATTCCTCGTAGGTGGCATCAAAGGGACAGCGATCGCTCATTGGGCACTGCCGACAGTATTTGCCATCACTATAGCGTTCCAGGTTTTGGCGGTTAAAAAAGTAGGGCTTGTGGCTAAAGGTACTGGCCACCCACTGCCACGAGAGGTTATTACTCGCCGGATCGCCATCGAGGAGATGCTGCAAAAACCAGGCGGCGCCCGCCTGCCAGCGCACCCGACACCAATGCACCACGTAGGCCGCCAGCCATAACCGCGCATGGTTATGGAGATAGCCCGTTCGTTGCAGATCCGAACTAAAGGCATCCATACAGGCCAGCCCCGTTTCCGCAGCGACGAGTGCGGCGGGTAAGTCGGTTGCATAATCTACTGCTGACCAACCTGTCTTATAGGGTTCAATGTCCTGCCACAGGCGATCGCCCCAATGGGCATAGAGGCGCTGCCAATAGTCTCGCCATGCCAATTGTTGGAGTAGTGCCTCCGCTTCAGAGGGGTCATCTACCAATTGCCGCACGCGATCCCGCACCGCCGCCAAACTGATGACCCCATGGCGCAAATAGGCCGAAAGTCCCGTCACTTCCCCTGTCAAAAAGTTGCGACGTTTGCCATAGCGTAGGGGCTGAATGTTGGCCAAACGCTCTTGGGCTGCTCCTAGGCCACCATAGGTTTCACTCACAGTGTCATCTTCCCCCACGACGTCGGCAAACACTTGTCGCAAATAGGGCACATAGGCATCACGGTTTCCCAACCTGCGCTCCACAGCGGCAGCCGCGAGAAGGTCTTTGGCAGAATCAGTCATCACTCTAAGGGCTTAGCAAATGTTGCAGGCGATAGCGATGATCCAACTGTCCCACAAGGCGGCGCACTGGCTGGGGATACACCCGCACCAATGTTGGCGTGGCTTGGACCTGATCCTTCTCCGCCAGATCCGGTTGCTTAGTGACATCCACCACTTTGAGGGTATAGGGCACCTTGAGGGCGGAACTGAGCAAATCATGGAGATTTTTGAGGGCAACCTCAGCCGCATGGGTTTCCCCGCGCACATAAAGGCGAAAGACATAGCGATCGGGTTGCGACGGCCGCGGTGTAAAAGTACTTGGGGGCGTGGCTTCCTGCAAATCATAGATCAGTTGGTGGTGCTCCCACAGTTGGGGAAAGCTGCTGCGGTAAGCCTCTAGGGCTTGGGCATCGCAGGGGTGCTGCGGATCCTGTACCAACTGCCACGGCAAGGTGGGCTGATGAGCAGGGGCAAAGAGGGCATTCAATAGGGGGCGATGGGGCCATGCCAAAGGATAAACCTCTGCCGCCACCCGCAGGCAGTGTTGTTCTTCATCAAACCAGTAATCGACGGCCGCCGTATAACAGGGAGAGAGAAAAAGGGGCGGCTCCTCTAAATCCAAGAGTTGTTGCAGGGCTTGGCAGAGGGACTGATGCCAATGTCCCTGCTTCGATGGGTCACGGCAAAAGACCACGTCCTCCCCCGGCGTAAAGAGGGCCAACCCCTTGTATAGGATAGGCTTGAGGCCAACCATTGCCCTAGATACGTCCCCGCAGGATTTGCGCCATTTCGTTGGGTTTGGGGGAGTTTTCGATGGCGGTTTCCTCATCAATGCGCCCCGCCTCATAGAGCTCGTAGAGGCACTGGTTCATCGTGCACATACCATCGTAGGTACACTGAGGAATAATCGCCTCAATTTCCTCCACTTCACCCCGCAAAATGTAGTCCTTGATGGCATCGGTGTTGATCATGATCTCGTGAATGGCCGCCCGCTTGCCATCGGTCGTGCGCACAAGGGCTTGGGCAATGACCGCCACCAGCGATTCCGCCACCTGCATCCGCATGGGCCCTTGTTCATCGGGGTTGTAGAGGTTGAGGATGCGCTCAATCGTTTTCACGGCACTGTTGGTGTGCAGGGTACCAAAGACCAAGTGACCCGTTTGCGCTGCTTTGAGGGCTGTATTCACTGTCTCGCGATCGCGCATCTCCCCAATCAGAATAATGTCGGGGTCTTCCCGCAGTGACGCCTTGAGGGCATTGTCAAATTTAAGGGTGTGGATGCCCACCTCCCGCTGGCGGATCAGGGAACGGCGGCTTTGGTGCACAAACTCAATCGGATCCTCGATGGAGATAATGTGCTTTTGCATTTCGGTGTTGATGTAGTCCACCATGGCAGCAAGGGTTGTGGACTTCCCAGAGCCCGTTGGACCCGTCACTAGAATCAGACCCTTGTGGTAGTGGCAAAGATCCTTGAACACGGGCGGCAAATTCAACTGCTCCAGCGTCAGGATCTTCACGGGAATCAACCGCAGCACCATGGCGGGGCCTTTTAGGGCGACAAAGATGTTGATCCGTACCCGACACAGTCCTTCATACTGGTAGGCGCCATCGTATTCCAGGTGGGTGCGAAACTGCTCAATTTGTTGGGGAGTGAGCAGTTCATTGAGCCAGTAGTTAAAAGTTTCTTCATCAGTAACGGGATAGTTGGTAATCTCTAAACGTCCGCGATCGCGAAAGCGTGGTGCTTCGCCAACGCCCACATGAATATCGGAGTAGCCGTGCTCAAAGGCCTCCCGCACCAGTTGCTCCATCGTGGGGCCAGAAATGCGAGCAGCCGGTGTCGGCATCGGTTGGGTTGCCACCACCTGCTGGGGCATTGCCGGCTGCGGCGGCATGGGGCGTGGGGGCATCCCCGGTTGGGGGGGCATGGGACGGGGAGGCATCCCCTGGGGAGGCGGGGGGGGTGCAGGACGGGGGGGCGCCATTCCCGGTTGGGGAGGCATGGGCGGAACCGCCGCACCCATTGGCGGACGGGGGGGCATCGGGGGTGAATGAGGAACACGGGGCGGTGGAGGAGGTGAACTTTGGGGATTAGTCATAGGGAAATCTCGTTAGAGGGCTACGAATGGGTCAGGTATTTCCAGTGTGCCACTGTTCTAGGAAAACCATCCCGTCGTTAGCCCTATGTTAAAACTTGACGGCAAAGGAAAACCCAAAAGGGGAACACCGCTACGAAACTCAGGGTACTCAGGGCAATGACCGCAGGGGGCAAGTCGGTATTGAGCTCGTATTCCTCCGCCAAAATCAAGGCGGCAAAGGCCGTAGGTGTGCCAGTCATAATGGCGATCGCCAGCAATGGGTCCCCCCGCAATCCCAACCCATAGGCGATCGCCATCATCGTCAATGGCAGCAATAACGTCTTGATCAGCATAGGCAGCAACGCCATACGAAAGCTCTGCCAACCGGGGAGCCGACTGAGGCGAATTCCTGTGAGCACAAAGGCAAAGGGAATCACCAAGTGAATATCTATCTCACACAACCGTTCGATCGTCGCGGGAAACGCAAGATCATGGGTAGCAAATCCCGCCATTGATGCCCAAAGGGTCGGTACAGTTGGAATCACTGCCAAAGCTCGCCACCAAGGTTGATCATTCCCTTTGCCGTAGTACTGACCAAGGAATGAACCCAAGCCGTAGGTACCGAGGGCATTTTGGGTAATCGCATAGAAGGCCGCCCAGGGCAATGCCGTCGTACTCAGGAGAGGAATGGCAACCCCCAACCCGACAAAGCCCGTGTTGCCGAGAATGCTGGCAATGAGATAGCTCCCCTGAAAGCGGCGACTTTCTCCTTCGGGAACTGTACTGGTGAGCAAGGGAGGGGTGTATTGGAGCCACTGGGGTTGAAAGTGGCGTTTCTGCAAATCGTAGAGGCTTTGGGCAAGGATATAGCCGACAATGAGCGCCACAAAGGCCAGCACCGGTGCCAACCAAATGAGTCCTGCGAAGTTGGTCTGGTGCACCAAGGCAAAAATTTGAATGGGTACCCCGACCCAATAGAGGCCCCGTCCCAACCAGTGGGGAATCACTGCCGGCAACCAACGGCCACAGATGAACCCCAGACTTGTCCAAATGACTAAGGGGCTAGCTGCACTGAGTGCATCCGCCATCGCGATCGCCCGTTAACGATTCCTCATCACTATACTGTGAACATTCTGGCAAGGAGAAGTTCAGCATGTTGGCAGGATAGCCCTGAGTTTGTGGTGCGATTGGGAGTCGTCTCCCTGTGTGCCGATGCCACCGACGAAGGCCCACGCAGTCTCCCAGGGGTCTATTTAGGGGTTTTAGGCGCCAGTGGTACCGTTGTCGGCTTAGGGGCTGGCTTGGGGGAATTCATTGGCTACGGTCTGCGCCTTGGGATTGGCGATGCGAGCGATCGCCCCCGTGCCTATTGGCGCATTAGCACCCTAGGTTACCCCCTCAATACCATCGCTGTGCCCCCGGCCAATCGTTGGGACGTCCTAGGGGGATTGATGATGGCTGAGCGCACTGGCAAAGCGATTCGTGCCCCCCCGCAATGTTTTGCTCTCCGATGGTGCTAGCCAAGTGGGTCGTGGCTTTGGCCGCCATGAAGCGATGGATCAAATTAGTGCCGTTGTTTTAGTGCCGTTGTTGGACCACTGATGGTGGCTGGGGTCTTTGCCCTCACCCAGCACTATCAATGGAGTTTTGCTGTCCTTGCCATCCCTGCTCTGATTGGTTGGGTCGTTGTGCTAGTGACGCAGCGGCAGTACCCAGCGCCACAGAATTTAGAAACAGTGATTCAGGATCTCGATCCCAAAAGACGACCCACACTGTTTTGGATGTCTTTATTGGCCGCGGCCTTTCTGGGTGGGGGTTATGTTGACTTCCCCTGAATTGCCGTTTACTTACAGCAGGGAAACCGTCTGCAAACCAGTCAAATTCCGCTGCTCTATGGCCTGGGGATGGGGGTTGATGCGGTGGCGGCCCTGCTCTTTGGGCACTTCCTGGATCATATTGGCTGGATCGTACTGGCATCATGGCCTTGATCCTTGGGGTGGTGCTGTCAGTGGGCTTTGCTCCCTTGAGTTTCCTCAGTTCTGCAGTAATTTGGGGCATGGTGGGATGGGTGCCCAAGAATCCATTGGGCGAGCGATCGTCGCCTAGCTCATCCCCCCAGAAGGTGGGGGTCGGCCTATGGCCTCTTCAGCACTGGCCATGGCTTAGGGCGGTTTCTAGAAAGTTGCCTCATGGGGGTACCCTACGATCGCTCCTTGGGGCGGGTGGTACTGGTGGCGGCGGTGCTGCAACTGCTAGGGCTGACGCTGTTATTGTGGGTGAGGCAAGGGTTTAGGCATCCTGTTGAGGGGCTACGTCTTTGGTGAGTGCCTGCAACCGGTAGAGATGGGCGTACACGCCATTGCGAGCCAACAGTTCACTGTGGCTGCCCTGCTCCACCAGTTGTCCCCGTTTGAGCACAAAAATGCGATCCACATGGCGGATTGTGGCGAGGCGGTGGGCAATAATCATTGCGGTTCGATTCACCAAGAGACGGTTCAAGGCCTCCTGAATCAGTGCCTCGGTGCCCACATCCAAATTGGCCGTTGCCTCATCAAGGACAAGAATTTCTGGATTGCGAATGGCGACCCGCGCAAAGGCCAAAAGTTGTCGCTGCCCCGCCGAGAGGTTTGTGCCCCGCTGCCGCAGGGCTGTGTCATAGCCTTGGGGCAACTGCTCAATGAACTCAGCAATGTTCATTTCTGCGGCCACTCGCTGAATTTCGGCAAGGGTGTAGTTGTCGCCAAGGGCAATGTTGCCTTTGACATCCCCAGAGAAGAGAAAGCTCTCCTGTAAAATCACACCAATGTGCTGCCGCAGTTCTGCTTGGGTAAAGTCGCGCACATTGCGACCACCAATGAGGACTTCACCGCGCGTTGGCTCATAAAGACGACAGAGCAAGCGAATAATCGAACTTTTGCCTGCACCCGTGGGGCCAACAATGGCCACCTTCTCGCCAGCATGAATTTGAAAGGAAAGCTGCTTGAGGACATAGTCATCGTCTTTGTAGGCCAGCCAGACATCACGAAACTCAACGGCAGGGGCTGTATTTTCTATCTGGGGCAAACGCAAAAAGGTGCGATCGGGATCGTGAATTTCAATGGGTTCTGAGAGCAGATCATGGATGCGCTCAATGGCGGTTAAGCCCGCTTGCACTGTGGTAAATTTCTCCGCCAACTGCCGCAGTGGATCAAAGACGCGCTGTGAAAAGAGGATAAACGTGGCTAAGGTGCCAAAGTCAATCGTGCGCTGCTGCACTAAGGCGCCGCCGAGCCAGAGAACCCCCGCGATCGCCACAAAGGCAATCCACTCTAAGGTCGCTGATACCGCTGAATCATAGAAAATCGTCCGATCGACCTCTTTGATGTAGCGCTGATTGCGCCGCCGAAACAGTTGACTATTGAAGGCCTCACGGCGAAACAATTGCACCACCGTAATACCAACAATGTTTTCCTGAAGATCGGCATTCAGTAGCGACAGCTCCTCGCGGGACTTGTAGTTGGCGACGCGATAGCAATGTTGAAAATAGATAATCAGGGCAGCGATCGGCAGAACCAAGGCCAGCAGCAGTGTTGCCAACAGGCGGTCAATGAAAAACATCGTCAGGATGACCACCAGCATCGAGAAGACATCACTGAGAACCCCCACAGCGCCAGTGGCAAACACATCCCCTAAGGCATCCACATCACTGGTCAAGCGGGTAATGAGCTTACCGACGGGAGTGCGGTCAAAGAAGCGGGAGGATAACCGCAGCACGTGGTCAAATAAGTCATGGCGAAGATCGGCAGTAATGTTTTGACCAATTTTTTGAATCCAGTACCCCTGGGCTGCCTGCACCCCAAAGCGCAGCACCACGGTTACCAACAGCGCCATGCTCAGTAGATCAATCCCTTGGGTCAGCGTTAAGGTTTTCAAAAAGCCGTAGGTACTCTCTTCCCCCTTCAGGAGGGCGATCGCCTGCCCAATGATGATCGGTTGTAATGCTGCGGCTGCCGCCAAGGGAATCAAAAGCAAGCCACTTCCCACCAGTCCCCAGCGATAGGGCTTGAGGTAAGGAAGCAGTCGTTGCAAAAGTTGCCAATCCGTGGAGCGTGTTGCTGCTGTCATGCCCTGCTGAAACTTGTGAACCTCTTTTTCCCAGTCTAGTGCGCACTCGTAATGGTTTGTAACAATTTACACACCTTAGTGAGTTGTCATTTAGCCATCCCTGAGCTAAGCTAATAGGTGCTTCAGGCTGTTCAATCCCCCGTACAGCCCTACTCAAATCCCCGATAAAGGTAAGTTACGCCGAAAGGGTAACGCACAAATCAAGGATCCTGTAGCCGCCGCTTCAGAAAAGGGTATGGACGTCCTTGATGCCGAAGGGATTTTTTCCAAGCTTCGCAGCCGCTCCAGATTTAAGGTGTGTATTTTTAAGGTGTACAGTGGACTGCTCTTTAGTGGATAGGTTAGTGGATAGGAGAGTGAAGCGATCGCGAGCAGTTAGTCATCACTTTTTGGAAATCGCAGTAGGCTAGAACTAGCGGCACCCCATTTCATTTCATTCATCCGTTTATGAGTGACTCCCGTTTGCTCGATATGGCGCGGCAGGGTAACCCCCGAGCCATTGGTACGCTGCTGAATGCCGTCCTCCTGCCCAAGCGGGTAAAGGCCACCGTGGTGCGTCAGGCGGAGGAGCTAATGATTACCCTACATTCAGAAAAAATGCTCAATCAAGCGGCAGCTGCAACCCTGATCCGCACCGCCTTAGAAAAGTTGCACTTGCCAGAGATTCAACGGGTTTTCATTGAGTCACGGGTCTTGGGCGTCCCCCTCTGGGAAAGTCATTTTGCCTTACAGGTCCTGCCCCCTGTTCAGCCCCCACCGCCAGCGATCGTCGATCCATGGGCCACGGCAACAGCACCACCTGAGCCATCCCCGCCTCAACCGACACTGCGGGATTTGATGTCCGCTTTTATGGCCGCCGAGGCAACTGCCACAGCTGAAAGTCAGGATGTCGGGGCGCGATCGCCCCAGGAAGCGGAACAGCCCATTCCCCTAGAGACGACACCGGAATATGGGGATAGGGTTGCCCCTAAAGCAGCTGCTCCCCTCGGGCAAGTTGCTGAAAGTGCTGAGGATGGGACAGTGGCAGAAGCAATCAGTGAGCCCCAAGAGAGTTTCCTAGATGAAGTCCCAGAAAGTGATCCTGAGGAGGACATTAGCTTGGCAGATTTAGCTGCCGCCTTTGACCCAAACTCACCCTCAGAATCCCCAGATGCCAATTTTGAGAGTGAAGAACTGACATCCGCCATTGAGCTGCCCTCCCTCCAAGGAGAATGCACTGAATCCGACACCCTTAATGGATTCTCGGGGGAATTACCAGGCCTGGAGGTGGCTCCTGAACCAGCCGCAGAAGCCCCTGAGTCCGTAGAAGAGAGCATTACGACACCAGAAGCCCAAGACAATCCTGCGGAAATACCCGAACCAACACTGGCATTCTCTACCCTAGAGCAATCGACCCTTGAGGCCTACGACGCCCCTCAACCGACGCCTGCGGACATTGCCGCCCGAGAAGCCTTAGAGACTAAGATGAGCCCATCAACTGCGATCGCCCCTGAGATAGCCGCTGAAGCTGAATCCTCGCCTGAGGAGGCGATCGCCCCAGACACTGCCCCCGTCCTTGAGGATCCTTGGGCTGCCCCAGATACTTTACCCCCTGCACCCACAGCCCCCCAACCTCAAGAACCCGTTAGCTATCCTCCTCTAGGGGATCCTTGGTTAGAGGCTGAGCCTGCCTCCGAAGTTAAGGCAGATAAGACACCAGAACCTCCACCACTCCCTGAAACCGCCCCAGACCCCCCACCGGCCGCCTCTGCAGAGGAAGTTTATACCACTCCAAGAATTGAAAAGGTGCCCCGCGATGATCAGTCGAAGGTGGCAGGTATTGCTGGGATGGTCATGGGGTTAGGCTTTTGTGCGACGGGGTTAGGCATGATTATTGGCTTGCCGATGGTTGTGGGCGGTATGTGGATGCTTGGGGATGAGGAAGTGTGGAGGGGTGAGTGCCCCCATTGTCATCACCCTCTAAAAATTCCGGTGGGTCAGCTGTGGCGCTTTAGTTGTGAGAAGTGTCAGGGATTGATTGAAGTAAAGCAGGGCCGCTTCTACGCACGCTAGGCTTGTGGGTCTTAACCCAAATCTAAATCTATCTGACCGCGTTGGCGGCGAGCTTCAAGGGCCTGGGCGATGAGATCCAATAGCCCCGGTACCTCTTCCTGAATCGTCAGCAGTATGCGTTCACCCATGGCTAGATGCGCATCTGGAGGGAAAGGGTCTTGTTGAACCAACTGCCGCAGCCGAGGCACCGTATTGTCAACGATTTCGACGAGTGCCCCCAAGCAGCGAAAAAATTGCCGTTCGGTAAGGGTGCTGTCCTCAATGGGGAATTCAATCATCGCACGCACTTCACCCCCATTGGGATCGTACTCCCACTGCAGCATTTTTGTCTGCCACGAAATGCACAGCAGGGTTTGTAAAATAGCCTCTCGAAAGGGGTGGTTTTTAATGCCCGGCAAGAGATTGGGGGCATAGAGCTTAAAGAACTCGCCCCCCTCATCTAGCTCAATGACAACGATAAATCGCTCAAGGTGATCACCATTGACGCCGGTAATAATTTGGTGGTTGGGCGCATTCAACCGATACTTCAGTTGGTGCCGCTGGAGATAGTGGGCAATTTGGCTGAGGGCGATCGCCATGCCACAGTCATCCTAAAGCGCTGCCGAGGGCTGATGGCTAATCTTGGTGCCTAAAACCTCCAAAAATGCTGCCAACCACTGCGGATGGGCAGGCCAAGCCGGTGCCGTAACCAGATTGCCATCCACCACCACCGCATCCACCGCCACATTGGTAAACTTGCCGCCGGCACTGACGACCTCAGGACCACAGGCAGGATAGGCCGTACAGGTTTTGCCAGCCAGCACCCCCGCTGCTGCCAAAAGTTGCAGCCCGTGACAAATGGCGGCAATGGGTTTTTGGGTCTCGCCAAAGTGCTTGGTGATTTCCAGTACCCGTGAATTGAGGCGCAAGTATTCTGGGGCACGCCCTCCCGGCACCACTAGGGCATCGTAGGTGGTGGGGTCAATCTCTGTAAAGGTGGCATTGAGTGTAAAATTATGCCCCCGTTTTTCACTGTAGGTTTGATCCCGTTCAAAATCGTGAACGGCTGTGCGCACACTGTCGCCAGCGACTTTATCCGGACAGACGGCATGTACGGTATGACCCACCATTTGCAGGGCTTGGAAGGGGACCATCACCTCGTAGTCTTCGACGTAGTCGCCCACGAGCATCAGAATGCGTTTGCCACTCATGACTTTTACTTCTCCCATTGACCTATGTTTGATCCTGACATAACGCTGCCCCCTGCAACAGTTAATCTGAGTAAGGGGAATGATTTCGGTGCACTGTCGTGATCAGTAGGAATACGGCTGCTGGGGTTTACTTTGTGGGTGCTGGCCCCGGTGATCCAGAATTGCTTACCCTCAAGGGGCAACGGCTCCTGCAAGAGGCCGATGTGATTCTCTATGCCGATTCCTTGGTGCCGACTGGGATTTTGCAGTTTGCACCGCCGAGTACTCTCTGTATTCCCACAGCTGCACTGACCTTGGAAGAAATCATTCCACTGATGGTTGAGGCTGTGCAGGCGGGGAAGAAAGTGGTGCGGTTGCAATCGGGCGATCCCAGCCTCTACAGTGCCATTCATGAGCAGATCTGCCGCCTAGCGGAAGCAGGCATTGCCGTTGAAGTTGTCCCCGGCATTAGTGCCTATCAATTGGCTGCTGCTCGCCTCAAGGTCGAACTCACCCTGCCTGAATTGGTACAGACAATTATCCTCACCCGTGCCAGTGGCCGTACGCGAGTTCCGCCAACAGAAGAATTAGCCAGTCTAGCCGCTCACAAAGCCAGCTTGTGTCTTTATCTGAGTGCCAATTGTATCCAGCGCGCCCAGCGAGATCTGCTCCAGCACTATCCCCCAGAGACTCTGGTTGCGGTCGGCTACCGCTTGGGATGGCCCGATGAGCAGTTGTGGCTGGTTCCCCTGAGGGACATAGCAGCGTTTAGTCAGCAACAGCGATTGACCCGCACGACCCTCTACCTGATCAGTCCAGCCTTGGCGGTGCAACAGCAGGGCAGTGATGCCTGGCGCTCCTGTCTCTATAGTCCAGAACACCATCACCTGTTTCGCCCTCATTAAGGCTGTGTACAATTTACTGTAAGAACGCTGTCGGTAAACACGGTGGGTAACGGGCTCAGTAAAGCACTGATCGTTTTGATTCGCATTTATCAGCGTTGGATTTCGCCTTTATTTTTGCCCACCTGTCGCTATACGCCCAGTTGTTCTGCCTATGCGGTTGAGGCGATCGCCCGCTATGGAGCCGTTAAAGGGACCTATCTAGCCATTCGCCGTATTTTGCGCTGCCACCCCTTTGCGGTGGGGGGCTATGATCCTGTGCCAACCACTTGCCCTGATCCCTGCAATGAATCTTCACCCCCTAATCCCCCTTGTTAGAGTTCCCCTAGGGTGGGATCAAAGTTAATATCTGCCTCACAAGGAGGAAGGTAGGATTGTCAAACTGGGGGCTGGATAAAGTCCCCCAGGCTGGCATCTTGAGCCACAGGCCTCCGGTTGAATGAGGGGAATCCTCTCTGCTTGGTCGACGACCTGCTTCTACCTGAGGGATCGTCAATTCTGAGGCAGTTCTAGAGGGGCATCGTCAACAACAGTTGCTTGCACAGTAGCCACTAGCGATCGCCCTAAGGCCTCGAGGTCATACCCCCCCTCTAAACCAACCACAATGCGTTGAGTGATCCGTAAGCACTGCTGCATCATCCAGGCATAATCGCCCTCCTCTAGTTCAATGCTGGAAAGGGGATCGTTGCGGTGGGCATCATAGCCGGCACTGATGATCAGTAAATCTGGGTTAAATTGCCGCAAAAAGGGTATGACTTGATCTTGAAAAGCGGCTCGATAGGCTTCTCCATTGGCACCTGTGGGCATGGGTAAGTTGAGGACGTTGTTGTAGGGCCCGCGATCGCCCCCATCACCTGTGTAGGGATAGGCGGGAAACTCATGGAGCGAACAATAGGCGATCTGAGGATTGTCTTGAACCAGTGCTTGGGTACCATTGCCGTGGTGGACATCCCAATCCAGAATGGCCACTCGCTTGATCCCCGGTAAACTGAGCGCATAATGGCCAGCGATCGCCCCATTCGCCAACAGACAAAATCCCATTCCCCGCTCCCGGAGGGCATGGTGGCCGGGGGGACGGGCCAAGACAAAAATTGCTTGCTGTCGCTGTAGGGCCAGATCTACCCCATCGAGCCAAGCCTGTACAGCTAACCGTGCCACGCGATCGCTCTGGTCATTGAGGTAGGTATCTGGATCTAGCCAGCCGCCGCCCTCGGCTGCAATGCGCCTCAATTGCTCTAAGTACACCCGACGATGTACCTTTTCTAGCTGTCAAGACCCGTGACATTATCTACCCTTGAAACGAAGAGGTCTGGTCGCTCAGTTTGCCACCATCGCAGTTTCTCAATGGGAGTCATGTGGCCCAAAACGCGTTGGGGAATGCGGTGATTGTACGCCCAAAGGTATCGCGTGAGCGTCTCTTGCAAGTCGGCTGCCGAGACAAAGCGTTCAGCGCGCAGAATCTCCGCAATGCGGCCGTTGAAGCGTTCCACCATCCCGTTGGTTTGCGGATGGCGGGGTTGGATGAGCCGATGGGTGATGCGCTTTTCACGACAGAGCTGATCAAACGGATGGTGTCCCGTGGGTTGGCGTTCGCCTGCGGAGGAGAAACGGTCGGTAAACTCCTTGCCGTTATCAGTCAGCACCGTACGCACCACGAAAGGAGCGTTGGCAAGGACATTTGCAAGAAAGCGCGTTGCCGATTCTGCGCTCTTCTCCTCGTGGATTGCCAAATAGACCCAGCGCGTTGCCCGATCAATCGCGACAAAGAGGTAGCGGCGCTGCTCCTCATCCGGCATTTGTGGCAGGTATTTGACGTCGATGTGGATGAACCCAGGTGCGTACGCTTTGAACTGCCGCGTGGTGCTTTTGGGACTGCCTTCGAGGCTTTCGCGTTCCTTTTGCAGTATCCTGAGGTTCGAGACTCCGTGGCGACGCAGGCAGCGATCCAGCGCTGAGCGGCTCAGATTGGGGTTGAGGAACGTCCGGGCAAGAACGAGAAGGTCATCAAGAGGCAGCAAAAGGAGCTTACGCACCTCAACGATCACAAGCTCTTGCGCTTCCGTAAGCGTCGTTTGCAGGCGGTGCGGGCGGGTGCTTTTGTCTTCAACGGTTGCGCGCTTACGCCATTTCGCTACCGTGTGCCGGTGGATCCCGTAACGTCTGGCAAGCTCGCGATGACTGATCGAAGCCGGTGCTTGTTGGATTTCACGGCGAATTCGGGGTGTCGTTCGGGCGTTGGCATGAATACGTGGCATGGTGATACTCCATCGTTGAACGCTTTCCGACCTTGGAACAAGCACTCAAGGAGCCGGTACGCTTCGAAGAGTTTAGCACGACTTCTGGGAATATAATGATGCGGGACCTGACATCTAGCCAAGGGGTTAAGCCTTCTCCGACAGGCGTGGGCTCGCGCCACTCTGCTGCTGGAAATGCAGCTTGCAAATGCCGACAAATGGCTAACAGGCGCTCGGGTCGCTCAAAGTGAAACTGGCGACAACGGTGTTCGAGAAAGCGATCGCTATAGATAAAGACAGAGGAAAACATCATTTAACCCCTCCAGATTTGGCCGTGCCTTACTGGTAAGAGCTGGACACGGCTGTTGCATCCATAAAAATCTCTATTGCAAAGGGCAGAGTGATTCATAAAGCAAGGGAAACTCTCCTGCAATGCTAACGCACCCATGAAAACTGCAATGATTCCCGCACCGCTAGTGGAATCAAGCGATTGAGCGGGGTATAGAGCATATTGGCTGCGCCTAGAGGTGAAGCGGTTCCTCAAAAATTTGCGCTTCCGCAAAGGGACAGTTGGGGCAAGTTTCAGGGTCAAGGGCAGTTTCGTCACTGATGGCAATGGCCTCTGGTAGGTAGGGCTTGAGGCTGGGGGTTTCTTGGAGGTAATGTGCCGTCGGATGCTGTTGCCTACGAAGGGTCTAAATCCAGCTTTTTGAACCCTTTTCAGGCTGGTAGTACCACTGAATTCAATGAGTCAGTGGGACTTCAAGGCGGCTGCCCAGTTCCCCTTTCTCTGATTTGCTTAAAGACTGAGTCTACTCACTCAAGTTCTCAAGCTGGAGCAGTTCAAGTTTGCCTTGGCGGAGGTATGCGGCTTGCTCTTGTGTCCAAGCATAAGAGTCGGTTTCATACAGGGTACCCATGGCTGGTTCACCTCCAGTACATCTAGCACCGCTACATCTAGCACATCTACTAGCACATCTAGGAATGCAGTCAGGCTATCGGGTTTTTAGGGTATGCAGAACCTGCTCAACATCCACGATAAAGATGGGAGGTCGCTCCTGATCCTCTTGATGAGTGACCATAAGGGAGCTAACGTTGTGAATGCTTCCCCAGTGGAGATAGTTCCTGGGAATGGCATGAATGGCTGCCTGGGAAATGCGCTCAATCACGGGGGGGTCGGTGAGGGGCAGGCCAAGCCACTCCTGCTCTAATCGCGGCTGGAGAATGAGCAAAAATTTCAGGGTTTGGGTTTCTGAGCTTGAGAGGGGGTCATCAAAGAGACAGCGGCCAATATCAATGACTAGAATTTCGCGATTTTCATAGGTGACAAGGCCAATACCCCGCTGCTGCGGATCCCCATGAACAGAAGGTAAAGGAATCACCCGATAGGCCTGCGCCATAGGCACGGCAAAGTACTCTTGGCGCACGGTAAATGTCAGGAACTGCTCTAAAACAACGGGTTGGCTCTGGCGACGGCGACGGCTTTTAAGCATGGTGGATCAATTGATCAAGGGTGGCCAAGAGCTCACTTTCGCGGAAGGGCTTGCTAAAGTAGGCGGCTGCCCCTAGGCGTTCTGCCAGCTGGCGATGTTTTTGACCTGTGCGGGAGGTCAGCATTAGTACAGGGGTGTTTTGGCATTGGGGAATGCGGCGAATTTGAGTGAGGACGCCAAACCCATCGAGGCGGGGCATTTCAATGTCGCAGATCAGAGCGTTGACGGCGAGTCCCCCTTGGAGTTTATCAATGGCTTCCTGACCATCTTTGGCCTGCTCAACCCGATAGCCGGCCTTTTCGAGGGTGTTGGCGAGGAAACGCCGCACGTTCACTGAATCATCAACCACAAGGACGGTGTCTTGGCTAGGGGCAACGGAGCTGGTCACCGCGGCAGGGGGAGGCTCCTGTTGTGACCAATCAAAGAAGGAGAGGGGATCTAATAGGGGAACAATGCGGCCATTTCCTAAAATTGTGCAGCCACTAAAGCCCTTGGGTAGGGCTAATTCTCCTTCGACTTGGCGAATGGTGACTTCCTGCTCGCCCCAATAGCGATCGACCCGCAGGGCAAGGGCACTCTCCCCTTGACTCACAATCATCAGGGTTGGTTCGTTAATGGCGGGTGCTCCCTCCATTTCTACGGGACGATAGGGACGCTGAAAGTGAAAAATCTGGGTCAGCTCAATCAAGGGGATAAGATAGCCTTCCCAGTCAATGAGGGTTGAGCCAAGGGTTGCGATCGCCGGATAGCGATCGGCAAGTACCATTTCTTCAATGTCTTCGGTTGGCACTGCCAAAAGCATGCCGGCAGCTTCTACTAACAGCACCCGTACAACTGAGAGAGTGTAGGGAATCGTAATCGTAAATCGCGTCCCTTGGCCGGGAGTACTCTGGATCTGGATGTCCCCGCGAATTTGCCGCAAATTGGTGCGCACGATATCCATGCCGACACCGCGCCCGGAGAGGCTACTCACCTGGGCGGCCGTGGAAAAGCCCGGCTCAAAAATCAGTTGCCAGAGGTCGCGATCGCTAGCAGTTTCCAACCAATCTGGGGCTAAGCCCATTCGCCGTGCCGTTTCGCGAATTTTCTCCGGATTGAGACCTCGGCCATCATCCGCCACAGTAATCACGGTTCGGTTGCCGCGGTAGGCTGCCTTTAGAGTAATGGTTCCCACGGCGGGTTTACCAAGGGCTTGGCGTTCCTCTGGGGGTTCAATGCCATGGTCAAAGGCATTACGGACAAGGTGCAAGAGGGGATCCGCCAACACACTCAACACCGTGCGGTCAATGAGAACGTGACTGCCCTCAACTTCTAAGTTGACATTTTTACCATGCTGGTGGCTCAATTCGCGGATGAGGCGCGGATAGCGGTTGGCCAAATCGGCAAAGGGGCGCATTCGCACCTGGGTAAATCGAGCTTGGAGTTGCTTGACGGTGCGGTTGAGATCGCGGTCTGTGCGTTCGGTGTCCTCTAGGCTCAGTTCCAAATCGCTAGTGATTTCCTGCACTTGGACAATAGTTTCCATCACCTCTTGGGAGAGCAGGTGCACATCGGTGTAGCGATCGAACTCGAGGACATCGAACCCATGTTGATTTTGGAGGTTAAAGTGGTGGGGGGCGCTGACACGGTCATACTCTGTGCGCAGGCGAAAGTTGGCACGCTCAAGGGCACCCACTTTTTGCTTGAGACCGGTTAGGAGGCTGTGGAGGCGTTCCCGTTGTAACTCTAGAGCATTACACTCAATGAGCAACTCCCCCATCAGATCGCTCAGCTCCTCCAACTGATGCGCTGGCACCCGCACGGTTGTTTCCTTGGGTTCCTCGGCTTGTGGCTTTGGAATCTCGGTTTCCTGCGGGGGTGTTGCTGGCAGCTTGGGGGGGGTGGGTGGGGGGGACAATAAATCCCCCAGGGAGAAAGCCTCCACTTCGGCACTGGCAAAGTCCTCGACCCCTAATTCTTGATTCAGGTTTGCCAGCGGTAAATCCACTGCATCAATTGAATCAATAATGGTTTGATCCTCATCATCGGTTTCAGGGGTTTCGAAGCGGGTGGGCAAAGCCGCCACTTGCCCAGTGATCACAAGGGCTTGGCAGCGCCGCCATTGCTGAATAATGCTGGCACCAGCTTGGCTGACATCACAGTTGGGCTGCTCAAGATAGGCACTGACAGAGGCACAAAAGTCGGCAAATGGGGGCAGCTCCAGCATTTGCCCGAGGCCTGCCAGTTCTTGGGCAGCGATCGCCAACTCCTCCTTAAGGCAGGGTTGCCCGGGGGTTTGCAGAACGGTTTCTAAGCGTTGGAGGCAGGCCTCCACCTCAGTTTCAAAAAGAGCCACCCGCATCTGGTGGCCATCATCCCCACTGAGAAGCGCTAGATCATCCTCCGCTGTCGGCTCCCCCAGCCGTCTGTGCAACTGATCCAAAATTGGCTCCACTTGGGTGCGCCACCAGCCCTCATTGGGTTGAACCCCTTGACGGTGGAGGGTAATGACCGCTTGCAGTTGATCTACCGCCTTGAGCAGGAGGTGCTGTACTTCTACGTCATCGCAGGGACGGGATTTCAAAACCTTAAAGAAATCCTCAAGGCGATGGGCCAGTTCACTGAGGGACATAAAGCCCATCATTGCCGCACCACCTTTAATCGAGTGAGCCGCCCGCAGTACGGCATCAATCACCCCCGGCCGCTGAGAGAGTTCGAGTACCCCCGCTTCAATGGTTGCCAGATAGTCCTGCGCCTCCTCCAAAAACTGGAGGCGGATCGTTTCCTCAATGCCGGGTTCGGGCATGGCTATCCCTCAGCAGTCACCTTAAAGATGTTGACGGAGTTTTGTAGTTCCTGAGCCATGTCCACGGTGGCTTGGAGAGACTCAGAAATCTGTTTGGAGGTTGCCGACATGCCCTCTGAGACCTTAGCGAAATCGCGCATTAGTGTACTGACCGTATTAGATGTGCGGGTTTGGGAGACGGTGGCTTGGGAAATGGACTGCACCAGCTCGTCAATGTGCTGCGACACCTGGACGATTTCTGCAAGACTCTGCTTGGTAGCTTCCACAAGGCGGGTGCCTTCCACCACCTGAGCAGTTCCTGCTTCCATGGCACTGACCACCTCTTGGGTTTCCTGCTGAATGCTCTCGACGATTTGCTCAATTTCACGGGTGGCCGCCGCCGATCGCGCCGCCAGCTCACCGACTTCTTCGGCCACCACAGCAAAGCCTCGGCCTTCTTCGCCCGCACGGGCCGCCTCAATACTGGCATTAATGGCCAAGAGGTTGGTTTGCAAGGCAATTTGATTAATCAGGGAGATCACCTTGGAAATCTGTTGCGACGACTCCCCTAAGCGCTTCACTTTTTTGGCGGTTTCCGCCACAGTTTGCCGCAGTTGAAGGATACTTTCGACAGTAGTATCCATCGTTTCACCGCTAGTGACCGCTCGCTCTGAGGCCTGGCGCGCCACGGCTGCCGCCTCGTTGGCACTATTGGCCACGGATTCAATTGAGCTGGCCATGGCCTCAACAGCATCCAGCATCCGCTTTACCTTCTTGGCTTGACGCAGGGATTCTGTCGCTAACTCGGTCATCGCTGCCTCATCCGCCAAGAGGGCGGTGTTCACTTTTTCCGTTGTTGCTTTCACTTGCACCACCACATCCCGCAGACTTTCAATGAGGGCGTTGAAGATATCAGCAACAGTGCCAATTTCATCGGCAGTGATGTCTGCCCGTACCGTCAGATCTCCCTGGGAAGCGGCCTCCACCTCTGTGAGCAGCTTGATTAACTGCATTTGGATATGTTCAGTACGCTGCTGTTGCTCCTGGGCAAGGCGCTCTGCTGCCTGTTGAGCGGCAATGGTCTGCTCAAGGAAATGGAGACGCTCCAGGACAAGGCTGCCGGTGCTCGCCAGTTCACTGAATTGGTCAATCTCGATCTCCTGCCACTGGCGTGGTTCACTGCACTGGTGGGCAATCAGGAGACCAAAAAGTTGGTCGTCGATCACCATCGGCACGACAAGATTTGCCCGAACCTTGAGGGGCCGGAGTTGATTCAGGTGACACTCCGTTAGCCCTGCCTTGAAAATATCCGTCGTGGCTTGAATGCGGCCCTGGCGGTAGGCCTCTACCCAGTGTTCGCGGAAACAGGGATCCTCAATTACCTGATCTCGAGCTTGTGGCCAACCCTCTGCCACCGACTCGGCTACGACTGTTCCCACATAGTTGTCATCAAAGGCATAGACAATGACACGATCGCAGGCCAATAGTTCACGGCCCTTTGCCACAAGGGTCTCAAAAATGGCTTGGCGATCGCGCAACTCACTTAACTGCACCGCAGCCTGACGTAAGCAATCTGCACATTTGGCTGCCTGCTCAATTTGGGTGAAGGATTGTTGTAACCGTGTAACCATTTCATTGATGGTTTGCCCTAGGGTGGCCAGCTCATCCTTGGTTTCAATGGGGACACGGGTGTCGAGGTTGCCGGCGCCGATGGCTTCCACGGCAGCAATGGTGCGGAAAATAGGACGGAGTCCTCGCTGTGTTGCGTAGAGGGCGATCGCCCCCACTGCCCCTGTGGCAATGACCATCCCCCCGAACAATGTCCATGTCAGCGTTCTGAGGGGCGCAAGCGCCTGGTTGCGATCAACCCCCAGCACAATTGCCCTAAAGGGGCTAGGCACTTGCCTATAACTGAGAATCTGATCCTCAAAAGTCGCGTCGGTTTTGATCACCCCGCTGCGGGCCCGCTGGAGTTGCTCGGCTAATTTAGGAAACACCTCTTGGAGGGGTTTTCCCTGTATCGCCTCTTCCCGCTGGGTGGTTGCAAAGATCGTGCCGCCACTGTCGATGAGGTAAAAGGTATGGGACTGCTTGCGAGTGTAGGTTATGAAGAGCTCTGCAATAGTCGCTCGGGGAATCCGCAACCGAGCTACTGCTAAAATTTGCCCATTTTGGGGATTGATCACGGGCACTGCCAAAAACATCCCTAGGGGGCGATCGGGCAGTGACAGCGTTGGCTCAACCGTTAGAACCGGGTTGCGAGTTTGAATTGCTAGCTTAAAGTACTGCTGATTTTGGAGAATATTGTTGGCAAGACGGTTCCCCTCCGAAGACTGGGCAATGACCGTTCCTTGGCCATCATTGGCAATGATGCCCGCACTGTCGTAGTCTGAGTAGGCATTAAGCCATTGATCCAGAATCGCTTGCAGTTGGGGGCGATCGCGCCGCTGAATCTTATCGCTGTAGCGGCTACTCAACAGAGACCCTAAGGTTCGGGCATCCCCGAGGCGATTGCGAAGATAATTCTCAAACTGAAGTGCTACACTATTTGCTTGCTGTTGCTGGAAGTCTAAGACCAACTGCACCAAGTTTTGGCGTACCACTTCATTCCCTACTAAGCCCACCCCCAACAGAGGCAGCGTTGCCAGAGCAATGGCACTGGTAATGAGTTTTGGACGGAGCCCCCAAAATTTGCGGCGGGGCGGTGTTGGCGGCAACGGCTGTCCATGGGATTGACCATTGGTGGTTGCTTTGTTCTCCTCTACAGAAGGCAGTTGGTAGTTCAAAACCGAGGGTGGTAAGGGGGGAATATCAATAGGGGGCTTGGCAGTCGTCATTGTTGGCACATCCTAAGAGTATTCATCGTCATCCTATCCAACATCAACAGTAAGAACACTTGAGCAAGCTCTCTCGGCAATTGCTGCCCCATCGAGGATAAAAAATATCTCCTCTGCCAAACGACAGCACCCTTTGAGATAGGGAACCAGCGCCGCGCTCACCGTACCCACTGGCGATTGAATCGCCCCTTCAGGAAGACGGGCAATCCCACGGACCTCCTTTAGGGCCAATCCTAAATAGCCCTTGGGGGTATCCAGCAGCGCGATCGTCACCAGCGGCATCTCTGCATCCAGTGGTTCGAGGTTGAACAAGTGGGCTAAATCCAACACCCAAACAATGCGGTTACGAACGTTCAGCAATCCCATGACTATGGCAGGCATATTGGGAATTGCCGTGAGTTGCTGCGGTGGCAGCACCAACACCTGCTGAATCTCAGTCATCGGCAGTAGTGCGGTGCATTGCTCGTGCACCACTAAGCGCAGGTAGGGTAACCCTTGGGGGCGATCGCCTACCCCTTCGCCACCATTCAACCAAGGTGCTGCCCCAATCATCCCTACACCACCACTGACTTCAGTGCCCGTACCAAATCTTCACGGCTAAAGGGCTTGGTCACATAGGCATCTGCCCCCTGCTTCATCGCCCAAAGACGGTCTAACTCCTGGTTTTTGGAGGTGCAGACAACAATAGGCAGTTTTTCAGTCTCAGGATTTTTCTTGAGACTGCGGCAAAGTTCGAAGCCGCTCATCCCCGGCATCACCACATCTGTGACGACGACGTCGGGCTTATACTGGGCTACTTTCTCCAGTGCCTCCTTGGCATCGGTGGCCGTAATCACGGCGTAGCCAGACTCCTGAAGAAACGAGCTGATCAATGCCATTTCCGAGGGGATATCTTCCACCACTAAAACCTTTGTCATGTCATCTCCCAAATGCCAATTCAAACAATCGATTACTGTCAATATACCCCTGATAGGTTGCCTGTACTACGTCAAGTACTGAAACACCATTTTTAACAGTTCTGCCTGGGTAAAGGGCTTAGTCATGTAATCCGTTGCCCCCACAAAACGAGCCTTAGCGCGGTCAATGAGCCCGGTGTTACCCGTCACCATAATGATGGGGACTGACTTAAAGCGTTCATGGTTGCGAATCACTTTACAAAACTTATAGCCGTCAATATTGGGCATCCCCACATCCAAAAGAATCAGATCGGGATTGAGACGCATCACCTCCATCAGGGCCTTTACAGAATCGTTGAGGGCAATGACCTCAAAGGCATCATCCGCCAAAAACCGCTTCATTTCATTGAGGATCGTTGGACTATCGTCAATGCAGACAATCCGATAGGTGCGATTGGGAACCTGGGAGGTAAAAAAGCCACTCCCTGAGTCGCCACTGTCCTCTACAAGAGCGGGTGTGGTTTCCTGCCACAAACTGAGATCAAAATTGGGCAGTAAGTCAAAGGGATGTTGCGGTTCTCGAACGACGACAGCGCCTTTCTCAATCAAAGGCAGAAGGCTACGCACTAAGGTAATTTCATTTTGGTTCAGTAGCACCGCCAAGTGCCGAAAGCTAAAGCCCCGCAACAGAGACCCCAAACGCTGCTGCTGCTCAGGGGTTAAATTCACTTGGGCATGACTAAAAAAGTAAGGGCGCTGAAAGGGGGAGACAATTTTGTGACCAAGGCTCAACCACTGCTGAATTCGGGACTTACACTTCTCAATGAGGGAAGCAGCGTCAAAGCGGCGGGCGATCGCAACCTCAACGTAGGGCACCAACTGGTGCTGACCAGTCTTAAGATACAAAAACGACTCGAGAACTTCGAGAATCAGCCCCTCTACCAATTGATAAAATTGCTCTGCTGTGATCAGGCCTTGGGTGAGCAACCAGCGCAGACTCTCATATTCATAGATTGGGGTGGGGGTATTGGCCTGCTCCCATTGCTGTCGCACTTTGGCCCGTAGGTGGCGATCGAGGGCAGGAACACTGTGGCTGAGTTGCCGCAGGTGTCGTTCAAAGCGATCGCCCGGCTCAATAGTATGGGTCGCATAGATAATGTCCCCCCGATCAAAGTAAAGAAACCACTGCTGCCCCTCAACAACCACCTTGAAGCAACCGGTACCCCCTGAAGTGCTCAGCTGGCGCAGCAAGCCTTCGGGCTGAAGTGCTTCTGTTCCCCCGACCCTAGAACTCTGCTCAGATGTCATCATATCGATCCCTAACTCGCTTTCCCCACCGCGGTTCCCTTGAATCCCAGCAGGAAACAACCAAATGAGCTGGTTTTCTGAAATCACCCCTAGGTAAAGTGGGCTTGAAAACCCAGATGTGATGATTATATTAAGCAGTTCCTCGGAAAAGATGAAGGAAAACTTCAGAAAAGTTAATGATTTTCACAACGGAAAGTAAACACCCTTGCTCTTTAGAAAACATAAGGCATAAAAAAATCCCCCTCCATAGAGGAGAGGGAGAAGCAGCGAAATAAATTCAGCCACCTTAGAACGTAAAGGTCGTCCGAATCACCCCTTGCAGAATTGGCTGACCGGAGATGGCGCCGGCACCATTGGTATTGTTGGGATTGATGATCGCCGTGAAGATCGGCGTGATGCTGATGTTGTCGCTAATGGGGAACTTATAGAAGGCCTCCACATTCACCTGGTTGGCATTGTTGATAGGAGGCACAGCAGGAGCACTGTTAATAAATGGTGCACCCGCCGCGACAGCCAGTACCGAACCCGGCACTAGCAAGTCTTTATAGCCGATCCCTGCCATAAAGTTGTAGGCCATCATGCCAGCGGCAGGAAAAGGACCGATAGAGAAGGGTAGGGGCGACACCCCAGGGAAGTAGGTACTGGGAATCCCCGCAACACCGGCACGGCCAAAGATCCCTAGGCGACCAAGGTTGAGCTCGAAGTTAACACCTCCCGCTTGAGCTTCAATGCCATAGGTTTTGGAGTAGGTGCCTTGAAGCTTGACGGCATAGCTGTTACGGCCATTGCCAAAAGTGTTGGCGTACTCCAGCTCAAGGGAAGCCTGGAAGGGATCACCGGCAAAGCCACCTCCCGGATTAGGCGGAGCAATTCCAGCGGCTGCGGTACCCGCTCCCGCCGCAATATACAGCGCCCGCACGGTAAAGGGACCTTCCTTAGGATTCCATTGAATGGCAGCACCGGCACCTCCCAGGTAATTCATTGCATAGGGCACAATGAAGGGGTTGTTGATAAAGAAGTAGCTGCCAAAATCGCTAGCGGGGGAGTTTGCCCAGCTATTGGTGTCGATAATGTCACTGGGATAGAACTGAGGACCGGCGGTAATAGTAATGTCTTTAGTGGGTTTGAAACTGTAGGCTAGGCGGTACAGAGTCACACCAGGACCGAAATTAGACCAGTAGTACTGGCTCGGGCTAAAGTAGGGTAGTGGTGCTGTAAAGGCATCGCCAGTCCCAAGGGTTGAGATAATTTGCGACCCTAAGCCATAGGTGCTAATGGCATCAAGGCCACCGTTACCGGTGGAAAGGGTCGTTTGCAGCAAGTCAGTGCCCGTAAAGCTTGTATTGAGGTTGAGCAGAACGCCAGCAATAACTGTTGGATTTGTACGCCCAGGCGCTAGAGGTAAAGGAACTCCCGTGATAGGGTCGTTAGGACGAACAGAGGGAAGCGGAGAACTGGGACGACCGCCAAACTGGACGGACATTACCGCTGTCCCCGTGAGCTTGGTGGTGGTAGAAAACTGAGTAGCTTCGAGGGCAGCAGTGCGGGCTTCGAGCTTGTCCACACGACCGCGCAGGGTGGCGAGTTCTGCCTTGAACTCATCCATGAGCTTTTGCAGCGTCGCCAGGTCTTCCTTGGTGGCAAAGCGATCGCTAATCACATCGAGGCAGGCGTTCAACGCTGCTGCCATCTCATAGCGGGTCGCTGCCCGATTCCCCCGGAAGGTACCATCAGGGTAACCAGCAATACAACCGTACTTCTCTACCAGGGAAGCCAGGGCTTGGTAGGCCCAGTCGGTGGGGCGGACATCAGAAAGCTGCGAGACGGAGGTCACCTGCCCCATGGATTCTTCGTTGGCCAGAAGCTCATTAACAGAGCGAATGGTGCTAGAGGCGTCTGCGACAGTGTTGGGAGCAGGCAGTGCCTCAGAAACTTGGAGATTTTGCGGTTCAGCAGCACTCAGGTTTTCAAGCTTGACAGGTTCATTGGCGGTAGCAATATTAGCCCCTGCGACCACCCCCAGTAGGCCTAAGCTACTTGCTAACAAATAAGTCTTTTTCACAATGTTACTCCTCACTCACGAGCATCTGGGTTCAGCAGAGCAATCAACTCATTCCACTGTCCCCTAGTACCTAGCTTACACAATATGGCTTAAATCTGCCGCAAGCCAATTATGCAAGTTGCGACAGATCCTAAGGGCTTGCCTTGCAATTTGTCAAATACTTTGTTTCGATTTGTTGACACGGGACATTTAGCCGCCCTCAGCCGCATGGTAGGAGCTGCGTACAAGGGGGCCCGATCGCACATGGGAAAAGCCCAATTCCCGTGCAATATTGCCCAAGGTGTTAAATTCTTCAGGGGTCCAATACTTGACCACTGGTAAATGACTCAAGGAAGGGGGCAGATATTGTCCCAAGGTCAGGCGATCGCACCCCACCCTGCGTAGATCCTTCAAGGTCTCAATGATCTCTGCTTCCGTTTCCCCTAGGCCCAACATGAGTCCCGACTTTGTGGGTATGTCAGGATTGAGTTCTTTAACAGTGGCTAAGACGCGCAGTGAGCTCTCATAGGTGGCACCCCGTCGCACAGGGCCCTGTAAGCGCCGTACTGTTTCCAGGTTGTGGTTGTAGCAGGCGGGCTGTGCCGCCACAATTTGGGCAATGCAGTCCCGTTGGGAGAGCCGACCCCGATCCATGCGAAAGTCGGGGCTGAGGACTTCAATTTCGGTGCCGGGGCAGCGTTGGCGAATCGCCGCCATGGTGGCTACAAATTGACCCGCCCCTTGATCCGGCAAGTCATCGCGAGCCACAGAGGTTAAAACCACATAGCGCAAGCCTAACGTCGCCACAGCGGCGGCAATTTTAGTGGGCTCCTCTGGATCCACGGCGGCGGGAGCGTGACCCTTCTCCACTTGGCAAAAGGCACAGGCACGGGTACAGGTGGGCCCCAAAAGTAAAAAGGTGGCGGTTTTTTGGCCATAGCATTCCCCGCGATTGGGACACCGCCCCTCCTCGCAGATGGTGTGAATTCCATACTGGCGCACTAAGCGCTGAACGGTAGAGATCTCACTGGCTTTACCAAGGGGTTTGCGCAGCCACGACGGCAGGGGTCGGGAGAGGGCCATAGAGTCGGGTTAATCCTAAAAATAGGCAAAAGGCAGGCTAGATACAAAACTTGATTAACTATCGAGTCTATTTATTAAGTAACTGTAAATGATTGCCCCTCCTGTGCCTAGGGGGCGATCGCTTCTATGGCAGGATCAATAGCGACGTTACCGCAGCGATGCCACAAAACCTATGAGTGATCAGCCACGCCCAACGGTCATTATTACGGGTGCATCCTCTGGAGTCGGATTGTATGCTACCAAGGCCTTAGCCAATCGGGGCTGGCACGTTATAATGGCCTGCCGCAATCTTGAAAAAGCAGAGCAAGCCGCCAAAAACTTGCAGATTCCGCCGGAGGCCTACACGATTTTGCACTTGGACTTGTCCTCCTTGGCCAGTGTGCGCGGCTTTGTTGAATCATTTCGGGCATTGAATCGCCCCTTGCGTGCCCTTGTCTGCAATGCCGCTGTCTATTATCCCCTGCTCAAGGAACCTATCTACAGTGTGGATGGCTATGAAATCACTGTGGCCACCAACCATTTGGGGCATTTTCTTTTGATCAACCTGCTGCTAGAAGACTTGAAAAATTCTCCCGAAAGCGATAAGCGCTTGGTGATTCTCGGCACAGTGACAGCCAACCGCAAAGAACTCGGCGGTAAAATTCCCATTCCTGCTCCCCCTGATTTGGGCAACCTCGAAGGCTTTGAAAAAGGCTTCAAGAAGCCGATTGCCATGATTAACGGTAAGCCCTTCAAGTCGGGCAAGGCCTACAAAGACAGCAAGCTCTGCAATATGCTGACGGCACGGGAACTGCATCGCCGCTTTCACGAGAGCACCGGAATTGTTTTTAATTCCCTTTACCCCGGTTGTGTGGCCGACACACCCCTGTTTCGCCACCACTTCCCCCTGTTTCAGAAACTCTTCCCCCTCTTCCAGAAAAAGATTACTGGGGGCTATGTCAGCCAAGAACTGGCGGGTGAGCGCGTCGCGATGGTGGTCGCAGACCCAGAGTTTCGCCAGTCGGGGGTCCACTGGAGCTGGGGTAATCGCCAAAAAGAAGGCCGCAAAGCCTTTGTCCAAGAACTATCGGCAGAGGCAAGTGATGAGCAAAAAGCCCGCCGTCTTTGGGAGCTGAGTGAAAAACTGGTGGGATTGGCCTAAAAGTTAATACCTTTTTCCATTCCTCTTGCCGAGCTTGCCGCTATGGTGGAAGTGATCCTTGCTATTGCAGGACGGATGTATGTCACAGCAAGATTTCGGCGTCATTGGCCTCGCCGTCATGGGGGAAAACCTTGCCCTCAACGTAGAGCGAAATGGATTTTCCGTGGCGGTTTATAATCGCACACCTGCCCGCACCGAAGCGTTCATGGCCGAACGAGCCGCAGGCCGTCGCTTCAAGGCCACCTATACTCTTGAGGAATTGGTTGCCTCCCTGTCACGTCCTCGCCGCATTTTGGCAATGGTCAAAGCAGGGCAACCTGTGGATGATCTGATCCAGCAGCTCAAGCCCCTCCTTGAACCCGGTGATATCCTCATTGATGGGGGCAACTCCCTCTATACCGATACGGAACGCCGCGTTGCCGAAATGGAGTCAGCAGGACTTTGCTTCTTTGGTATGGGGGTCAGCGGTGGTGAAGAAGGTGCCCTTAATGGCCCAAGTCTGATGCCGGGCGGTAGTCGTGAAGCCTACCAAGCCCTCGAACCCATTCTCACCAAAATTGCAGCACAAGTGGATGATGGCCCCTGTGTCACCTACATTGGACCGGGGGGCTCGGGGCACTTTGTTAAGATGGTGCACAACGGTATTGAGTATGGCGATATGCAACTCATTGCCGAGGCCTATGACCTCCTAAAAAACCTCCTTGGTCTCAATCACCAGCAACTCCATGAAGTCTTCAAGAGCTGGAATGAAACCCCCGAACTCAACTCATTTTTGATTGAAATTACTAGCCAGATTTTCACCTATATTGACCCAGAAACCCATCTGCCCCTGGTGGATGTCATTGTGGATGCGGCAGGTCAAAAGGGAACTGGTCGCTGGACGGTGGAAAGTGCTCTTGAGATGGGGGTGGCGATTCCAACAATTACCGCTGCCGTGAATGCTCGCATAATGTCCTCCATCAAAGCCGAACGGATGGCGGCTGCCCAAGTGCTCCCTGGTCCTGCGGCTCACTTTAGCGGCAATACCGAAGAATTCATTGGCAAAATTCGCGATGCCCTCTACTGCTCGAAAATCTGCTCCTATGCTCAAGGCATGGCCCTGATTGCCAAAGGCTCCCAAGAGCTCTTTGATCACCAACTGAACCTGAGTGAGATTGCCCGCATCTGGAAAGGGGGCTGCATTATTCGGGCTGGCTTCCTCAATAAGATCAAGCAGGCCTACAGCGAAAATCCTCAATTGGCCAATTTGCTGCTGGCGCCGGAGTTTCGCCAGACCATCCTGGATAAGCAGGCGGCGTGGCGGGAGGTTTTGGTGGAAGCGACCCGTGCAGGAATTGCTGTACCCGCCTTTGGTGCCTCCCTAGAATACTTCGATAGCTATCGGCGCGATCGCCTACCGCAGAATCTCACCCAAGCGCAGCGGGACTTCTTTGGTGCCCACACCTATGAGCGAATCGACAAACCGGGAACCTTCCATACGGAGTGGGTACCGATTCAGGAGGCGGGCAAAGCCTCTGTTTGAGAGGCAGGCAGTAGAGTTCCAGAGGGAGTCCCCCCAGTGGGCAGTTCTTTAGCCTATCTTAAGAATGAGGCGAGTTATCTGCTTGCCGCCGATTATCCTGCACTTTGGGGAGACCAAGAAGCCTTGCATCCGTTTCTACGACTCCTACACCACAGCCAACGCTACCAACGCCAAGTGGGGTTTGCTTCCCTTTACTCTATCCTGAATAAAATTTTTGATCTGGCTCCCCCTGTTCTAATTGGCATTGCGGTGGATTTGGTGGTGAAGCGGCAGGATTCCCTCTTTGCCCGCTGGGGGCTAGCAAGTTTTGAGCAGCAACTCTTGGCTTTAGCGAGTCTGTCGTTTGTGATTTGGAGCTTGGAGTCGCTCTTTGAGTATGCCTATGCCCGCAGTTGGCGCAATTTAGCCCAGCAGATCCAACACGACCTGCGCCTTGAGGCCTATGCCCATATCCAAGAAATGGATTTGGCCTTTTTTGAGGAGCGCAGCAGCGGTGTTTTGCTCTCGATTCTCAACGATGACATTAACCAACTGGAGCGATTTTTGGATGGCGGTGCCAATGAAGTGTTGCAAGTTACAACCACCGTCGTTGTTATTGGTGGCATTTTCTTTTATTTGGCCCCCAATGTCGCAATCTGGGGAATGCTGCCCATGCCCTTTATTCTCTGGGGGTCGGTGATCTTTCAGCGGCGACTTGCACCTCGCTATCGGGATGTGCGGGAAAAGGCGGGACTCCTCAATGAACGCTTGGCCAACAATATTACGGGCATTCAAACGATCAAGAGCTTTACGGCTGAGCCCTACGAACTGGAGCGCCTGCGCTGGGACAGTGAAGCCTACCAACAGAGTAATCGCCGCGCCATTCGCCTCAGTGCTGCCTACGTTCCATTGATCCGCTTTCTGATTTTATTTGGTTTTACGGGAACCTTGGTGCTGGGCGGCTTGGCAGCTTTTCAGGGGCGCTTGGATGTGGGTGCCTATAGCACGATGGTCTATCTGATTCAACGCTTGCTCTGGCCGCTGACCCGTTTGGGGGAAACCCTAGATCAGTATCAGCGAGCCATGGCCTCAACGCAGCGGGTGCTGAATTTGCTGGAAACACCGATCGCGATTGGTACGGGCGATCGCCCCCTGGATCCGTGCCATGTTCAAGGGGAAGTGCGCTTTGAAGCCGTTAGCTTTGCCTATGCTGGCCGTGCCCCTGTACTGAAAAATGTGACTTTACATGTCCCTGCGGGTCAGACGATCGCCATTGTCGGCTCCACCGGATCCGGCAAAAGTACCCTTGTGAAATTGTTACTGCGATTCTATGAGGTTCAAGAGGGGCGCATCCTCATTGATGGCGTAGATATTCGCGAGTATTGCCTGCGGGATTTGCGTAGAGCCATTGGCTGGGTGAGCCAAGATGTCTTTCTCTTCCACGGCACCGTCTTTGAGAACATTGCCTATGGCAGTCCGGGGGCAACCCTTGCTGATGTCATCCACGCTGCAAAACTGGCTGAAGCCCATGATTTTATTGAGCAACTGCCCCAGGGCTATGACACGGTGGTGGGGGAACGGGGTCAAAAACTCTCTGGTGGTCAGCGGCAACGGCTGGCGATCGCCCGCGCGATTCTCAAAGACCCGCCGATTCTTGTTCTCGATGAAGCCACATCCGCTGTGGATAACGAAACCGAAGCCGCCATCCAGCGATCGCTGGCCCAGATTACCGCCCATCGCACCACGATTGCCATTGCCCACCGCCTCTCCACCATTCGCCATGCCAACTGCATCTATGTTCTTGAGGGCGGTGAAATTGTCGAGCAAGGGAACCACGAGGCACTCCTGGCTCAGCAGGGAGTCTATTACGGCCTTTGGCAAGTTCAAGCGGGAATTCTGGCGACTTAGGACTTAAAATTTTAGGACTGAAGGTTATAGCGTGCCCGCTCTGCCACTGTTTTCTCCCGATCCAGTTTCAAAATGAGCACTGCCAAGGGGGGTAAGCACAGATCAAGGGAATAGCGACGCTGGTGATAGGGCCACTCATCTGCCCACTTGCCGCCTAAGTTGCCCATATTGCTGCCGCCGTACTCGCGGGCATCACTGTTAAACAGTTCCCTATAGAAGCCATGCTCAGGCACCCCGATACGGTAGTGGCTATGGGGCTGTGGTGTAAAGTTACAGACGACAACTACAAAATCTTGGTAGTCCTTGTCCCAGCGGATAAAGGACACAACGCTGTGGCGGTTATCGCTACAGTCAATCCACTCAAAGCCCTCCTGTTTGAAATCTTGGCTATAGAGTGCGGGTTGGGAACGGTAGAGGTGATTCAGATCCCCAAAGAAGCGTTTGATTTGCTGGTGGGGTTCGTATTGCAGCAGGTGCCACTCTAGATCGCTCCAGACATTCCACTCGCTCCATTGGGCAAACTCCATGCCCATGAACATTGTTTTCTTACCGGGGTGGGTGAACATATAGGCAAATAAACAGCGCAGGTTCGCAAATTTTTGCCAGCGATCGCCCGGCATTTTGCCAATGATGTGACTCTTGCCGTGAACCACCTCATCGTGGGAAAGTGCCAGCATGAAGTTCTCGCTGTGGTGGTACCACATACTGAAGGTGACATTGTTGTGATGGAACTGGCGGAACCACGGATCCATGCTGAAGTAGTCAAGCATATCGTGCATCCAACCCATGTTCCACTTCAGGTTAAAGCCCAATCCCCCCATGTAGGTCGGCCAGGAGACCATCGGCCAGGCGGTTGACTCCTCGGCGATCGAGAGAATCCCCGGAAAGTAGCTAAAGATAACATGGTTGACTTGGCGCAGGAAGTTGGCCGCCTCTAAATTCTCCCGTCCACCGTATTCATTGGGTATCCACTCTCCCTCTTTGCGGCCATAGTCGAGATAGAGCATTGAGGCGACGGCATCCACGCGAATACCGTCAATGTGGTACTTGTCAAACCAAAACAGGGCATTGGCGACGAGAAAATTGCGCACTTCGTGGCGACCATAGTTAAAGACAAGGGTGCCCCATTCCTTATGTTCACCCTTGCGGGGATCCGCGTGTTCGTAGAGGTGGGTGCCATCAAAGAACGCCAGCCCATGGCCGTCCTTGGGAAAGTGCCCCGGTACCCAATCGACAATGACGCCAATGCCGTTTTGGTGGCACTGATCCACAAAATACATAAAGTCGTGGGGACTGCCATAGCGGGATGTGGGGGCATAGTAGCCAGTCACTTGATAGCCCCAAGAGCCATCGAAGGGATGCTCAGCAACAGGCAAAAGTTCAATGTGGGTGTAGCCCAATTCCTTGACGTAGGGAATGAGTTTGGCTGCCAATTCACGATAGGTCAGGAAGCGTGCCCAGGGCTTGAGTTCTGCCGCCTGTACGGGTTCTTGGGGTTGGCCATCGGCACCAATGGGGGGATCCTCCATCGAGGCATGGAGCCAAGATCCTAGGTGCACCTCATAGACAGAAATCGGTTGGTTGAGGGGGTCGGTGTGGCGCCGTTTTTCTAGCCAGTCGCTGTCCCCCCATTCGTAGCTATTGAGGTCGGTGACAATGGAAGCAGTCTTGGGACGCGGTTCTTGGTAGAAGCCGTAGGGATCTGATTTTTCGTAGATGTGGCCCTCTTGGTTCTTGATTTCGTACTTATAGCGCTCGCCGACGCTCAAGCCGGGAATAAACAGTTCCCAGATGCCATTGCCCCGTCGTGCCATTTGATGTTTGCGGCCGTCCCAGTGGTTAAAGTCACCAATGACAGAAACATTGCGGGCATTGGGTGCCCAGACGGCAAAATAGACCCCCTCTACCCCATCCACTGTCAGCAGATGAGCCCCCAGTTTTTCGTAGATGCGGTGATGATTGCCCTCGGCAAAAAGGTGAATATCAAAGTCGGTCAACTTGGGGGAGCGAAAGGCATAAGGGTCATAGATAACCCGCTCGTGGCCATTTTCGTAGATTTTCAGTTGATAGTTATTGAGTTCCGCTACGGGAATGTGGCACTCAAAAAAGTGAGGGTGGTGCACCGGTGTCATTGGATATTCTTGCCGCTGCTCCGGACAGAGGACACTCACCCGCTCGGCATTGGGTAAGTAGGCACGTACCGCCCAAACGGATTGGCCATTTTGCTGAATCTGATGACACCCTAAAATTTCAAAGGGATCGTGGTGCTGGTTGGAAACAATGCGGTCAATCTGCTCAGGCGAAACGGTCATATTTTTATACTTTCGTAAAATATAGGGACAATACTATAGAAAAGTTAACAGTCAGAATACTCCCCTTGACAAGGGCATAGGGGCTATTTCTCGGGTGTCTCTTGATCGGCGGCGGCTAAGAGTCCTTTGAGTAGCTCCCGCAATAGGCTTGGTCCTTGGTAAATCCAACCGGTGTAGAGTTGCACCAGTGTTGCGCCGGCCGCGAGTTTTTCAATCACATCCTCTGGTGTGAAAATCCCCCCCACCCCAATAATTGGCAGAGTGCCTTGGGTCTGTTCGTGGATAAAGCGAATCACGGCGGTGGCCCGCTGCCGTAAAGGCGCCCCACTGAGACCGCCGGCCTCCTCTGCGGGCGATCGCCCCGTCTGAGGAATAGTCTGGCTTTTCAGCCCCTCCCGTGCCACGGTGGTATTGGTGGCTACAATCCCAGCAAGTTCATAGGCCTGAACAAGATCAAGAATGGCAGCAATTTGTTCCCAACTCAAATCGGGGGCAATTTTCAGGAGGAGGGGCTTGCGGGGGTGATTGGCACTTTGTAGCGTTTCCAAAATGGGTGCCAGTTGTTCCTTGGCTTGCAGGTCCCGCAGCCCCGGCGTGTTGGGCGAACTCACATTAATCACGAAATAATCCCCCAGGGGATGGAGGCGGCGAAAACTGGCTAAGTAATCTTCCTTCGCGGCGGCCAAAGGGGTAATTTTTGATTTGCCTAGGTTAATGCCGATGGGAATACTGGCTGGGGGCGATCGCTCTAAGGAGGCAGCCATCGCCTCTGCCCCAGCGTTATTAAACCCCATGCGATTGATGACCGCGCGATCGCTCCCTAGGCGAAAGAGGCGCGGCCGAGGATTGCCCGGCTGCGGATGCCACGTGACGGTGCCCAATTCGGCAAAGCCAAAACCAAAGGCCGACCAGACACTGCGGGCAACCCCATTCTTATCAAAGCCCGCTGCCAAGCCAATGGGATTCGGAAAGCGCAATCCCCACACCTGCCGCTCTAGGCGAGGGTCTGAAAGGGCATACCATTGCTGGAGTTGTTGCCGTAGCCAAGTGCACAGGGAACGATCTTGATTGAGCCACCCACAGAGAGAGAGAAACTGCTGGTGCAGAAGTTCTGGATCCGCCTGCAACCCCGAAAAAAGCAGTGGCCGCAGCAGGTGCCGATAGGGATCAATGGCCATCCAGACTGCTACTGCCTCATCTAAAAGGGCGAATTGGCAACACGGTCACCCTAGTCCAGGTAGCCCATGAGGACAGGGGAATCATCAATGATATTCGAAGCGATGGGACGCTCTCCAGCGGAATAGTAGGTTTCAGCAATCTGTAGGCCACTGGTGGTAATCGGACGAATGCCCATCCAATTCACTGTCTCGACAATTTCAAAGTCAGCCGCCGCCACTGGCCGCACCCCCATGATGTTAAGGGTTTCAACCACTCGGAAATTGCTCGCCACAATGGGGCGGATACCGGCAGAGTTGATGCTGTCGTAGATTTGCAGGCCACTGCTGAGCACAGGCCGCTCGCCGGCATCTTTGATCATGTGCACCACTTGCACCGGACTGGCCTCAATGGGACGTAGGCCGGCGCTATTAAAGGTTTGCCAGACCACAATGTCACTGGCTTTGGTGGTGCCTGCGGGGGCAAGCGCCGTTTTTTCGGCCAGGGAGACCATTTGACCGCTATTTTCCTTGGCGGGGGGATTGCTGCGACGGGCGGGACGACCGGCTTTGGCTGTGGGTTCTTCGGGGGGTGGGGTTTGGGGGGATTCAGTCATGGCGATCGCTCCTAATGCAATCATTCAATCCTACAGGGGAATTCCTATGCAGGTATTCTATATCTTTAATCTTTGATCATAGCAGCCAAAGAGGGGGCCAGCGGTTTGCAAAATTCCTTTTGGTGAAGGAACGGTTGGCTCTTCAAGCATGCAGCAGAGGAATCATATCAGTAGGTGCCCCTTGGCCAATCACTTTGCCGCGATCAAGAACAATGGCACCATCCGCTTGGGCCAGTTCATCGAGGCGATGGGTGACCCACAGCGCCGTCATCCCTTGAGTGTCGACCAGTTGGCGCACATAGCCCAAAAGTTCCCGCTGGCTATCGGGGTCAAGGAGTGCCGTGGGTTCATCGAGCAACAGCACGCGGCAATGGCGAGCGATCGCCCCGGCAATAGCTACCCGCTGCTTTTGGCCCCCACTGAGGGCATAGATGGGACGGCGTTCTAACCCCTGTAAATTGACCGCTTGCAGAGCAGCACTGACGCGCTCGCGCACCTGCCAATAGTTGAGCGCTTCACCATTGAGACTAAAGGCAATATCGGCACCCACACTGGGCATCACCAGTTGGTGATCGGGGTTCTGGAAGACAAAACCAAGGGGCTGCTCGACATAGACTTCACCACTTTGGGGCGGCAACAGACCCCCCAAAATACGCACCAGTGTTGACTTACCACTACCATTGCGGCCTAGGAGCATCCACAGTTGCCCCCGCGGGATTTCTAACGATACCTGATCCAGCACTAAAACCTCTGGAGACCAGCCAAAGGAAACCTCTTTGAGATGAATTGCCGGGGGGATTGCCGCCATGGGTTTTTGGACAATGCTCATGTTTTTGAGTAGGGTGATGATGACCCCCAATTGGGTTGTTGGGCATCAAGTCAGGGAGCCGCTATGCAAGAGGGATTATACATTGTCCTCATCAGTATTCATGGTTTGATTCGGGGCGATCGCCTTGAACTGGGGCGAGATGCCGATACAGGAGGACAAACGCGCTATGTGGTCGAACTGGCAAAAACCCTTGCAGCTCATCCCCGTGTGGCACAAGTGGATTTGGTCACTCGTCTGATTCCCGATGCCAAGGTCAGTCCCGACTATGCCCAGCCCATTGAGCGAATTGGCGATCGCGCCCGCATTGTTCGTCTTGCCTGTGGCCCTCGCCGCTATTTGCGCAAAGAAGTGCTTTGGCCCTATCTAGATGTCTTTGCTGATGAACTGTTACGCTATCTCCGCCAAAGTGGGCGCATGCCCGATGTGATCCACAGCCACTATGCCGATGCGGGTTATGTGGGCTGCCGTGTGGCTGGCTGGTTGGGGGTTCCCCTTGTTCATACGGGGCATTCCCTCGGACGGGTCAAGCGACAGCGACTCCTGGCCCAAGGCAGTAAACCCGATGCCATTGAAGAGCAGTTTCACTTGACAACTCGCATCGAAGCCGAGGAGCAAACCCTTGCCAGTGCGGCACTGATTATTGCGAGTACCCACCAGGAAGTCGAAGAGCAGTATCGCCTCTACGATCAATACGACCCAGCACGGATGGCCGTGATTCCGCCGGGGGTAGATACCAGCCGCTTCTACCCCGCCCCTGTTCCAGCGGATTTACCGTTTCGCCAGGAATTGCGTCGCTTTTTGGTGGAACCAGAAAAGCCCTTTATCTTTTGCCTCTCTCGACCGGTACCGCGTAAGAATGTGGCTGCCCTGCTCAATGTCTATGGCAGCGATCGCTTTTTGCAGGCGCGAGCGAATCTCGTTTTAGTTCTCGGCAATCGCACCGATATTAGCAAGATGGAGGCCAGCCCTCGCCAAGTCTTGATGGAACTCTTTTTGCTGGTGGATCGCTATGATCTCTATGGCAAAGTCGCCTATCCGAAAACCCACAGGAGCGATGAAGTCCCCGATCTGTACCGTTTAGCCGCGCAGCAACGGGGGGTTTTTATCAATCCTGCGCTGACCGAACCCTTTGGCCTGACGCTCATTGAAGCGGCTGCCTGTGGATTGCCGATTTTGGCCACGGCGGATGGCGGGCCCCAGGAGATTATCCGCCACTGTCGCAATGGTTTGCTCTTTGATGCCCTTGATCTAGAAGCAATTCGCAGCGCTCTGCATCAAGCCTTTCAAAGCGATAGTCAGTGGCAGACTTGGGCAGACAATGGCCTTAAGGGGGTACAGGCCCACTACTCTTGGCACAGTCATGTGGAGATGTATTTGCAAGCCCTGGATCAACTGGCGGAAAAATCCGTGTTGCCGGTGTTGAGTGTGCAACGGCAACCGCTTCAGTGCCAGACTCATCCACTGCCAACCACCCTGACACGGAACCGCCTGCTGACCCTCGAACGGCTGTTGATTAGTGATATTGACCATACCTTGATTGGCGATCGCGCCGCCCTTGAGCGACTATTAACCCTTCTCCAACGCCGTCCCGAAATGGGTTTTGGGGTGGCAACGGGGCGTCACCTAGAAATGACCCTAGAGGTGCTCCATGAATGGGGCGTGCCCATCCCCGATGTTTTAATTACGTCCGTGGGCAGTGAAATTTACTATGGCCCTCACCTCGTTCCCGATACCAGTTGGCAGCAGCACATTAGCTATCGCTGGGAACCGCAGCGGGTCCGCGACACCCTTGCTGATGTGGCCGGCCTAAGGTTGCAACCCCCTGAGAATCAACGCTCCCACAAAATTAGCTACAACGTTGACACCACCGTTCTCCCCAGCATTACACCGGTGTTGCGTCTGCTGCGGCAGCAGAAACTCCATTGTCGGCCTATTTTCTCTCACAATCAGTTCTTAGATATTCTGCCCCTGCGTGCCTCGAAAGGCGACGCCCTGCGCTATCTTGCCCTGAAGTGGGGCTATCCGCTGCAAAAACTATTGGTGGCTGGGGATTCTGGCAATGATGAGCAAATGCTGACAGGGAATACCCTTGCTGTTGTTGTGGGCAATCACAGTCCGGAATTGGAAAAGTTGCGCGATCGCCCCCACATTTACTTTGCCAAGGGTCACTATGCCCAAGGAATTCTCGAAGCCATTGAGCACTACGGCTTCTAAGCAGCCATCCCGTCAGATTCCCTGGGGGGCAGAGGGGCACTAGAGGTGACTCAACACTTGGCTGACCACTTCTGGGCTCACGGAAATACTGTCAAGGCCCAAGTCAATTAACCAGGGCAGCCAATGGGGATAGCGGGCGGGGGCTTCCCCACAAAGACTACAGCCTAAATGATGCCCTTTGGCTCCTTGAATCAGTTGGGCGATCGCCCCCCTAACGGCAGGATGGTCTTCATTGAATTCGGGTAGTGCCGTTTCGCGATCAATGCCCAAGAGTAGTTGGGTGAGATCATTGGTGCCAATTGTGATTCCCGCAACGCCAAGATGGGCTAGATCAGCCAGCAAAAATAGAATAGCCGGCACCTCCGCCATCACCCACAATTCCACACCCGCATTGAGGGTAAAGCCATGCTCGGCCAGTGCTTGTTGACAGTAGGTTACTTCACGGACACTGCGCACAAAGGGCAGAACAATGCGTAAAGGGCAGGTTTCTAAACGGTGGGCGATCGCCAGCGCCGACAGCTCTAAGTGAAATAGTTCCGGACAATGGGAATAGCGACTCACCCCCCGCAGCCCCCAATCTGTTTCCGGTTCAAAGCGATGCCCCCCCAAGAGTTGCCGATAATCTGCTGGCCGTAAATCCAAGGTGCGGTAAAAGAGGGGACGGGGGGCGATCGCCCGCATAAATTCACACAGGTGCTGCACCCAGCGATCGCGCAACTCCTCAGCTTCCCCCTGCTCCAACCAATGACAGGGATGGCGATGCTCCAAAAAAGCCAGTAACATCAGCTCTGAGCGCAACAGGCCAATGCCATCACAGGGGAGCGATCGCAATAGCCGTAGGGCACTGACTTGACTCACATTGACCATGACCTGCAGGGGCAATTGCTTAACCGCCGGGGGTGAGGGCGTTTGCGGAGGGGGAGTAGCCAGCAGCGGCAATGGCTCTGGGGGCAGTTGATAGATCGCTCCCCGGTGACCATCAAGAAACAGCGTCATTCCCGAACGAATCTGCTGTGTGGCATTGGCCACCCCCACCACCGCCGGCCGGCCCAATTCCCGTGCCAGAATTGCCCCATGGCTCGTTAGCCCTCCCTGCTCACAAATCACACCAACGGCAGCATTCACGAGGGGCAACCAGTGGGGAGGAATACTTTTGGTCACCAAAATCCGTCCAGCCACAGCAGCCGGGGCACAGGGGTCGGTGACCACAATGGCAGGGGCGATCGCCTGCCCTCCAGCAGCGGGAATTCCTTTTGCAAGTAGAGTATGCTCTACCGCCGGCGGCAAGGGGGCAACCGGCAGAGGCTCCGGCAAACACTGTCCCCACCAAACCTGTGTCTGGCTGCGATGCCAAAGCCAGAGATGGGACAGTGCCCCGCGACAGGCCTGCTGCAGGCGCTGCTCCTCGGCGGGCGTCAGCTCAATTCCCCTTGGGGGCAGGGGAATGCCTTGATGGGGTAGAGCCACACCGCTGGCGATCGCCTTCAACCTTGACTCCCTCCCTGTCCACCAGCCTGAAGCAACAATGGTACTGAGGGGGTAAAGCAAGATCAGCGCCTTGAGCTGACAAAAATCCCATCCCTGCTGCCAATAGGTATAGAGATTCTTGGCTTGAACAAGGGCAGCAAAGGCAGCTTCGATCTCCTGATGACATAGGGGCAAACTGGGATCATTTAAGACTGTGCCACGACCCAGCCCCCAAGGTAAGTCCACAGCACCCTGCCAAAGATAGGTGGTGAGAACCAGATGACAGTCGCCCCCCTGTTGTTGCCAAAAGCGATGACACTCAGCAAAAACGGTTTCTAACTCTCCCCCATCCAAGGGCGGTAATTGATGGGTCATCTCCAAAGCCAGTGCCTTGAAATCCGCCGCAGTGGGCGGTCGCTCCTGCCAGCGATCGCAGGCTGCTTGCCACAGGGGAATGACGCCAGAGCGCAACTGTTGCCAGACACTGGTAGAAACCAACCACACAGGATGAGGCGGTGGCAAGACTGTTTGCGTCTTTTGCAGGGCAGCCAACGTTGGGGCAAGAGCTTCTGCTGGGTACTGCTGTAGGGGTTCCAGAAGGAGTGATGTCACAAACGCATTTCCTTAATCGTCTCCTTAATCGTCCTTAGGGGGCTGGGAGCCGACGATCCTACCTAGGGAGATACCTAGGGAGAACTGCCTTCCGTTGACTGACGGCGGCGAATGTTGAGGACATCAGTGATTTTTCTAATTTGCACCAAGAGCCGATCCAACTGCTTGGCATTCACGATATCAATACACAAATCAATCGTTGCCGTGCCCGTCGGATGCGTGTGGACATTGGCTCGCCGCACATTAATTTGATGATCGGTTAAACGGGTCAAAATATCCTTAAGAATACCGACGCGATCAATTACCTCAATTTGCACATCCACAGGGTAGGTTTGGGGACGGTGTTGATTGACTTTGGTATTCCAACTAACCGGAATCAGGCGATCGCTCGACACCGACTCTAGGCTGCTACAGCCCTGACGATGAATAGAAATACCCCGACTGCCCAGCGTCACCACGCCAATAATCGGCTCATCGGGCACAGGACAACAACAGCCAGCAATGTGATACACCAAGCCCTCCACCCCTAGAATCGGAGAATCACTGGGTTTTGTGGTCGCTGGTACCCGGTTAACAGGAGCAGATTCCGAAGGCAGTTCCGGTGGAGTTGCCTCTGGACGTGCCAGGGTCATGGCCCGCAGCCGATTTACCACTAAATTCAGCGTAATTTCACCATAGCCCAGGGCGGCCACGAGGTCATCCACGCTTTGGTAGTTGCTGCGCTCTGCCACCTGCTGCATTTGCGGTGACTTCAGGAGGGCTTCCAAACCGGCTTTACCCAGTTCTTTCTCTAGTAATTCCCGTCCCCGTTGCAGATTTTCATCGCGGCGCGATCGCTTGTACCACTGCCGAATACGATTGCGGGCCGTTGTTGTTTTAACAAAGTTCAACCAATCCAAACTGGGGTGAGCTGTTTTTTGAGTGAGCACTTCGACAATGTCGCCATTGCGCAGGGGGGTATCTAAGGGCACCATCCGACCATTCACCCGTGCCCCAGCACAGTGATTCCCGACATCGGTGTGAATACGGTAGGCAAAGTCAAGGGGAGTTGCCCCCTGCGGCAGGGCAAGGACATCCCCCTGGGGCGTAAAAACATAGACCTCCTTATCAAAGAGATCATCGCGAATGCTGTCAAGATATTCCTGGGCATCCTTGAGGTCATTTTGCCAATCCAGCAGTTGCCGTAGCCACGTAAATTTTTGATCTTGGACACTCCACTGCTGCGGCAAGGAGTGACCCGTTTCTTTGTACTTCCAGTGGGCAGCAATTCCATACTCAGAGACATGGTGCATCGCCAAGGTGCGAATTTGTACCTCCAAGGGGCGGCCACCAAGACCAATCACGACGGTGTGCAGCGATTGATACTGGTTGGGTTTGGGTAGGCTAATGTAGTCCTTGAACCGCCCCGGCACCGAAAGAAAACAGTCATGGACAACCGCCAGGGCACGGTAGCACTCATCCTTTGTGGCCACAAGGATGCGAATGCCCGCTATATCATAGATTTCATGGAATTCTTTCTGCTGCCGCATCATTTTTTGGTAGATGCTGTAGAGGTGCTTGGGACGGCCACTAATTTCTAGGTAGCCAAAGCCCATCCCCGATAACCGCTCCTGAAGAATTTGAATTGCCTGCTGCAGTTGGGCCTCGCGATTGGCGCGCTTTTCGGCCACCAATTCTTGAATGCGGCGGTAGGCCTCTGGCTCCAGGTACTTAAAGGCCAAATCCTCGAGTTCCCACTTGATCCGCCAAATCCCCAAGCGGTTGGCCAGGGGAGCAAAGACATCACGGGTTTCTTGGGCAATAGCACGGCGGCGATCTTCCGGCAGATACTCAAGGGTGCGCATATTATGCAGGCGATCGGCCAGCTTGACGACGATGACACGAATATCCTGGGCCATCGCCAAAAACATGCGCCGGAAACTTTCCGCTTGCCGCTCCGTTTTACTAGAGAAGTTAAACTTCGAGAGCTTGGTGACCCCCTCCACCAGTTGCCGCACCTCAGCTCCAAAATTGGCTGCTAGCTCCTCTGCGGTAACAGCAGTATCCTCAATCACATCGTGGAGCAACCCCGCCGCCAAGAGGGCTGGCCCACCCCCTAAATCCCGCAAAATACTGGCCACTGCCACAGGATGGGCAATGTAGGGTTCCCCTGAGGCCCGCCGCTGTCCTTGGTGCAAGTCATAGGCAAATTGAAACGCTCGACAGACCAAATCATCCCCATTCTCAGGATTTGGATTTTGCAGGCACGTCGCTAACCAATTGGGTAATTCAATATCCGTCGGCAAGCTAGGTGCAAAAGCGTTCATGGCGGCAGGCGATCGGGAAAGCAGCACAGTGAATTCGAGTATGTATATTCTAATTCAATTTCATCCCCTGCGCGGGGGTTCACTAGAGCGCCAACGCTTCTTGCTCTCCTAATTTTTGGAGTCACGGGTTGATAAGTTCCTGATCTTCCCTAACATGGCAACTAAGCCCGTGAATCCCTCAGAGAAAGACAAGAACTATGGGAACCCCACTGACACCAATGACTCGGCATTACATCCTACGTTTGCTCAATCAAGGCAGCGATCCATTGGCGTGGCTAGAGCAGAATTTGGCAAAAGCAGCGCAGCATCAGGAGCAGGATATTCTTTCTCGCCTTGAATCTTTAGCTCCTTCAGAATTGGCAGCAGTGGAAATGATTGTGCGGCTGCACCGCTCCCTCAGTCGCACCGCTGCGGGGAATCTCGATGCCTCTGTGCAGCTAAAAAGTCTAGAACAAAAACTATTCCATATCTTGGGGGTGACACCACCACCAGAGGGTGCTCCCTCTGGGATGACCGCCGCTTCTGCTGCTCAGGCGCCGCTGCAACTGGCTCAGTTACTGGGGCACTTGAATCGCGTTAGCAAAGTAGCTCAAAAGTATCTAGGCAGCAGAATTGTTGCCAATTACTGGCGAGCCTCACGCCCCCCTAGTAGCTGGTGTGCTGATTTCCTTGTCAGCGATGACGGTTCCATTACCTACCACGGTCCTCTACCGCCTCAGGAGGTTTTGGTCAACTCAAGCCAACAGCAGCAATTGGAAACGTGGTTAGTGAGTTTTGTCGATCAATGTCACCGCATTCTCCCCCTCTTCAGACAGGATCTGCAAAAGGCAAGGCTTTCGGATTCTTCCCTAGGACCTGATGCAGAGATTACTGCTGTTGCAGATAAGCGCTAGCCCCCAGTGTTTGCAGTTTTTGATTCTTGGCGCTCACGGTGGCTGCTAATTCTTGACGATAGGCAATCACTTGCTCCAGCAAGGTTGGATCATGACTGGCCAACAGTTGGACGGCCAATAGACCTGCATTTTGGGCATTGCCAATGGCAACCGTTGCGACAGGAATCCCAGCCGGCATCTGCACAATTGAGTAGAGGGAGTCCACCCCCTGCAAATGGCGGCTCGGCACGGGGACGCCAATCACGGGTAGGGGGGTCAGGGAAGCTATCATGCCCGGCAAGTGAGCAGCACCGCCGGCACCGGCAATAATGACTTTTAGGCCCCGCTGATGGGCATGCTGAGCAAATTCTGCCATTGCCAGGGGAGTGCGGTGAGCTGAGAGGATAGCGACTTCATGGGGAATGCGAAAGCGTTCACAGATGGCGATCGCCCCCTGCATGGTGGGCAAATCGGAATCACTGCCCATGACAATGGCAACCAGTGGTGTCTCTGACATTCCGCTACTCCCTCCGCAAACGGTGCAACCTGATCCTACAGCCCTTTCCCCAGGAGCAAGATATTATTTCTCTATGGTTACTGCTGCTGCGATTAAGGAGTTTGCCCATCAGTTGGGGTTCCATCGGGTGGGGATTGTGGATTTGCGCACCTATACTGATGACCATCCTTCTGGGGTAGCTGCCCTACAACGTTGGTTAGCCCAAGGCTTCCAAGGGGAGATGGCGTGGATGGCGAACCCGCGGCGACAGAAGATTCAAGCTGTCCTACCGGGAGCAAAATCGGTGATTTCTGTTGCCCTCAATTACTATCAGCCCGATCCACAGCCGCCTCCGAAGGTGAAAATTGCCCGCTATGCCTGGGGGCGAGATTACCACCGGGTCTTGGGAAAACGCTTGCAAGTACTGGGGCAATGGCTTCAGTCCCAGGTACCTGAGATGGATTACCGCTGGTATGTGGATACAGGCCCTGTGCAGGACAAAGTTTGGGCAGAGCAAGCTGGAATTGGTTGGATTGGCAAGCACAGTAATGTCATTTCGCGGCAGTATGGTTCCTGGATTCTCTTGGGAGAATTAATCACCACCTTGGAGTTAACGGGCGATCGCCCCCACACCAACCACTGCGGCACCTGTACCCGTTGCTTGGCCGCCTGTCCCACCGGTGCCATCGTCGAACCCTATGTGGTGGATGCCAACCGCTGCATTGCCTACCACACGATCGAAAGCCGTGCCCCCGAACTCCCCGCCGCCATTGCTGCTCACTTAGAGGGCTGGGTTGCCGGCTGCGACATTTGTCAAGAGGTGTGCCCGTGGAATCAACGCTTTGCTCAACCTACGGATGTGGAGGACTTTGCGGCGCGATCGCCCCTCTTGCAGACTTCCCTAGAGGAACTGGCGACCCTCAGCGATGCCGCATGGGATGAACTGACCCGTGGTTCTGCCCTACGGCGAATTAAATCAGCCCAATGGCGGCGTAATGCCCAAGCGGTGCTGTCGAGCAATCCGTATGATTAAAAATCTCGTATGATTAAAAGTGATTGAACGCGGAGGCTCACCTATGGTTCGACGACGCTCCACCCCTTGGATTCATCGTTGGTCGCGGTGGTTAATTGGCGGGGTTGCCCTTGCTGGCATGATGGTAACTGCCTACCTGACGATCACTAAGATCACTAATGCAGAGGTAGCCTGCCCCACATCGGGCTGCGATGTGGTCCTCAATAGCCCTTGGGCAACTGTGTTTGGCCTCCCCCTCTCCCTGATTGGGTTTGTTGCCTACACGGGGATGCTGTCCTTGGCGGCCTTGCCCCTGTTGTTGAACCAGCCGCAGCAAAAAGAACTCCGCCGCACTGCTGAAAACACCACTTGGCTTTTGCTCTTTCTTGGGGCAACGGCCATGGCCAGCTTCAGCAGTTATCTAATGTATATCTTGTTCACAGAGATTAAGGCCACTTGTCCCTATTGCATTGCCTCCGCCATCTTTAGCTTGACATTTTTGATCTTGACAATTCTTGGTCGGGAATGGAGCGATCGCGGTCAACTCTTTTTTAACGGTGTCATTGTTGCTGTGATTACCTTGGTGGGGGTATTTGGCATTTACAACAGCCGCATGGCCAACCCTGACGGCCCCGGCATCCCCATTGTCAATACCTCAGGTGCTGCGGAAGTTGCCCTCGCTCGCCATCTCACCCAAGTGGGAGCGGTCATGTATGGTGCCTATTGGTGTAGCCACTGTCACGCTCAAAAGGAACTCTTTGGCAAGCAAGCGGTACGAGAACTCAACTATGTGGAATGTGACCCCAATGGTGCCAATCCCCAAGTGGAACGCTGCCGCGCTAAGGGAATTCAGGCCTATCCCACATGGGAAATTAATGATCAACTTTATTCCGGCACGCGATCGCTGAGTGAACTGAGCCGGCTCAGTAACTATAAGGGTCCAATGAACTTTAAGAACGAATAGGGACAGCAGATCTCGGTGATAGAATAAAGCCAACCAAGCACTATGACGGTTTTCTATGCTCTCTACTGAGACCGTTGCCGAACCCCCGGAGACTGCTGGTGTCCTACCAGCCGCAGTTGCCAACATTTTAGTGATTGAAGATGAAGATCTGATTCGGGAAACCGTTGTTCTGGCTTTGCAGGAGGAAGGCTACCATACCCTTGTGGCCAGCGATGGCTATGAAGCCCTCAATCTCATTCATACCTATCTGTTGAGGGAGACTTCTCCTGAACAGGGAGAGGTGTGTTTGATCATCCTAGATGTCATGCTACCGGGCATCAATGGCTTGGATCTGTGCCGACTAATTCGCCGTCAAGGCTGCACAGTTCCCATCCTCATGATCAGCGCCAAAGGCAGTGAAATTGATCGAGTGGTTGGCCTTGAAATTGGTGCCGATGACTACTTGGCTAAGCCCTTTGGCATGCGGGAGATGCTGGCCCGCTGCCGCGCCCTCTTGCGGCGGACACGAATTCAACAGGCTACCCTACCACCGGTTCTGCGCTTTCGCGATCTGTGTCTTTATCCCCAAGAATGCCGCGCCACCCTGCGGGGCGAGGAGCTCAATCTCTCCCCCAAAGAATACAAACTGCTCGAGCTGTTTATGCGTCACCCCCGCCGTGTGTGGCCACGGGAGCAGTTATTGGATCAGGTGTGGGGTCCTGACTTTGTTGGCGACAGCAAAACGGTTGATGTCCACATCCGCTGGCTGCGGGAGAAAATTGAAACCGACCCCAGTCATCCCCAGTACATTCTTACGGTGCGGGGTTTTGGCTATCGCTTTGGTTGAGGATCAGTAAAACCATTGCCATCAACATTGCCGGTAAAAGGAGTAGCAAGGCAATCACACCAAAACTTGGCGGCAAGGGATAGAGGGGTGCAGCAAATTTAATCCCTAGGGAAATAAGGAGCGACACCAGCAACACCACGGATAACCACAGCAGTTCTGAGGGCCAAGGTACCATGTTATTTCTCCGTCCCTAGGGCAGTTTCAAGGGCAGTGGCCATGATGGCAGTGGGGGCGGGTTGGCCAAGCCAGTACTCCAAGGCTGCCGCTCCTTGATGGAGAAGCATGGCAAGGCCGTCGAAGGTTTGCAGTCCCCGTGCCATCGCCAATTGCAAAAGCAGGGTGGGGCGAGGCTTGTAGATGAGGTCATAGACAATGGCAGTGGCGGGTAATTTTGCCAAGTCTTCGGCTGTTAGGGGGGTGGCGCCCGTATGGGGACTCATACCAATGGGAGTGGTATTGACCACAAGGCTGATTTTTGCCAAACAGGTGGCTCGCTCTGACCATAAAAGGGGATGGAGGGTGATCTGTGGCCAACTGGCAACAAAGGCCCCTAGCCGTTCCCTTTGGCGACCACTGATATAGATCTGCCGGCAGCCCAAGTCATAACAGGCGGTGACCACGGCTCGCGCCGCACCGCCATAGCCCAAGACTAAAACAGCAATTTCCGACCAGAGGCAGGATTGTTGCCGCAGGGGTGCCAAGAAGCCATGCACATCGGTATTAGTACCCACCCATCCTTTTTCACTGCGATAGACGGTGTTGACTGCTCCCACCTGCTGGGCGAGGTCGCTGACATCCGCTAAATAGGGAAGAATGGTTTCCTTGTGGGGAATGGTGACATTAAAGCCAACGACGTTCAGGGCCTCTAGGCCAGCGATCGCCACCCCCAACTGCTGTGGCTTGACCCAAAAGGGCACATAGACATAGTTCAACCCCAAATACTCCAGCGCGGCATTGTGCATTGCCGGTGAGAGGGTGTGTTCAATCGGGTCACCAATGACTCCCAGAAGCTGGGTTTGGCCAGAGATCTTCGGCATCCACCCCTAGACCGCCTCGTGATCTTTTTCACTGGTACGAATGCGAATGACCTGCTCTACGGGGGTGACGAAAATCTTACCGTCGCCAATTTCGCCTGTGCGGGCAGCTTCAATAATTTTCGCCACGACCATGTCCACTTGATTGTCTTCGACAACAATCTCAACTTTTAACTTTTGTAAAAACTCCACCGTGTATTCCGAGCCACGATACCGTTCCGTTTGCCCCTTTTGCCGCCCAAAGCCGCGCACTTCGGAGACGGTCATGCCGACAATACCTGCATTGACAAGGGCGATCTTAACTTCATCGAGTTTGAAGGGACGAATAATGGCTTCTACCTTTTTCAATGTCAAACTCCTTCGTGATGGCAACAGGCTAATCTTTATTTAGCATTGGCAAAAGAGTATAGCGTGTAGCAATAGCTACATTATCTCTGATCGGCGAGCGATCGCCCAAGGGGAGGGTCTGGCGTCAACTCGACAAAATAAGGTCTAATAGGGAAGGTGATTGGGAGGGGATCAACCATGGGCTGGCAGCGACCCGATGGCCGTCAACCACAGGAATTGCGATCGCACCAGTTTCAGCGGCACTTTACCCAATTTGCCTTAGGATCGGTGCTCGCCCAAGCGGGGCAAACTCAAGTGCTGTGCACCGTCAGTTTCAAAGAGGGGGTACCCAAGTTTTTAGAAGGCACGGGCCAAGGCTGGCTCACCGCAGAGTACCGTATGCTGCCAAGTGCAACCCGGCCACGCCAAGAGCGAGAATTCCTCAAACTCTCTGGGCGCACCCAAGAAATTCAGCGCCTCATTGGTCGCAGTTTACGCTCCGCGGTGGACTTATCCTTGCTGGGGGAGTGCACACTCATTGTGGATGCCGATGTGCTTCAAGCCGATGCAGGCACGCGATCGCTGGCGATTACGGGTGGCTACATTGCCCTTGTGGATGCCCTTAGTGCCCTTCTTCAGCAGGGGGTCCTCCGCAAATCTCCCCTGCGTCATCAAGTGGCGGCAGTCTCCGTGGGTCTGATTGATGATGAACCCTATCTGGATTTGAGCTACGCTGAGGATGTGGCGGCCAGTGTAGACTTCAATGTGGTGATGACAGGCAGTGGTCAATTCATTGAGGTTCAGGGCACAGCGGAGATGGGTTCCTTCGACCGGGGAACCCTCGATCGCCTTCTCGATGTCGCCCGCCAAGGTATTCAAGAACTCATTGAGATTCAACAGCGTGTCTTAGCCCCAAGCCATGAGTGAGCAGGCCATCTACCTCGGACACATCGTCAAGTCCAACGCCCACTGCGATTATGTAGCACAACTGGTGGATCGCTTGGATGTGCCCCACCCCCCCGCCCCAGAAGACTATGGCTTTGGTCGTTTTGTCAAGCTTGAGGATGAGCAGCGCCACTGGGCGGTCGGGGTCATTTATAACTCTCAACTGTTGAATCCCCAGTTCCATCAGCTCAGCCCTCGCCTCACCAGCAGTGCCGACACCTTTCTCAGTCCCGATTTAGTCAGTGAAACCCGCACACTCCTCTGGATTGCCCTGATTGGTCATTTGGTTACTGGGGCGGGGGGAACCTACGGCCAGCAGGGGATGCCCACTCTTGTGGTGCCCGTCAATACACCCGTGTGGCAATTGACGACTGCGGAGGTGCTGGCCTTTCATCGCAATGCCGAAGGTCAAGCCCAGTTTCGCTACTATGCCCATTTGTTACGCTCAACGGGGAACTATGCAGCACCGCTGTTAGCCCAAATTCTCGAAACCATTACACCCCTGTTCACGGGTACTGAGCAGCGATCGCTCGAAATTATCAGCAAAGAGTTGGCTTGGCGGCACACCTTGGGCAGCCTCCGCTAAAACTGGAGGCAGAAATTGGGCTTTTGCAAATCAACTTCATGAAGTTCCTATGCAGGGGTGACAAATCGAGGATTTTTCTGCTAAGGTCATTAAGTGTGTGAGGAGCGAACCAGTTAAGGGCACCGAGACGAAACACGGCCAGTCGTCGGTGCTCTTTCTGATTTTAAGGCTATGCTGGCGCGGGTTTGGAGTGCTGCTGTTGTAGGAATTGACGCAATTCCCGTCGGCGTCGAAGTGGATGTTTCCGGCGGCCTACCGAGGACGGTGGTGGTGGGTCTGCCGGATGCTGGCGTTCAAGAGGCACGGGAGCGCGTTAGGGCGGCCATTCGTAACGCTGGTTTTAGCTTCCCAATGGGGCAAATTCTCGTCAATCTCACCCCCGCCGATTTACGCAAAGAAGGCCCCAGCTTTGATCTCCCCATTAGTATTGGCATCTTGGCCGCTTCAGGACAGGTGGCAACGGATTTACTCGGCGACCATCTTTTTCTCGGGGAACTGTCCCTCGATGGGACTTTGCAACCCGTGGCAGGGGTACTGGCGATCGCCCTGGCAGCCCAGGCCCAAGGCATCACCGGCCTCGTGGTGCCCACAGCCAATGCCACGGAAGCAGCCCTCGTGGGGGGGCTAAAGGTCTATGGTTGCCACACTCTCGCTGAAGTTGTAGCCTTTTTGCATGACCCTAGCTCGCGATCGCCGGCTACCCCCTCCCCCTGTTGGGCTGCCGCTGCCTCACCGCAATTTACCGTTGATCTCAAGGATGTTAAGGGGCAGTATCAGGCCCGGCGTGCCCTAGAAATTGCCGCCGCCGGTGGGCACAATTTGATCTTTGTCGGGCCACCGGGGAGTGGCAAAACAATGTTGGCGCGGCGGTTACCAACAATCTTGCCCCCCTTGACCTTTGCAGAAGCCCTTGAAGTCACGAAAATTCATTCCGTTGCTGGCTTGCTCAAAGAACGAGGGCAATTGCTCCAGGAGCCCCCCTTTCGTAGTCCTCACCATTCTGCCTCCGGTGCTGCCCTGGTGGGGGGTGGCAGTTATCCGCGGCCCGGGGAAATCTCCCTGGCCCATCGGGGGGTGCTCTTTCTCGATGAATTGACGGAATTCAAGCGGGATGTCTTGGAGCTGCTGCGGCAGCCCCTTGAGGATGGCCAAGTCAGCATTGCGCGCGCCCGCCAATCGGTGGTTTTTCCGGCTCAATTTACCCTAGTGGCCAGTACAAATCCCTGCCCCTGTGGCTACTATGGTGATCCAGTGCAACCCTGTACCTGCTCACCGCGCCAGCGACAGCAGTATTGGGCAAAGCTCTCTGGCCCCCTGTTGGATCGCATTGATTTACAAGTGAGTGTCAGCCGCCTCAAACCAGAGGAAATGACCCGCCAACCCCTAGGGGAAGATTCAGCCACAGTGCGGCAGCGAGTTTTGGCAGCGCGATCGCGAGCACAACAGCGGTTTGCCGAGGAGCCCAATGTGCACTGCAATGCCCAAATGCAAAGTCACCATCTGCGCCAGTGGTGTTCCTTGGATGACGCTTCGATCCATCTCCTAGAGAGGGCGATCGCCCAACTGGGGCTATCGGCGCGAGCCACAGACCGTATCCTAAAAGTAGCCCGTACCATTGCTGATCTGGCCGACTGTGAAACAATTACCTCTGCCCATGTGGCGGAAGCCATTCAATACCGCACAATTGACCGTCTGCAATAGACGCGGCTGGTTTGCACTCCTGCTGGGTTTCCTAGCCCTAGTGCTCATCGGTTGCACAACAGCGACCCAATCCGAGCAGCCAATTGAACTGATGTTCTGGCATGGGGTCAACCCACCCCCTAACCGTGTCGTACTCCAGCGCCTTGTGGATCGCTTCAATGCCCGCCATCCCCAGATTCATGTCCAAGCCCTCTACGTTGGCCAACCCGACCAGCAGTTGCCGAAAATTCTAGCAGCAGTCGTGGGCAATGCCGCCCCAGATCTGCTCTGGTATAACCCCACGATCACGGGACAATTTGTTGAGCTGGGGGCCCTGCGTCCCCTGGATGACTGGTGGCAAGCTTCCCCCTACCGTGACCAAGTCAGTCCTGCCCTGATACCAACCATGCGCTACGGTAACCATTACTGGTCAATTCCCTTTGCCACCAACAACCTTGGAATTTTTTATCGTCCGAGTTTATTCGCTGCTGCTGGCATTAAAACACTACCCAGCACATGGCAAGAACTAGAGCAGGTGAGCCAAACCCTAAAGGCCCAGGGCATCACCCCACTGCTCCTTCCCCTTGGCCAGGGAGAATTTGCCGTCTTTAGTTGGTTGCCCTTCTTTTGGAGTGCCGGGGGCAGTCTCGGAGAAACCCCAGAAACCGCCCACATTGACACACCAGCCGCGATGGCCGCCCTTGAGTTTTGGCAACGCCTGCGACAGCGGGGCCTAGCGATACTCTCCGCTCCGGAACGGGGCTATGAACTGGATCAATTTATCCGTGGTGAGGTGGCGATGCAGATTACAGGGCCTTGGACCCTGGGGCAATTACAACAGTCGGGGGTGGATTTTGGCGTCCTCCCCATGCCTGCCCTCAAGACCCCTGCCACCGCCCTGGGGGGCGAAAATCTCTTTGTCTTTCGCTCAACGCCCCAACGGGAAGAGGCAGCTCTAGCCTTCTTGAACTACGTTCTCAGTGAAGAATTTCAAACGGAGTGGGCTTTGGGCACAGGGTATTTACCCATCAATGAACGGGTGCGTACCAACGATCGCTATCGAGCCTTTGTGGCACAGCAACCTGCCCTCCGTGTCTTTTTGGATCAGATGGCAGCGGCTCAAGCACGCCCCAACTTTCGTGGCTATGCCCGCTTTTCCCAAACCCTTGGGCGAGCGCTCGAAAGCGTTCTCCTGGGAAAATCAACCCCGAAAGCCGCCGTCACAACTGCAGAGCAACGTTGGCAACTGATGCGCCCGCGTTAGAAAAGACTGCTCGCCGCCTTGACCATATTGGCTGGATTAAAGGCATCCATGGCAGCCGTGGCCTCATAACCACAGTGCACCATGCAGTCACGGCACTTGGGATTGCCACTTTTGTGGCCATACTTATCCCAATCGGTATTTTCAATCAGTTCCTGCCAAGTCTTGTAGTGTCCCTCATTGAGGAGATAGCAGGGTTTCTGCCAACCGAGCACACTATAGCTGGGCATGCCCCAAGGGGTACATTCGTAGTCCTTTTCACCCACAAGGAAATCAAGGAACAGGGGATTGTGGTTGAAATTCCACTTCTTCTGACCTGCACGGTAGGGGGCAAGAATTTCACGGAAGAGGGCACGGGTTTGCTCCCGCTTGAGGAAGTGCTCCTGATCCGGTGCCCATTCGTAGGCATAGCCGGGGGAGATCATCATGCCGTCTACCCCCAGGGAACTGACAAAATCAAAGAATTCCTGGATTTCCTTGGGATCCACCCCTTCAAAAATCGTCGTGTTGGTGGTAACACGGAAGCCCTTGGCCTTAGCCGCTTTGATTGCTTTTACAGCCGTGTCAAAGACCCCTTTACGAGCCACGCATTTGTCGTGCCACTCCCGCAGACCATCGAGGTGAACGCTGAAGCTAAAGTAGGGGGAGGGCTTGAACTTATGGAGATTTTCCTCTAGGAGAATACCATTGGTACACAAGTAAACAAACTTCCGCCGCGCCACCAAGCCACTGACAATTTCATCAATTTGTGGGTGCAGCAGGGGTTCCCCGCCGGGAATGGCGACAATTGGCGCACCACATTCCTCAACCGCCCGGAAGCACTCCTCCGGGGTGAGATATTTGCGCAGGACTTCAAGGGGATGCTGAATTTTACCGCAACCCGAACAGGCCAGATTACAGCGAAAGAGAGGCTCAAGCATCAAGGTGAGGGGAAAGCGCTTTTTGCCCTGTAGGCGTTGTGAGATGATATAGGTTGCGACTTCCACTGCCTGCTTGATGTGGACTCCCATGGGCAATTCTCCTGAATGTGGCTAATTTTCTAGCCAAAACGCTTAATAACAGATGCCTATAGTTGTAGCAGCTTTGTGGGCGATCGCCAAAGTGTCCTATCAGGTTTGCAAAGTGGCACACTCTGCTTGTGCTCAAAAGGGTTAGGGGCAGCGAGGGTGAAAATCTTTGCAAGATTCCCTAGCCAATCTTGACAGAGACCCCTATAATCAGGGAACATTAAAAGTACTGTAGAAAATCCCTTTTGCTTAACCTCTATAGCTTAAGAGACCCAAGGTTAAGCATAGACCTTTGTAAAGGCTGGCATGGGGTGACATCTTTCCTTTCTGCAGATCGTGCAGAATTTTTTAGGTATCACCACAGCTGCATTTTGCGTTCCAATGCCAACCCGCCTCTACAGGAACCTTTTTCCCAACCATCTTAAAGCCAAACTTGCACACGTCCCTTACAGGGGCAAGAGTGGCTAAGCACTGTGCGAGATGCCTTTAGCCAATTCATGCTGACGTTTATTTTGTTAAGAAATTCTAAGGATCATGGATGCCTAAGCAAATTATTATTGCCGAGGAACATCGGCTAGCGGCAGTCTTTGCCGAAGATCAAATCCAAGAATTAATCGTAGCCACGGGAACCCATCAGGTGGGGGACATCTACCTTGGCGTTGTTGAAAATGTCCTGCCGGGCATTGATGCTGCTTTTGTTAACTTGGGGGATGCCTCCCGCAATGGCTTCATCCATGTCAGTGACCTTGGCCCATTGCGCCTGAAGCGAACTGCTGGGGCAATCACAGAATTGCTGGCACCACAGCAAAAAGTACTGGTTCAGGTGATGAAGGAACCCACGGGCACTAAGGGGCCGCGGCTGACAGGAAATATATCGTTGCCCGGACGCTATCTTGTGCTGATGCCCTACGGTCGGGGGGTGAATCTATCGCGACGGATTACCAATGAGGCGGAACGGCATCGGCTACGCGCCTTGGGTATTTTGGTCAAGCCCGCTGGCATGGGACTACTGGTGCGCACAGAGGCCGAGGGGGTCTCCGAAGAGGCCATTCTTGAAGATCTTGAACTCCTGCAACGGCAGTGGGAAACGATTCAACAGCAAGCGGCCGCCAGCCGTCCGCCCCAGCTTTTGGGGCGGGATGATGACTTTATCCAAAAAGTGCTGCGGGATGTCTATAGCAGCGATGTCAACCGCATTGTGGTGGATACTCCAGATGGGGTCAAACGGGTCAAACAGCACCTGAAAAATTGGAATGTCAATAGACCGGTGGGGGTTCTCATTGACTATCACCAAGAACCCATTCCCATTTTGGATTACTTCCGGGTGAATGCTGCTATCCGTGAAGCCCTTAAACCCCGTGTGGATTTGCCCTCCGGTGGCTATATCATCATTCAACCGACAGAGGCATTGACGGTCATTGATGTTAACTCCGGTTCTTTCACCAGCTCAGCCACCTCCCGGGAAACAGTACTGTGGACGAACTGCGAAGCGGCTACGGAAATTGCTCGCCAACTGCGACTGCGTAATATTGCTGGCGTGATCATTGTTGATTTTATTGACATGGATTCCCGCCGCGATCAGTTGCTACTGCTGGAGCACTTTAGTAAAGCCCTGCGGGCGGATAAAGCCCGTCCCCAAATTGCTCAACTGTCTGAACTGGGGCTGGTGGAGCTGACCCGCAAACGCCAAGGGCAAAATATCTATGAACTCTTTGGTCGTCCCTGTAGTGCCTGCGGTGGCTTGGGTCACTTGGTGCATTTACCCGGTGAACCGGAGGATAGCCCCGGCGAAATTGTTGAGCGATCGCCGATACCGCGTCCACCAGAACCACGCCGCAGTTTAGAACCTCGCACTGAGCCCAACGGCTTTGCCAGTAGCAGCCTTGAAACCCAACTCATTAACCACCCTGACTATCAAGCGGTGGGGGGTATTCGCCCGCGTTCTTCCCGCAGTAGTCATCCCCCAACCCCACGCAGCCCTCGCCGTACCCCTGAAAATGGCAATGGCCGCAAGGTGGTTACCACACCGCCAGAAGCAGCCCCGCCGCCAGTGGTTAAAGTGGAGAGCCGGCCGGTGCGCCCTGCCCGTCCGAGCCGCTCTGAACCGGCGGAAGTGATTACCGTAACAATGACGGATCAAGAGCAGGCGGTCTATGCGGAGATGGGGATTTCCCCCTTGGTTCTCTATGGTGAGGAGGTGAAAAATCCGCGGGGAACAATTGTTATGGTGGCACGCCCCGGCCAAGACCCCCTGCCCCTACCCCAGAAAACAGGGCGGCCGGTTAGTGAGGGAGGACCAGAGGAGGCCCCAGAGACTGCTGATGAGCTGCCCTCCCCTGAGGTGAGCACGATGAATGTGGAGCCAATTCCTGCCACTGGGCTGCTCAATACCAGTGAGTCACTCAAGACCAGTGAGCCAGAAGTGACTACTGAGGCTGAATCTGTGGGCGAAGCATCTACCCCAGAGGCCTCTGTGCCCATAGGTCGGCGGCGGCGGCGACGGGTGACCAGTAGTGAGCAACTCTCCCTTGATGCCAATGCTTAGGCGCAGTCATGTTGGGGCAACTCCACCCTGACCTCATCCAAGAGTGGCTCGAGGCGGCTGCCACAGAAATTCCCAGGGGGGAACCGCTGCAGCGCCTACCAAAGGTGGGGTCTGAGGCCTTTGCCTTTGCAGTGGTTACACCGGAGCAAGAGTTTACCCTTGGGCGTTCCCGTTTGCGCTTTCCCTTGATGAGTGCGATTAAGCCCTTCTTACTGCTGTATGCCTTGACGCTGTGGCAGGAGCAGGTGTGGACGTGGGTGGGGCAGCGCCCCTCAGATTACCCCTATAACTCGGTATTGCAATTAACCCTCGATCAGGGCTGGCCGCGCAATCCCATGATCAATAGTGGGGCGATCGCCCTCGCTGGCCAGTTGGCTTATGTTGGTGGTGCCACGGCCTTTCAAACTTGGCTTAATGAGTGTGCTGGTACACAATTCGAGGTGGACCAGGAGGTCTTAGGGGCAGTCCATCGCCATCCCAACTGGCAAAATCGCACCCTTGCCCACTTTTTAGTGGAGTCTGGACGCATTGCCGATGCAGAGGTTGCCCTTGAGATCTACAATCAGGTGTGCTGTTTCCAAGGAACCGTTGAGGAAGTGGCTCGCTTGGGTCTCCTCTTAGCACTGCCCCAGGCTAAGGTGAGCGATCGCCATCGTCAGCAGGTGAATGTGCTCATGCTCACCTGTGGCCTCTACGAGGACTCCCCCCGCTATGGCCTCGAAATTGGCTTGCCTATGAAATCGGGTGTCAGTGGTGTGATGTTGGCCATTGTGCCGCGACAGGGGGCGATCGCCTGCTATAGCCCACCCCTCGACAAGAGCGGCAACTCCATTTTGGGTCTATACTTGCTCCAGCGCATCAGCCGTCACCTCGGCCTCAGTCCCTTGGGCTAACTGCACCACCAAGCGGCGATCGGGTTCTTCACCGTGGCTAAAGGTTTCCAGGCGATCGCTCTCTAGCCTAATGAGACTATGAACAACACGCCGCTCTGCTGCTGAAAGGGAGCGAATTTCAACGGGTTTACCAGTGTCGAGGACCCGAGCCGCCACCCGATGGGCAATCTTTTGCAACTGGCGATAACGGGCACGGCGATAGCCCGCCAGTTCCAAGGTAAAAGCCGTTTGCTCCTCCCGCGATCGCCCCAAATTCAACGTCGCATTAAGCAGATATTGCAGCGCATCGAGGGCTTGGGCGTTGTTGGCCAGCAGTGACTCAATTTGCGCCGTACTCAGGGACTGGCGATCGATTTCTAGCCAGTGCCCCGGCACCACACCTGCCAAAGGCGACTCCACCACGGCAACGGTTGTCTTGAAGCCTGCTAAAGCAAGTGCCTGTTCCAGCCATGCACACCCCGCAGCAATTGGATCAGCGGTCATGCCTCCCCTCAACTTGATGGATTACCCTTGGCTTTAGTGGCCTTAGCACCTTTAGCCCCCTTACCCTCAAAGGGAAGAGGAGCACGATTTTTGATGGCTTCAGCCCGTTCCTGCTCCTCCACGAGCTTTTGTAGATTCTCTGGCAGCGGCTCCCGTTGGAGAATAAAGGTTTGCACCGTCTGGAAGATGTTAGCTATGAGCATATAGAGCAGCACCCCGGCCGGCAGCGGGAAAAAGAGAAACATCCCGGAAAAGATGATCGGTGTTAATTGATTAACCGTTTGCTGCTGCGGGTTGTTACTGCTGCCTTGGCCAGAGAGCAACTGGTTGACGTAGAGACTGACGCCAAAGCCAAGGATCATGACGAGAATATCCCAGTGGATTGCGCCCCAATTAAACTGGCGAGCACCATCGGGTAGGGTGATGAAGAGTTCCCCTTGATCAATCACACCCACATGACCAAGGGCAGAGATAAAGAGGAAACCTTTATCAGCAGCAATCCCCGGGATTGTTCCCTGAACTGTTACCTCACCGGGTTGCAGGGCCTGTAGATGACCTTCCCTATCAATGGTGGCCCGCTCTTGACCGCGAATAATTTGCCACTTTGGTTGCAAGTGACTATTGGGATAGGCAGCCACCAGTTCACTAAAGGGTTTGCCCTCCTTGGTTTGGAACTGCAGATCCACCATTTGACCGACTGGAATTCTGGTACCACTGGGAACCACCGCTTGAATCGGGAAGTGTACCCCCTCGTCAACGTAGATATTTTGCGGTTTGGTGGCAAAGGGCTGGGCTAAGACCGGTTGATCCGGGGGAACAATTTGCAGGTTGATCTGGTAATTCACATCGGCAAAGGGTGAGCCGCGCAGCGTTGCAAAGAGGGCAAAGAGAATCGGCAACTGCAATAGCAGCGGGAAGCAGCCCGCCAAGGGATTGCCAAACTCCCTATAGACTTCTGCCATTGCCTTTTGCTGTTCCGCAGGATTGTCCTTGTATTTCTGTTGAATTTCCTGCATCCGTTTTTGCATGATCGGCTGGACAACCTTCATGCGCCGCATATTGCGAATTGACCCGGCACTCAGGGGATAGACGGCAAAGCGCACCACCAGTGTCAGAGCCACAATAGCAAGGCCATAGCTGGGCACAATCCCATAGAAAAAATCAAGGATTGGCAGCATGACATTGTTGGAGAGGAAACCGATACCAAAATCCATGGAATCCTGCAATTAGGGGTGAACAGTTAACAGAACTATCTTAGGTCTTAAGAACCAATCGCGCCACTGACACTTTTGGCAGCGGGACTCAATTTGGTAGAAATGTAGTCGTAAATTTCACGGAAGCGGGGGACAGCGCGCATTTCTAAGCGGCTACCATCTTTGAGGGTGACAACCATATCGCCGTAGGCACCCCAGCCGCGCGGAACGGTGACGACTTTAGTGATTTCGTTATAAATGACATCGGAGCGATCGCGCCCCATCCAGCCGCCAATGACCGTAATCCGGCGATTCGTAATGCGGTACCGCAGCCAGAGAGCACGGACAATGGCACCAACGGTCAGGGGCAGACAGATCACCGTTAGCCCCAAGAGCAAGTTGATTACCAGGTCACCCCAGTGGGGACCGCCTTCGTAGAAAACATCTTCAGAAATTCCCGGCATCGTCAGTACCCCTGCTTTGGCCATTAACTGCGTCAATTCAGTGCGACAGTCCTCGTCACTCACGTGCAGTGCCGCCTGGCGCACTACCACAATCATATCCCACCCTGCCGCCATCTGCGGTAGGAGGGGGCGAATCACCCGCCGCCATTGCCGCTTCAAACGGTTGCGATCAACGGCTCGCTTACTGACCTTTTTACTGACCACAATCGCCAGCCGTGGGGCTTCCCTGGAGGATTGGGGCGCCAGCCAAAGAACGGCCAGTTTGCCGTGGTGGGCAGTTTTGTGTTGATAGACGCGGTCAAAATCATGGCGATCGCGCAGGCGATGTTGACGCGGCAACACTAGACGGTAAGCCGTGCCCGTCCTTTACGCCGCCGTGCCTTAATGACGTTTTGACCCGATTTGGTACGCATGCGCGCGCGGAACCCAGAGGTGCGTTTACGTTTGCGGACAGTGCCGCCCAGTGTACGTTGCGTCATGGCTGTTGCAGTTATGATGGTTGATTAGAAAAGAACACTGCCCCAGAGGGCACGCCCTAGTCAGTCGTTAGAGCGATCTACAATCGTACCACTTCCCCTGAGGCAGCGGTAGTCCTGTGGACCTATTGCTGTCTTCGTCCTGTTGCCTATCATTGCTCACATCCTACGGACGAGGTTTGCGTGATTAGCTCTGCCGAAGATCTCTGGCACCAAATTTTGGAGCGGTTGCAACTGTTGCTCAGTCGCCCGACCTTCGAAACTTGGATTAAGACGGCAACGGTGCAGTCCTTTGATGGCCAGACCCTCACCATTTGCACCCCCAATCCCTTTGCCCGCAATTGGCTGCAAAAGTACTATTTGAAAACCATTGCCGATGTCGCACGGGAAATTGTTGGCAAGCCCGTGGAGATTGAGCTGGCGATCGCCCAAGGGGCAGAGCACGATACCAGCATTCGCCCCACCAGTCGTGGGGAAGTAGAGGCCACCCCCCCTGCGGCTCGCCATCGCGGCAGTGAACTGAATCCCAAGTATGTCTTTTCGCGCTATGTTGTTGGCCCCAATAACCGCATGGCCCATGCCGCCTGCTTGGCGGTGGCAGAATCACCAGGGCGGGAGTTTAATCCCCTCTTTCTCTGTGGCGGTGTTGGCTTGGGCAAGACCCATCTTATGCAGGCGATCGGTCACTATCGCTTAGAAATTGACCCCAATGCCAAGATTTTCTACGTCTCCACCGAGCAGTTTACGAATGATTTGATTGCTGCCATCCGCAAAGACAGTATGCAGAGCTTTCGCGAGCACTATCGGGCGGTGGATGTGATGCTCGTGGACGACATTCAATTTATTGAGGGCAAGGAATACACCCAAGAGGAGTTTTTCCACACCTTCAACACCCTGCACGAAGCTGGTAAGCAGGTGGTCTTGGCCAGCGATCGCCCCCCCAGTCAAATTCCCCGCCTGCAGGAGCGCCTGTGCTCCCGCTTTTCCATGGGGCTTATTGCCGATATTCAACCCCCGGACCTGGAAACCCGCATGGCCATTCTCCAGAAAAAGGCAGAGTACGAGAATATCCGCCTGCCGCGGGAGGTGATTGAGTATATTGCCGCCAGCTACACCTCCAACATCCGGGAACTAGAGGGGGCACTGATTCGAGCGGTGGCCTACATTTCCATTTCTGGGTTGCCGATGACCGTGGAAAACATTGCCCCCGTCCTGAGTCCGACAGTGCGCAAAATTGAGACCTCCCCAGAGATTATCCTGAAGGTGGTCTCTGAAGCCCTAAACGTCCCCATCAGTGATCTCAAGGGCAACTCCCGCCGCCGCGAAATTAGCATGGCCCGTCAGGTGGGGATGTATCTGATGCGCCAATACACGGGCCTGAGTCTGCCGAAAATTGGTGAAGAGTTTGGCGGCAAAGATCACACCACCGTCATGTATAGCTGCGACAAGGTGGCTGAACTACAACGGACCGACCCAGAAATGGGCAGCCTGCTCCGGCAACTCAGCGATCGCATTAATTTAGCCAGCCGTTCCACAGAGCCATAGTGCCTAGAGCCTTCCTATGTCAAGTTGACATCCTCCCCCCGCTAAAGCAGGGGGATTCCCAAAATCACTTTTGAGACTTTCTGCTTCTTCGCAGTTGCCCTCCAGACGTATGTCTATCAGGTCTTACACCCGCTCCACAGACTGTAACCGTGTGTCCCACGGCCAAAATATTCCGAGCGGCATTTATATCCCGATCATGGTGCGCCCCACACTTAGGACAGTCCCATTCTCGGACGCTCAATGGCAACCGCTCAACAATGTGACCACACTGTCCACAGCGTTTAGAACTGGGAAACCATCGGTCAATCTTCACCAGTGTCCGACCATACCACTGGGCCTTGTATTCCAATTGCCGTACCAGTTCACCCCATCCAGCATCACTGATGGATCGGGCAAGCTGACGGTTCTTGACCATATTCTTCACAGCCAACGACTCGATTATGATCGCTTGGTTTTCACGTATCAATCGAGTCGTCAACTTGTGCAAATGGTCTTTTCTGGAATCAGAGATTTTCTGGTGAATCTTGGCAACTTTCAACCGCGCCTTATCCCAATTGCGAGAGCCTTTTTGTTTGCGACTCAAAGACCGCTGCGCCTTACGGAGTCGTTTGTAGTAGCGGTTAAAGTGCTTGGGGTTGGCAATCTTTTCCCCTGTACTCAGGGTAATGAGGCTGCTCATCCCTACGTCCAAACCAACCGACGGGTCGACGGGCTGCAGTTTCAACTCTCTGGGGTCATCAAACCTCAGACTGATGTACCACTGTCCAGCAGGGTTAAGCCTGATGGTCACCGTGGATGGTTCAACACCATCTGGAAGCCGTCTCGACCAGCGAATATTCAGCGGTTCGTTGCACTTTGCCAAGAATACTTTTGCGTCTTTCCACCTAAAAGCAGACTTGGTGAATTCTGCGCTGCCACCATTGCGTTTCTTTTTGAAGTTGGGATATTTTGCCCGACCTGCAAAGAAGTTACTGAAAGCAGATTGCAGATGTCTCAATGCCTGCTGCAAGGGGACAGAGCTAACCTCATTCAAAAACTGAAGGTCATCTTGCTTCTTCCACTTAGTAAGCAAGGCAGAGGTTTGAACGTAGTCAAGTCTCTCTTTTCGTTCATACCAGGCTTCTGTTCTCACTGCCAGTGCTCGATTATAAACCAACCGAACACAGCCCAATGTTCTCCGAAGCAGGGATTCTTGCTCGGTCGTTGGGTAGAAGCGGTAACTGAAAGCCTTTTGCATGCTTTAAATTATAGCGATTATTCTGTGAGTAACACAACTATACTTGGCAGTCACAGACTGCCGCTCCTATCCCTCCCCTCCCTAAAGGAAGGGGTCTCTCGGAGGTAAAGATGAATGCACATCCTCATTCCCGCCGCCGGCATGGGTAAACGCATGGGGGCAAGCCACAATAAACTGCGGTTGCAACTCTTGGGTAAACCCCTTTTGGCATGGACCTTGGCAGCGGTGGCGGCTGCCGAAGCGATTGAATGGATTGGGGTCATTGGCCAGCCAGAGGACTTTCCCATTTGGGAAGCTCTCCTGGAGGACTTGAACCTACGGCAGCCCGTCCATCTCATCACCGGGGGTGAGACCCGTCAAGCATCGGTGTTTCATGGGTTACAGGCCCTTCCCAAAACGGCTGAGCAGGTGCTGATCCATGATGGTGCCCGGTGTCTTGCCACCCCCGATCTGATTAATCGTTGTGCCCAAGCCCTAGGGACCTATGCAGGCCTGATTGCAGCGGTGCCCGTCAAAGATACGATTAAAATTGTCAATCGTGAAGGTGTTGTTGTCCAAACCCCAGAGCGAGACTCCCTTTGGGCCGCCCAAACTCCCCAAGGCTTTCGCGTCGAGCCCTTGCGTATTGCCCATGAAATGGCTGTGGCTAAGGGCTGGGAAGTCACAGACGATGCTGCCCTCTTTGAACGCCTAGGCTATGCCGTCCATATTGTTTTAGGGGAGGAGACAAATCTCAAGATAACCACTCCCAGCGACCTACCCCTTGCAGAACGCATCTTGCAGCATCGCCGGGAGCAAGAACAGGATACCCTAGGCTAAAGTTTCCGGACAGTAGCCCAAGCCCTGAATAAACTGTTTGCGAAATGCCTCAATGTCATCGTAGTTGGGATAGCCGTGGGAGACAATCGCCACTTGGTAACGGCGCATAACATCCACCATTGATTGGCCGGTTTCCAGGGCCCAGAATGCCATTTTGAGGGCGATCCCCGGTGTGTAGGGGAATCCCAACTCGTTCAAGAAGGCGCGGAAATCCCCTGCCTCTTTGTCGCTGAGGGGCGAATGCATTTTAATGCGGATGACCCACCCATCCACTTGATGAATCACGGTAACAAACTGAACTGGTAGCTTGGCGTATTCATGCAAGAACTGCACAACCCGCAGGGTAAGGCTGGCATTGCTAAGGTGATAAATGAAATCCATGGTGTTGACCTCTTACCCTTGATACCTTCATTGTCCGTGGCCCAGGGGGCGATCGCCTAGGGGAATTGTCCGCAATTTGCTGGGGGAACCTCCCTATTCTTAGGATTGAGATAATCGCTGCCGGGGAGTGCCACTTAGGAGATCATGGGCCGCTTGTAAAATCCTTGGAATCTTTTGCCGATGGGGACTGTGCCGTAAACAGGGGCCTAAATCCAAGTCTTTGATCCGTGCAGCATTTGCTCCCGGAAACCAGTGGCCACCGTTGCCCAGCAGGTTATAGCGCATACGGGCATAGTCCAGCAAATCGTAGGCCTGCACTAGGTTCCACAGCCAGAGAATGACGGGGATATTCACTTCACCGGGGGTGTGCCGGTAGTCTGGCAATCCCTCATGCCAAGTGTGGTACCAGTCTTCCCCCAAGCGGTCAATGGCGGCTTGCTCCAGCCGTGCCAAGATCGGCGGTAGAATCTCACCTGCCTGATCCAGCAGCTCGAGGGCCTTGAGATGTTCATCAAAGTCACTGGGACGAGCCGCACCGATACTCAGGGTGTGCACCTGGGGATGGGAGAGGCAAAAGAGATCGTTAAAGACCATTGGGCTTAAGGGGGCACAGAGTTCCACAAGGCGTTGGGGTGGTTTGTAGAGCATTCCCCCCTTGTCTGCCGGGCTAATGATAAAAACCCCCATATCACGGGCTTGAGCATCGAGGATGGCAGGCCAATTCTGTTGATTGATGTAGTACCAGTGCAGATTAACGTAATCAAAGACATCGCTGGCGATCGCCTGGCGAATCACCTCTAAGCTGCCATGGGTAGAAAAACCAATGAAGCGAATCTTACCTGATGCTTGCCATTCCCGCGCTACATCTAAGCATCCCCCCGGCCGCAGTACCTGCTCTAAATGCTCCGGCAGGTTCAGGCCATGGATAGCGAGTAAGTCAATGTAGTCTAACTGGAGGTTCCGCAGTGAGGTTTCGAGGGTTTCCCGAAACTCCTTGGCAGTGGGTCGCGGCCCCACCTTGGTTTGGACAATGAGCTTTTCGCGGGGCAGCCGAGGCAGAATTTTCCCCAACTGAATTTCGGAGGTGCCATAGCCGCGCGCCGTTTCAATGTGGGTGATGCCCAAGGCCAGAGCACGCCGAATAGTCGCCTCTAGGTTGCGTTGATTTTCTGCGGGAATGGTACTGGGATTGACATCCTGCCAGGAAAACTGATAGCGCATGCCGCCACAGGAAAAGACAGGCATTGGCAGTTCGGTACGACCAAAGCGACGGTAGCGCATACTGCACTCAACGAGGGTTCCTTCACTATTTTGTCGGAATTGGCGGCCCCTGGTCATTGGTGCCTAACTCAGCAGTCAACACCCGCTACTCCCCTGAGCTAGGCTAGAAGAAATCACCGAATTCTTTTGTAGGTCCTAAAAAGCCATTCTCTCCTGCCCCTTCTCCTTTCCCTGCTGGCTACCCTCCGACTTCTGAGCATGGCTGGGTGCTGGTGCTTCACCGCATCAATAACGGCGGAGCCATTGCTAATGGCGGTTTCAATTTAGGAGTCAAGGGTCAATCCACCTTTACCCAGGTGAAGAATGCCCCCAGCGGTCTTTATTAATTAATTAGGGCGGTAGCCGCACTTGGACACCCCTTCGCCGCAATGTCGATCCGCTGCTGCAAGCGGCTTGGCCCAATTTTCAACTGCGCTACGTAGCCCCACCGGGATCGGGCAGTGGCATCGGCATGCTATCGAATAATCAACTGTCTTTCTCACAATCTTCCGGTTCCCTCAACGAGGAAGAGTTAACCAAGGGGGCGGCTCAGGGCATGAAATTAACTGCCATTCCCGTTGCCATCGATGGGCTGGCGATCGCCCTCAATCCAAGGCTAAACATTCCTCACCTGAACTGACGGTGCAACAAGTGGTGGATATTTATTAGGGGCAAAATAAGCAATTGGCAGCAGGTGGGTGGCCCCAACCCAAGGATTATCCCCGTCTCTCGCTGTCCGCAAGAGGGTGGCAGCGTTGAATACTTTAGCCAAGCAGTGATCGGGAAGCAGCCCGTTGGTCGCAATGTGGTGAGGGTTCAGGATACTACCGATGGCCTACGGCGGGTTGCTGCGACACTGGGGGGCATCGACGATGCCTCTGCTCCAGAGGTGGTGGGTCACTGCAGTATCCACCCGCTTCCCCTCGGCCGCCCAGTCAATCAACGAGTCAATCAGAATCAATCTGTGCCCCCCTACCAAGACCCCTACGTTCCTGTGGGGCGTTGCCCCCAAGAGCGCAACCAACTGAATCATCCTGCATTTCAACAACAGGGGACTTATCCAATTAAGTCCAATTAAGCGCCGTCTATTTGCGATGGCCAAGGCAGACAATAGCCTCGATGCCAAAGTAGGCCGTGCCTATGCTGAGCTCTTACTGACTGATCAAGTCTTACTAACTGATCAAGGGCAAGCAGCCATTGAAAAAGCAGCGTTTGTCCGCCTGCGCTAGGGGAGCGATCGCCCCCTGAATCGGCTTTTGGACAAAATCAACATTCTGGCACCGCCACCCCAGATAATAGATCTGGCCACCTGCTTCTCAATCTGGAGCCATGACCTACAAGCGACTCAGTGACAGCGAACGCCAGCGTGTCTTTCAACAGTACACTGCCGGAGAAACGATCAAAGCTCTGGCAGGGGAATTTGGTGTTAGTGAAAACACCATTCGGCGTGTGATCAAACAAATGGAAGAGGAAGCGGCTGCCCCTGAAGCCCCTCTACTGGCTGCAGCAACGACGGATGACATGCCAGAGGAAGAGGATCTAGAAGATGTAGAGACGGCAGAGGCTGTTGTTCTCGATGAGGATGACTACAGCGATGCAGCGGACGATGATCTCGAAGATGAAGAAGAACTGGAGGGTGACATTCCTCTTCCCGATCTCACCGATGTGGAAGTGGTGCAGTCTGTGGAGGTCATTCCCCTTTCAGAAGCGGTGCTGCCCCGTCCCTGCTACGTTGTCGTTGATCGGCGGGCGGAACTGCTCACCCGCCCCCTAGAAGCCTTTCGCGGTTTAGGTGCCCTCTCCAGTGAGGAAGCACAACAAAGTACCCTACCCATTTTCGATAGCCGCCCTGTGGCTCTGCGCTATTCCCAACAAAACCAACGCCTCTATAAGGCCAGTGATGTCCAGTGGCGCAAGACCGTTGTTAAGGTACCTGATGGTGAAATGCTGCGGAAAGTGCGCAGCTATCTTCAGTCCAAAGGGATTACCCGCTTGCTGTACCATGGGCGGGTGTATGCCCTCGATTGAGGTAAGCTAGGGGCATTGACGAAGAGTGGGGGCAATTGCCCCAGACGTTTAAGGAGATTGGTAAAAGTTTTATGAAAGCAATGATCTTGGCGGCTGGAAAGGGCACGCGGGTACGCCCGATTACATACACCATTCCGAAGCCAATGATCCCAATTCTGCAAAAGCCCGTGATGGAATTTCTAGTGGAACTCCTGCGTCAGCATGGGTTTAACCAGATTATGGTAAATGTGAGCCACCTCGCCCATGAAATTGAAAGCTACTTTCAGGATGGGCAGCGGTTTGGGGTGGAGATTGCTTATTCCTTTGAGGGCTATATCAAGGATGGTGAACTCGTTGGTAAAGCCCTAGGGTCTGCGGGCGGGATCAAGCGGATTCAGGATTTTAACCCCTTTTTTGATGACACCTTTGTGGTGCTGTGTGGTGATGCCCTCATTGACTTGGATTTGACAGCGGCCGTGGCTTGGCACCGCCAAAAGGGGGCGATCGCCACCGTGGTTATGAAAACAGTGCCCAGAGAGGATGTCTCAAGCTATGGCGTTGTTGTTACTGACAAGAGCGATCGCATTGTTGCCTTCCAAGAAAAACCCAGTGTTGAAGAAGCCCTGAGCAACCATATCAACACGGGGATTTATATTTTTGAGCCAGAAGTGATCGACTATATCCCCTCCAATCAGGAATACGACATTGGCAGCCAGCTTTTCCCCAAACTGGTGGAAATGGGTGCCCCCTTCTATGGCTTGGCGATGGACTTTGAATGGATTGACATTGGTAAAGTCCCCGACTACTGGCAAGCGGTGCGCGGCGTTCTTAATGGCACGATTAAAAATGTTTCGATTCCCGGCCATGAGCAGTTTCCCGGCATTTATACGGGGCTAAATGTGGCCGTCAACTGGGATAAGGTCACGATCCAGGGACCGGTCTACATTGGCGGCATGACGAAGATTGAAGATGGAGCAACAATTATTGGACCGACGATGATTGGCCCCAATTGCCACATTTGCAGCGGTGCGGTCGTCGATAACTGTGTCATTTTTGAATATTCTCGCCTTGGTTCTGACGTTCGTCTTGTGGATAAGTTGGTTTTTGGTCGCTACTGTGTTGATAAAACAGGTACAACCATTGACCTGAAGGCCGCTGCCCTCGATTGGTTGATTACCGATTCACGGCAAACGGATATTCAACTGAGTCCCCTCGAGTTGAAGGAGATGATGTCCTAGACCCCGCTCTACGCCCATGACATTTACGAATCAGTTGCAAAGTGGTTTTACCCTTTTTCTGAGCCTACTGGTGGAGGCACTGCCATTTCTGCTACTGGGCATTTTGCTTTCTAGCGTGCTGCTGCTATTTGTGGATGAGCAGGCACTGATTCGTCGCTTACCGCGATCGCCCCTGCTGGGGGCTTTGGTGGGCAGTTGCATCGGTTTTCTTTTTCCCGTGTGTGAGTGTGGCAATGTGCCGGTGGCGCGGCGATTGCTGGTGCAAGGACTGCCTACATCCGTGGCTATTGGTTTTTTGTTGGCGGCACCCACAATCAACCCGATTGTGATTTGGGCAACCTGGACGGCCTTTCGCGATCAACCGGAGATTGTTGTCTTTCGTGTCCTTTTTTCGCTGGCGATCGCCACCATGATTGGCTGGGTTTTTAGTTTCCAAAAGGATCTAACCCCCTTTTTGCAGCCCACGGTAACCCGCCTAATGCGCCGCCGCCAACCCCAGGCAACTGTTGTCCCTGCCCTGCTTCAGTCGGGCACCTACCTGTTGGGAACCCCCGGTCAACCCCTGGCCATGGAAACCCTAACGCTTTCGCCACTGACTGCAACGATTCCTTGGCAGCAGCGTCTGCCCCAAGTCCTAGAGAATGTGGTGCAGGAATTTCGTGAATTGGGGGGGATTCTAGTCCTCGGCAGTCTAGGGGCGACAATGATTCAGGTGGCTGCCCCACGGGAACTCATCCTCAGCCTTGGCCAAGGGCCAGTGGTCTCGATTGTAGCAATGATGATCCTGGGCACCGTGATTTCCATTTGCTCAACTGTTGATGCCTTTTTTGCCCTTGCCTTTGCTGCCACGTTTACGCCGGGGTCAATCCTTGCGTTTCTGGTCCTCGGGCCGATGGTTGATCTCAAGGGACTAGGGTTATTGCTGACAATTTTTCGTCCCCGCGCCCTGATGTACATCTTTCTGTTGGTGGCACAATTGACGTTTTCTCTTTGTTTGTTTTTGAATTTGCAATGGAGTTAGCCGTGGTTGTTAAGCCAGAGTGGTTACGGGTCAAAGCACCCCAGTGGCAGCGGGTGGGTTCCGTCAAGGAACTGTTGCGGGACTTAAACCTCAATACTGTTTGCGAAGAGGCCTCTTGCCCCAATATTGGTGAATGTTTCTATCAGGGAACGGCCACATTTTTAATGATGGGTCCAGCTTGCACCCGGGCTTGCCCCTACTGCGATATTGATTTTGAGAAAAAGCCATTGCCTCTGGATCCCACTGAACCCCAGCGACTAGCTGAAGCAGTGGTGCGGATGCGTCTCAATCACGTTGTCATTACCTCGGTGAATCGGGATGATTTGGCCGACGGGGGTGCCTCTCAGTTTGTCGCCACGATTGAGGCTGTGCGGCAGCGATCGCCCCAAACAACAATTGAAGTCCTGATTCCCGATCTCTGCGGCAACTGGCAGGCCTTGGATCAAATTCTTGCTGCCGGTCCGGAAGTACTCAACCACAACACCGAGACCGTGCCCCGTCTCTATCGGCGGGTGCGTCCCCAAGGCAACTATCAGCGCAGTCTGGAACTGCTGCAGCGGGTGCGCGATCGCGCCCCTTGGATTTACTCAAAATCGGGCATTATGGTGGGTCTAGGGGAAACCAGCGAGGAAGTGGTGGCCCTCATGCAGGATTTGCGCCAAGTGGGTTGTGACATTCTCACCATTGGTCAGTATCTGCAACCCAGTCCCAAACATCTAGCGGTACAGGCCTTTATTCCACCAGAGCAATTTGAGGAATGGCGCCGCCTGGGGGAATCGATGGGCTTTTTGCAGGTGGTTTCCTCTCCCCTCACCCGTAGTTCCTACCATGCTGAGCAGGTGCGGGCTCTGATGCAACAGTACCCACGTCAGCGTCCTGCCCCAAGTCCTCTTGGATAGGGTTATTGCAATTTAGTTGCAACTAGGCTACGCTAAGCAATAGGAAAAATCTGCATTAAGAAACCCCCAAATGGGGGGATTCTATGAACAACCATCAACTTATCTTAGGATTCGTTAACTCAGACGACACAAAACTACACCTTGAGGCTGTCATTGGCCAGAAAATGACCAATATGGTAAGCACGCTCCTCCGTTTTCAAGAGGATTTGATCGTAGAGGTAGGCCGTGGCGCGATCGCCCAAACTCTCAGCTTGGGTTGCCTGTTGGCGCAGAACACCGATAATGGCCTGCTCCGCTTGCAAATCATTGCTGAGCATTTGCCGGCAGTTGAAGGCCCCTTCGGGTTCAGGGGTAAAGCAACAAAGAGCCGCCAACTGTTGGAAACCCGCCACAGGTACGCCCCCCAGACCATTCAGGCGCTCTCCCAAAGCATGGACGTGGTCTTGCACCTGTTCATAGCAGTCTTGGAAAAACTGGTGCAGTGGATAAAACTCTGCCCCCTCAACAACAAAATGATGCTTCTGGTACTGCAAATACAGGGCTTGGAAACTGGCCAAGAGGCGATTCATCCCCTCACAGATCGGGGTAGTGGTGGCTTTCTCCAGCAAGATAACTGTATCAGCCATTTCGCCAAAGGCTTGGCGTGGCAATGCACTGGTCGTCATAGGACGATACTCCTTTGCGGACAGAATAATGAAGCATCCCAGTTACAGCTTTTTACACAGCTATGGAGGCCGGTTAGCCCACCCTTAAAAGCCCCTCTAGGAGGATCAACGATGTAGGCATACCCAAAACTCAGAAAAGAGCTGTAACTTGAACAAGCTGATCTTAAACTATCCATCGCTGTATTTCAATAAGGGAGGACTTATTGAATGTCTATAAACCCCCAGGTTATTGCAGTTCAGTGGCAATTGCGCTGGCCAATTTATCAGCGGTTGACTGAGCTAGAGGTGCCCTGTGAGTACCTCCCCTATCAACCCCTCACTGTTGAGGTCAACTCCCCCTTAGCGGCATTGCAGGTGTGGTCAGTGGTACGGCAAATGTCTGCTTCCCGTGACACCCTAGTCGCTTGGTTAGAACAGTGCTGGAAGTGCAACATCACAGCAATAGTGCAATACCCCGCCGTTACTGATGAAGCGAATGGTTCCACAGGGCTGGATTCGAGATCCTGAAATTTCGACTGCGGAAGATTGAGCACTAGAGGCACTGCTGAATCCTAAAATCAGGCCCAAGCCAAGTAGGCAGCTTTCTAGAGGCTTTCCCCAAGAACGCCTATAGACTCCTTAACACCGAAGTTGGTAGTTGCCGGTAATGTCTAACTGCCTTTTGTTCCTAAGCCTAGATAAGAGTATCAGTTTGCATTTGAGAATGGACTTTGAGAATGGACAAAGAACTGCTTAGCTGAACGTTAAGGAATTAGAGACAACGCCTAACTATCTTGGGCACTATCTGGGGGAACCGGTAGGTGGCCATCGGGGAGATCTCAATAAAAGTAACGGGGTATTCGACTGCACAATGGGACTACAGCCTAGGAATACCCCGATCGCCCCCATGGGGGGAGGAATTTGACGAGTAAAAATGGATAACTAAGTAATGGGCGTCATATCTTCAGAACGCTCTGTACCTTCAGACTCCGGCAGGACCACCGGCAGTTCCAAAGAAGCAGCACCAGAAGCAGAGGTCGGGGCATCCGTTTGCGGCCGCCGTTGCCAGAGGGTCACCCCCACTGCGCCTGCGGTAATCGCACCCACCCCCAGTCCAAGGGCGATCGGTAGCTTGCTGCTATGGAAGAACGCAGGATTGCTCAGACTGTCACTGAACCCTTTATAGGCACAGGCCTGGGCGGAACTGGCTTGCGCCATTGCCACCAGAGTGGCAGACAGACCAACGGTCAGGGCAATGAGGGGACGCAACATAAACAACTCCTTAACGAATGTATTCTTTGAGGACACTGTTGCGGTTGGGATGGCGCAGTTTCCGCAAGGCCTTGGCCTCAATTTGGCGAATGCGCTCACGGGTTACGTTAAAGAGTTGACCAATTTCCTCCAACGTTTTCATGCGACCATCGTCCAAGCCATACCGCAGTTTTAACACATCTCGCTCGCGGGGGCTAAGGGTGCACAATACTGTTTCTAAATCTTCGCGCAGCAGGTGCTTCGACACTTGATCTTCAGGGGTTTCACCGTCGGATTCAATAAAGTCTCCGAGACGAGAATCCTCTTCTTTGCCAATGGGGGTTTCTAGGGAGATGGGGAGTTGTGCCGATTTGGCAATGAAGCGCAGTTTTTCAATCGTCATTTCCATGCGATCGGCAATTTCCTCTTCCGTGGGTTTGCGCCCCATTTCCTGGGAGAGGAGTTTGGTGGTTTTCTTAATCCGCGAAATGGTTTCATACAGGTGCACGGGCAGACGAATGGTGCGGGACTGATCGGCAATGGCGCGGGTAATGGCTTGGCGAATCCACCATGTCGCGTAGGTGGAAAATTTATAGCCCTTTTCGTGATCAAATTTCTCAGCAGCGCGGATGAGCCCTAGGCTGCCCTCTTGAATCAAGTCTTGAAACGATAGGCCCCGGTTCATGTATTTTTTGGCGATCGAGACCACCAGGCGCAGGTTGGACTGCACCATTTTTTCCTTGGCTTTGCGACCGACAAAAAGACGATGGCGAAATGCCGGCACCGTCATCCCCAGTTCTTTGGCCCAAGGTTCAGGATTCCGCTCCAGTTCTTCAGCCGTACAGCCCAGTTCTTGGCACAGGCGATCGCGCACCCGCTCCATTTCTAGGAGATCGGCAATTTTACGAGCCAGTTCAATTTCCTCATCGGCACGCAACAGACGAATGCGGCCAATTTCTTGCAAATAGAGGCGAATCGAGTCCTCGGTGTAATGTTTCTTCTTGACTTGTGTCCGTCGTCGGCTGGCACGACCTTTTGTAGGCTTGCCGTCGAGATCATCGCTCACCTCCTCAAAGTCTTCGCTCTCCTCTTCCTCGATCTCTACCGCATCAAGGCCATAGTCACTGAGCAGAGCCACCTCATCTTCAAGGGGGGCTGTTGCGGGGTCGTAAACGTCAAGTACATTCGCTTGGGTCATGCCGTTGTCCTCGTAAAGTCTCCCTAAATGTGTATTGTCAGTGTATTGTCGGCAACCGTTGCCTTCAGTGACGCTAGAATCGTCAGCCACATTTCAATCATGGAATGCAGCTAAGGAAAGCGGTTGGACGGGGGAATAGGCTCTAGATTCCACATCCTCAGGCTCTCTGCCGCTAGATCATCTTGAAAAAGTTCCTGTGTGACCCACGGGGTCAGGGAGCAGGCAGTTGCGAGCGGTTGAGACTGTGCAGGAATCTTTTGAGTAATTTTAACTAAAACCTCATTGATTGTAGCCTTTCTAACAGAAATCGCCCATAGGAAAGGGATAAAATTTTTCAGGATTCAGGTCTAGCGATCGCTCGTGTCACGATCTGCTAACAAATTCTAATTTATTGCTGCCAGATAAAATTCATATCCCTGCCGCGGGAAATTTCTTGCTTCTAGCCTAGCTCATTTATCCCCGTTTTGCCGCCGCTGTTACGTTTGATCAGGGAATGCCCGAATCGTGGCTTGGAGTGCTTGAGTGCGTCTGACTTGTCATAGCACCGCAGGGGGATCACCCGCCCATTGTGCAATTCCAGAGCCAAGGGAGCCGACCGTCTGCCCCTGTTGCCACGGGAGAGTTGCACGATGACGTCCTTGAGGTCATGCCAAGGGACGGTTTTCTTTTCTGTCCTGAGAAGGCTGCTATATTGCAGCGATACCACACCTGCGGTTTTATCAAAAACCGGCACCAGCACCTTGGCACCGAATCAAGATCAGGGGTAACCCTAGACCCCAGCCGATGGCCAAAATCAAAAACCCCCACCAGCGGTTGTCTTCTACTAATGTTAAAGGGGGATGTTGGGGCTGCTGTAAAAAATGATGAATGATGGATACGTTCGGCAATGGCTTCTCGACTCTGGCGATCGCGCGTGAATTGACCAAAGGCAATGGACCCCCCTGTAGTTTGTAGGTGCACCTGATAAACACGGTAGCGTCGTCCGCGACTAGAGCGCCACTGCTCGATAATGTCCACCCCTTGGAGCCGATTCAGGGGAACTTGGGTGATCTGTACCCCCGTTGCCCCAGAGCGCACCCAGCGACAGCGACTATCAATAATGCGAACCTGATGGTGACACACTAGCTCATAGCGGGCTGCAAACCCAATCGGTACAGCACTACCCCCACAGAAAATCAGATCCGCTAGCCACACCCCCCAGAGGCGACTGCGCAAAATCAGCCGCCGCGGAGATTCCTCGATAATTTCCATGCCCCTATTCTAGGGGGTCGGATGATTGGCATGAGCCTCTTGAAAGATAACCGGACGCCGCAGAACCGCTTCAATGGTCACATTGGGTTCGGGCACCCCCCTGACGGCAGTTCCCACCTCTAGACGAGTAAACTGAGTGCCTGAGGCTCCCCCTCGGAGGGGAATTGAGACGAACTGGTAGAAACCTCGCTGCGGCAAGCGGCGTTTTGGGATGACGTCAAGGACAAGCTCAAAGACAGTGGCCTGTCTCTATGGGGTAGAGAACAACAACGCCTCTGCATTCCACGGGCGATCGCCACCAAACCCGGGGTCATCCCCATGGATGAACCCTATTCTGCCCTTAAGCCGATTTCTACCCTCAAGGTGGAAGAACTGATCCATAAATTGAAGCAGAACGTGCGACGCGAAAGCTAGCCAGATGATTGTCCCACTAGCCTAACAAGCTAGAACGGGACCGGTTGTTCCCCCAGCTGTAGCCTAGGGAGGCATGCGTGACTGGTAACGGTCAGGTATGAAGCCCTCCCGACAATGTAGCCCAAACCGTAAGGTTGAAGCCGAATCCGTGAGGAGGAAGCAACTTCACCAGTGTCAGGTGATAGGGAACTAGGCTTGAGGGTATGGTGAGCACATGCGAAGTGATGTCAGAAGCCTCGTCACAGACCAACAGGCCAAAGACACTGATAGGCCTGAGCCAAAACGGCAAATGGATAGGCTACATCGCCCGCTCGTCGGTGTACGGGGACGTCAATCCATCGGGGCACAGTCACCACCTAACCCCTCGTGTCATCTGGTTGGAACGCGGTAAGCCCGTATCCTCGCCTTGAACACTCAAGGCAGGCAAACCGTAAGGAATGCTGATGGGGGTGCGGGTATGGGATGCAGGAGAAAGCGAATGCCGGTCTGTAATGGACCGGATAGGGGTTGAGGAGACAATCCAACATCACCCCGCCCGAAAGGGAGCAGACTTCCTGCTGGTCTCTCTTTGCGAGATAGCCTGTAGAACCTCTTGAATGGAGACAAGGCAAATGGCAGTGGAACAAACCACTGGTGCGGTCACCAACCAAACGGAAACAAGCTGGCACAGCATAGACTGGGCCAAAGCCAACCGTGAGGTAAAGAGGCTGCAAGTGCGTATCGCAAAGGCTGTGAAGGAAGGACGCTGGGGCAAAGTGAAAGCTTTGCAATGGCTCCTGACCCACTCGTTCTACGGCAAAGCCCTCGCCGTGAAACGGGTAACTGACAACTCGGGCAGCAAAACACCTGGTGTGGACGGGATAACCTGGTCCACACAAGAGCAGAAAGCCCAAGCCATAAAGTCCCTCAGGAGAAGAGGCTATAAACCCCAACCCCTGAGGCGGGTATACATCCCGAAAGCAAACGGCAAACAGCGCCCGCTAGGAATCCCGACAATGAAGGACAGGGCAATGCAGGCACTATATGCCCTAGCCCTAGAACCAGTCGCGGAAACCACAGCAGACCGGAACTCCTATGGGTTCCGGCGAGGACGATGCATAGCCGATGCAGCGACGCAGTGTCACATCACGCTAGCCAAAACAGACCGTGCACAATACGTTCTCGACGCCGATATTGCTGGGTGCTTTGACAACATCAGCCATGAGTGGCTACTAGCTAACATTCCACTAGACAAAAGAATTCTACGGAAATGGCTTAAATCTGGGTTTGTCTGGAAGCAGCAACTCTTCCCCATCCATGCTGGAACACCTCAGGGAGGGGTAATCTCCCCGATGCTTGCCAACATGACACTGGATGGGATGGAAGAATTGTTAAACAAGTTTCCCAGGGCGCACAAGGTCAAACTCATCCGATATGCCGACGACTTCGTCGTAACCGGTGAAACGAAGGAAGTGCTCTATATTGCCGGTGCGGTAATACAAGCATTCCTCAAGGAAAGGGGCCTTACCCTATCAAAGGAAAAGACGAAGATCGTACACATTGAAGAAGGGTTTGACTTTCTCGGATGGAACATTCGCAAATATGATGGGAAACTGCTCATCAAACCTGCGAAGAAGAACGTTAAAGCGTTCCTCAAGAAAATCCGAGACACCTTAAGAGAACTTAGGACAGCACCCCAGGAGATTGTGATAGACACACTCAACCCAATCATCAGAGGTTGGACTAACTATCACAAAAATCAGGCATCCAAAGAAACCTTCGTCGGAGTGGACCACCTCATATGGCAAAAATTATGGCGATGGGCAAGGCGCCGACACCCAAGCAAATCTGTCCGATGGGTGAAGAGTAAGTACTTCATCCAAATCGGGAACAGAAAATGGATGTTCGGAATATGGACGAAAGACAAAAACGGAGACCCGTGGGCCAAGCATTTAATCAAAGCCTCGGAAATCCGAATCCAACGTCGCGGTAAAATCAAGGCAGACGCCAACCCGTTTCTCCCAGAATGGGCAGAATACTTTGAGCAGCGCAAGAAACTCAAAGAGGCCCCTGCCCAATACCGGCGCACCCGTCGGGAATTGTGGAAGAAACAAGGCGGCATCTGTCCAGTATGTGGGGGAGAAATTGAGCAAGACATGCTCACCGAAATCCACCACATACTGCCCAAACACAAGGGTGGTACTGACGACCTGGACAATCTTGTCCTAATCCACACTAACTGCCACAAACAGGTGCACAACCGAGATGGTCAGCACAGCCGGTTCCTCTTGAAAGAGGGGCTTTGAGAGGCTTGAGCCGGATGCTGGGCAACTTGCACGTCCGGTTCTTAGGAGGCTAGGGGGCAGTAATGCCCCCCCGCTACCCGACTTCTTAACCTCTAGATGGCTTGTGAGTTTGCTCTTTGATCCAATTCAAATAGGCAGGAGAACCAGCAATGATTGGCAGGGCAATGATCTCTGGCACTTCATAACTGTGTAATGCCAACAGGCGATCGCGCACTGGCTCAAATAAAGCGATGGGAGTTTTAATGAGCAATTGCCATTCTGGATCGCGATGCACTGCTCCTTGCCAACGGTATATTGATTGAATAGGTAGAATCTGCACACAGGCAGCCAGGTGCTCCGCCACTAGGTGATCCGCCAAGGAAAGTGCCTCAGCTTCCGTAGCTGTGGTAACAATCACTACACAGTACTCTGCTGCCGTTTCCAAACCTGCTGTCCTCACGTCACGATGTCGATTACGTTGATTGCGTCGATCATATCTTGAATTGATTGGGCAGTGAATGTTGTTATTACTGGGATTGGTCTATGGACAGCGCTGGGGGACACGGCGATCGCCACATGGCAGCGGTACTGTCAGGGCAAGACAGCACTCATCGCCACCCCTCAAGGACTGGTGGGTGCAACCACCTTGCCTATCGAGAAAATTATTGAAACGACGACAACTCAAGCGCTCAACGATGCAAAATTAACGGCTCCCCTAGGCAGTGCCGGGGTAGTGGTCGGCTCCAGTCGCGGCTTTCAAGCCCAGTGGGAAACATGGTTACGACAGCCTTCTCTGTCGCGAGAAAGATGGTTACAAACCTTGCCAGCAACTGTCTCACAACAGGTAGCCCAAATCGCGGGCATTCAGGGAATCGTGCTCAATCCCACCGCCGCCTGTGCCACAGGACTGTGGGCGATCGCCCAAGGGGCACTGTTGATTGCGCAGGGATATTGTGATTTGGTGTTGGCTGGAGGCGTTGAATCCGCCATCTCCCCCTTAACCTTGGCTGGCTTTCGCCAGTTGGGGGTCTTGGCTCCGGAGCGGGCAGCTCCCTTTGATCGCCAGCGGCAGGGATTTGGCTTAGCGGCCGGCGGTGCCCTCCTCGTCTTGGAATCCCCAGAACGGGCGCGATCGCGGGGTATTGAACCCTATGCCCGAATTGCTGGGGTGGGTCTAAGTGCCGATGCTGAGAATATGGCTGCGCCCAGTGTCAACCAAACGGGTGCTCTCCTAGCGATTCAAAAGGCCTTGGCTCAGGCCGAGCTAACACCGCCCCAGATTGACTATATCCATAGTCACGGTACCGGCACGCGGCGTAACGATGCCGCCGAAGCCGCTTGGATTGAAACCCTTTTTGGTCACAGGGTTGCCGTCACCAGTCATAAAGGTGCCCTTGGACATACCCTAGGTGCTGCTGGCGCGATCGCGATCGCCCTCTCCTGCCTGTCGTTGCGGGAACAACAGATTCCCCCCTGTGTTGGCTGTCAAACCCCCAACTTTGAGCTGGATATTGTCCAACAGACACGTTCTGCTCCCCTAGAGCACATTCTCTGCTGTAGTTATGGCTTTGGGGGTCAAAATGCAGTTGTTGTCCTCGCCCATGCCTAGGAGGCTGTAACGACGGTTGCCCGTTGAGGAACCCCAAACTTTTGCATAATGGTTTCCGCCATTTGGGGGGGCGTCAGTCCCAAGTCGGCCTTTGATTCATCGGGGCTGGCGTGCTCCACCAAGATATCCGGTACCCCCAAACGCAGTACCGGCACCAGAATATCTGCCTCCTGCAGGGCCTCAAGTACTGCCGAGCCAAAGCCTCCCATCAAGCAGCCCTCCTCCAGGGTGACCACACGGCCAATTTGTTTTGCCAAGGGCAGAATCAACTCCGTATCCAACGGCTTAGCAAAGCGAGCATTGATCACGGCGGCACTCATGCCGTGTTCCTTGAGGATTTCCGCCACCTGCATCGCCGGATAGACCATTGAGCCGTAGGCCACTAGGAGAAGATCTTCACCGGAGCGCAACAGCTCTCCTTTGCCAATTTCAAGGGGTTCCCAGCCTTCCTCCATCAGGGCGACACCATAGCCATTGCCGCGGGGATAGCGCAGGGCGATCGGTCCATCGGTGTAGTTGATGCCCGTTACAATCATCCGTTGCAGTTCTGCCTCATCCTTGGGTGCCATCAGCACCATATTGGGTAGGCAGCGCAAATAGGCAATGTCATACATCCCTTGGTGGGTAGGGCCATCGGCACCGACAATCCCCGCCCGATCCATGCAGAAGAAGACCGGTAGCTTTTGGATGCAGACATCATGGACAATTTGGTCATAGGCGCGCTGTAGGAACGTGGAGTAAATTGCCGCTACGGGGCGCATTCCCTGGGTGGCCATCCCCGCCGCCATTGTTACCGCATGCTGCTCGGCAATCCCGACATCAATGTATTGTTTTGGCACCCGTTTTTGAAGAATATCTAGCCCTGTACCCGTGGCCATCGCCGCTGTAATACCCACAATGCGCGGATCATTTTCTGCCAGTTTCGTCAGGGTTTCGCCAAAGACCTTGGAGTAGCTGGGGGGCTTGGGTTTGCTGGAGGGTTTGGCCTTACCGGTGACCAGATCAAAGGGATTTTGGGCATGGTAGCCCACTTGATCTTTTTCGGCGATCGCGTAGCCTTTGCCCTTCACGGTTGCCACATGAACTAGCACTGGGCCGGGAATGGTGTGGGCATGCTGGAATGTGGCAATCAGTTCCTCCAAATTATGGCCATCCACAGGGCCTACATAGGTAAAGCCCAACTCCTCAAAGACAGCGCCCACCTTAGGAACCGCAAGGCGCTTCATTCCCTCCTTGAGGCGCTGCATCTCCGGGGTCAGGTTTTCACCAAAGAAGGGGATATGTTTGAACTGCTCTTCAAGGTTATCGGTAATAAATTGCACCTGCGGTGAGAGGCGAATTTTATTCAGATAGCGGGGAATCGCCCCCACATTGGGGGAAATAGACATTTCATTGTCGTTGAGGACCACCATCAGGTTGGTGTGGGGCAGGTGGCCGGCATGGTTAATTGCCTCTAGGGCCATGCCCCCCGTCAGGGCGCCATCGCCAATAATGGCCACGACCTTGAAGTTTTCCCCCTTGAGATCGCGGGCGATCGCCATCCCCAAAGCCGCCGAAATACTTGTGGAGGCATGACCCGCCCCAAAGTGATCAAAGGGACTTTCCCGTCGGTTTAAGTAGCCCGCAATCCCCCCTTTTTGGCGCAGGGTGTGGAAGTTGTTGTAGCGACCGGTCAACATTTTATGGGGATAGGCTTGGTGCCCCACATCCCAGACGACGCGATCCTTCTCTAAATCAAGGGTTTGGTAGAGTGCGAGGGTGAGTTCCACAACACCCAAGCCCGGACCGAGATGGCCACCGGTCGCCGCCACGGTTTCCAGGTGTTTGTCGCGAATTTGGGCGGCAATTTGAGTCAATTGGGCAATGGACAACCCATGCAACTGGTTGGGATGGGTGAGTTCACTTAGGTGCATAAAAACCCGACCTCGCAAAATACCTAGGAGCGATAGCCTACCGCTGACCACAGAAAAACTATCTGTTGACTGATTCTAGCAAAGTCCCCCGCTGAAGTTGGGGATTATTTCGCCCCTAGACGCGGTGAAAAGCTGCAATAATCACGAAACAGTTGATCATAAATTTCTAACGCTGTTTCATAGATTTTGCTCAATTTACGAATTTCTGCCGTCGATTCATTGGTGTAATTTTCCACCAACCAAATCACCCATTGGTAAAACCGTTCCCGCCCCCACTGTTGCCAATAGTTGGCGAGAATTCCCCGCGCCAGATCCGTTCCCAACCGCTTGGGGTAGCCGTGGCTTCTGGCCAAGTCTTGCAGATCCCCCAGAAAGCGTTCGCTCATCGCACTGAGGTGACTCAGGGACATCTGGGCGCACTGGGCGGCTCGCTTGAAGGAGGCATTCATTTCAAGGGAACTGGGCTTGACCGTTTCAGCAATCAAGCGACCCTCACTGTCGGTGTGCCGCTCAACACCACAGTAGGACACGGTTGTCAAGGGATAGCCCCTACAGGCCAAATACACCCGAAATTTACCCTCTAAGCGGTCCACCTCTTGGGGACTGAGGTAAATATCAAGGTCTAGGAGGAGTTGGGCAAATGTGCGTTGGTCGGTGACGGTGGTCGTCGGGGAGTCGGTCATTCAACTTCTATTCCAGGGGGTCAAAAAATTATCCTGTGCTGTTTTTGGGGTTATGCGCCTGATCTGAAGAATACCCCCGACTTTTTCCTAGGCCCTCAGCACCGTGTCCTCAAGGGTGATTAGCTCATCGCGGTGTCCCTCTAGGGTGACTTGGGTTCCGATCCCATGGGGTTGCAAGGAGAGCTTGACGGTTTCGAGCCGCTGGGCACCGCGCCAGTAGAACCAGGGGGCAATGGGGGTGAGGCCAATGAGCCCAAAGGCCAAGATACCCCAGTTGGGAAAGAGCGCAGTCAACACCAAGGCAATGGCTGTGGTAGCGGCGACAGCTAGGGCAAAGAGGAATGCAGCCATCCAGGGACTGGCGGCAACCTGTCCCCGAAAGGTCACTTCAGTGCCATCGGCACTGACGGCGTGGAGCCGATAGCCCCGCTGCTGGAAATATTGCTTGAGCCGGGGAGCAAGTTCAGCAAGGGGCTGGGTAATGAACCATTCTTTGGTTTCAATGCGTTCTTTGGTGGAGGCACGAATAAAAAAGACAAACCCAATGGCCAAGAGGCTAGTGAGCAAGAGGGTGGAAGGGTAAATCAAATCACTGGACATGGCGTTTTTCAGGGGGGTTATGGGCTATCTCTCCCCATTCTCAAGCATCTATTGGGGTCTGCAAAGAGATCTTGCACTGCGATCGCCCCCAGGGGTTCTGCGGAATACTAAACCCTAACCATGGTTGTTGTCTTGCTGCGATAATGCGTTCCCAAGCTTTCCCCCGTGATCTTCGGGCACCCCGCTGCCGTCGGCTGGGGCTGCGCCCAGAAACGGTCGTTGCCCTACTGCTATTGACCAGTGACTTAGGGGGGTTGGTGTTGGCGTGGAAATTGGGCCTAGAGCTCAATCGCTTCTATGCGCCCTTGCCCCCTGATTTGGCAGCGTGGTATTGGTGGGGATTGCCCAGTGTCTTTTGGCTCTTTGCAGCGGGTCTGTTGTTTTTGATTGCTGTGAGTGGGCTGTACCATCCGCGCGGCCATTGGAAAAATTATTTGCGCCTAGCCAAGGTATTGAGCTTGGGCTACCTGTTGGCGCTGGCGATCGCCTACTTCTATGACCCCAAAGTGGATTTGCCGCGCTCACTGTTTTTTAGTGCTTGGGGTCTAAGTGTTGTGCTGGCAGTGATCTTGCGCCTAGGGGTCAGTTTGGGCTTCAGAATTTTCACCCTGCGGCGACCCATACGGGCGTTTCTCGTGGCCCCCCTAGAGCGGCAGGAGTATCTCAGCGCCCTGCTGGAACAACGCGCCAACTACAAAATTGTCGGCAGTGCGATCGCTACGATGGCTAACGAACCACAAACCTTAACGGAGATTCTCAACTGCCAAGCCCAAGAGGTGATCGTAGAAGGCCTACCCCCTGCCCACCTCGCCTCAGCACTCTATTGGCAACTGCGCCAAGAGGGCATTTCCCTACGGTTGATCCCCTCCAGCTTGGAAATGCTTTACCGACGGGGCACCCCGGAAATTGTAGCGGCTTTGCCTACCCTGCGGGTAGATATGACGTATCTCAATGGCTGCGAGTATCGCCTGAAACGCTATTTGGACGTGATGTTGGCCCTCATTGGCATTGTGGTGCTAGCGCCCCTATTTGTGGTGGTGGCGATCGCCATCAAACTCACCTCCCCAGGGCCTGTCTTTTTTCGCCAAGAGCGAGTGGGACTCCATGGACAAGTCTTTCAGATGTGGAAATTTCGCACCATGCGGGCCGATGCACCGCAACTCCAAGCCCATTTGGAGGCACAAAACGAATCTGCCGATGGCATTCTCTTCAAGGTAAAGAATGACCCCCGTCGCACCCGCCTCGGCAGTTTCCTGCGCAAAACCAGCATTGATGAGCTGCCCCAACTGTTTAACGTCCTCTGGGGAGAGATGAGCTTAGTGGGACCGCGTCCCCTACCCCTGCGGGATGTTGCCCGTTTCCATTCTTGGCATCATATTCGCCATCAGGTGATGCCTGGCATTACAGGGCTGTGGCAAATTTCTGGCCGCTCTCGGATTAGCAATTTTGATGAAGCGGCCCGCCTTGACCTTTACTACATTGACAACTGGTCCCTAAATCTGGATTTAGAAATCCTTGTGGAGACCGTGCGTATTGTCCTCTTCGGTACTGGGGCGTACTAGGGGCGGCAAAGATTGTCTCGCCAATAATTTTTCCACCTGCCGCGCTGAGAGGGGGCGAGCAAAGAAATAACCTTGGCCATAGTTGCACCCTAGGGCTTGGAGCGCACGATACTGTTCGCGGGTTTCAATGCCCTCCGCCACCACCTGCAGCCGCAAAGAATGCGCCAGCATAAGAATGGCATGCACAATTGTCGCTGAAGATTCCTCACTATTGAGGGCAGAAATGAACGTGCGATCAATTTTAAGCGTGTCAATGGGAAAGCGGTGCAAATAGCTCAGGGAAGAATACCCCGTGCCAAAATCATCCATGGACACGCCAATGCCCATGGCACGAATTTCCTCAAGGGTGGCGATCGCCACCTCCTTGTTATCAATGAGAATCCCTTCAGTCACCTCAAGGCAGAGTCGCTGTGCTGGAAATCCCGTTTCCGCCAAAATAGACCTTAAATTGGGCAGCAAATCCGCCTGTTGAAAATGACGTCCACTGAGGTTGACACCAATCCTGAGTTTGCGACTGCGGGGAAAGATCACTGCCCAGCGCTGCATTTGGCGGCAAGCCTCTGCCATAACCCACCAACTGATGGGTAGGATCAACCCCGTCTCTTCGGCCACCGCCATGAATTCCCCAGGGGAAATGATGCCCCGTTCGGGATGTTGCCAACGCAGCAGCGTCTCAAAACCCACCATCTTGAGCGTTGCTAGATCGACAATCGGCTGATAGTACACCAAAAATTCCTCACGCTCTGCCGCCCGTCGCAGCTCCGTTTCCATTTGCATGAGGGCTATCGTCTGGGCACGCATCGTCATACTAAAGACCTCATAGCGAGCTTTACCAAGGGATTTGGCGCGGTACATGGCAGTATCGGCATCCCGCAGTAGGTCCTCAGCGGTCTGACTGTCCTCCCACGGAAAGGCAATGCCAATACTGGCAGTGGTAAAGATTTCATGGCCTTCCAGAAGGAAGGGGCGGCCCAAGACCATCAAAATTCGTTCTGCTACTTTCATTGCCTGGGCTGGGTCGCTTAGGTCCTCTAGCAGAATGGCAAATTCGTCGCCACCAAGGCGGGCGATCGTATCCTCAGGGCGGGTACAAGCCCTCAGGCGCTGGCCAATGCCAATCAGGAGTTGATCTCCCGCTAAGTGCCCTAGGCTATCGTTAATCACCTTAAAGCGATCCACATCCAAAAACAGCACCGCAAAGAGGGAGTTAGGACGTCGCTGGCGGCGAGCAATGGCCTGGGTGAGACGGTCTATCAAGAGAACGCGGTTGGCCAGACCGGTCATGGCATCGTGGAGGGCATCGTGAAGAATTTTCTCCTGAATCAGGTGATATTCCGTGACATCGGTCATGGAACCTCCCATGCGGTAGGGCTGACCCTTCTGGTTGCGCAGGGCTTTTCCCCGCGATCGCATCCAGCGGTAACTGCCGTCGCGATGCCTTATCCGAAATTCACAATCAAAGCAAGGACGGCTGCCGAAGAGGTGCTCCTTTATGTTCTGGCGCAACTGCTCTAGGTCATCGGGGTGGACTCGCCGCCACCATTCCTCAATGGTGGGTTGGAGGCTACCGGGGGGCTCCCCAATGAGCAGCTCCCAGCGGGGAGAATAGTACACGGAGCGATTGCCAATGTGCCAATCCCAAAGGCCATCATTGGCCGCTTCAGCGGCCAGAGCATAGCGTTCCTCACTAATGCGCAGAGCCAGTTCTGAACGTTTGCGCTCAGTAATGTCGGTGAGGTAGCAGCGAATTAATTGGCTCTCCTGCAACAGATGGATTGTCACTTCGTAGGTGCGATCGCCAACATTGATTTCCTCGACGGCAAATCGCTTTTCCTGCAAGAACCAGCTTTTGAGGCGCGATAGCAGCGGATGTTGCCCATCCAGTTCCCCTAGATCGGGAAATTCCTGAATTGCCGCTGGATTGAGGTAGGTGAGTTGACCATTGGCAGCCAGTTCAATAATGGGATAGGGACTTAACTCTGGAAACGAAGATAACCGCAGCAGTTGAATTTCCGTCGCCTCTGACATTTCACTGCTGCTGAAGGCAGTTCCCCAGGAGGCCACCGCTTGATCCGGCAGGCTACATCTTTCCAGGGCGCGGGTGTAGCGATCGAGCCCTGAGTCAGAAATGTCAGCGATCGCGTGGTAGCGGGCGCGCACATCACCGCCAAAGACAATGACATCCCCATGCTGAAGAATATGGGACTGGCAGGGCTTGCCATTCACCGTTAAACCGTTGATGCTGCGTCTTCCTTGGAGGTCACCATCAATGAGGCGAAAGAAAAAGTTGCCACTGCCGGGATCCAACATCCGTAGCAAAACCGCGTGCTGACGGGAAATCATTGGCGACTTAAGCACAATCCTATTGCTGGGGTGCCGCCCAATGGTATAGGTGCTCGCTTCCAAGTGAATGGTATGCCGCCCTTCTCGATCTTGAATGACCAGGAGATGGCGCCACCTCTTCGGCAGATCAGACTTCACATCAATGGCCTCGGCAAGGAGTACTTGAGGGAATCGTTTTTGCTTAAAGCCTACCAAATCAAACCCGCTTTGGTGACAGACCCAATACTGCCATTCCTATTCTAGGGCTTGAAGTTTTATCCTATTTCCAGAAAATTTCCCTGATTTCGATGCAATCTTTTCTTGACACTGCCGAGAATGAGTTAACCATTCTTGAAATTTTTAGAGTCATTTTTGCCGACTGTATTGGTACTGAGTGGGCTTTACTCAAGTATGTTGTTCTTACCCGCTGCTGATTCCCATGATGGCTACTTGTCTACAACTGTGCTGCTTATTTTGGCGATCGCTCTACCTTGGTGTTTTATCTGCTCTGCTGCTATGGTTGATCCCACCCTCCCCGGCAATGGCCATGACCCCGAAGCACTACACCGAATTGACCTTTGCGCCGTTACCAGAAATTCAAGTACCGGCCTATGAGCGCCGTCAGTTGAGCAATGGCATGGTGGTCTATCTCCTTGAGGATCACGAGTGGCCTCTAGTGCGGGGCACCTTGATCTTTCGGGCCGGTAGTCGCTGGGATCCACCGGCACAGGTGGGTTTGGCAGAAATCAGCGGCGATCTGATTCGCACAGGGGGCACCCAAGCCCACCGAGCTGCCGAAATTGACGAATGGCTGGAGGATCGGGCGGCCTCTATTGAATCCGGCGTTGGCAAAAGTTTAGGACGGATTAATTTCAACAGCCTCAAGGAGCACAGCGAGGCAGTACTGAACCTACTGGCGGAAATGCTCCAAGCCCCAGCAGTAGAACCAGAGCGCTTTGAATTGGCGATTCGGCGCCGCCAGGGAATCATTCAACGCCGGGATGATCAACCCAATGCCCAAGCAGAACGGGAATTTTACAAGCTGATTTATGGCCCTGAGAGTCCCTACGCCCGCACTCAAGAGCTAGACACACTGGCCAATATTACCCCTGCCGATGTGCAGCAATTTTACCGGACCTATCTGGCTCCCTCCCGCTGCATTTTGGGCTTGGTGGGCGATTTTGATGCCCCGGCAATGGGCGATCGCCTGGAGGCAATTTTTGGTCCATGGCAGGATCCGCCGCACTTACCACCACTTCCTCCCTTGCCGCCAGTGACGGCCGATACCTCCCCAGTAACGGTGGTGATTGATCGCCCCCATCTTTCCCAAAGCTACATCTATACCGGCCAATTGGGGGGAAGCCTCAAGGATCCGGATGTGTTTACCCTCTATGTGCTCAATGGGGTTCTCAATGGCTTTGGCGGGCGTCTTTTCAATGAAGTGCGATCGCGCCAAGGGTTGGCCTATAGTGTCTATGCCGCTTGGAGTCCGGAGTTTGACTATCCGGGGGTGTTTTATGGTGTCGGCCAAACCCAAACAGAGACCACAGCCAAATTTCTCAGCGCCCTCCGCCAGGAAATTGAGCGATTGCAACAGGAACCTGTTGGCTCAGCAGAACTGAATTATGCCAAGGACAGCATTCTGAATTCATTTGTTTTTAATTTTCGCGATCGCCTGCAAATTCTAAATCGCCTCCTGCGCTACGAATACTATGATTTGCCGCAGGATTTTATCTTCCGCTATCAGCAAGCTGTCAAAGCAGCAACTGCGGCGGATCTGCAACGGGTGGCACAAAGGCGCTTAAAGCCAGATCAATGGCGTACCCTGATTGTGGGCGATCGCGTCCCCTGTCCGACAACCAATTGCCAGCAACGACAACATCCAGCCTAAGGGCACAACAAGCTTTGGCATTCAGAATAGGGTGCAGGTCCCTCAAGTGAAGCAATCATCGTTAGACTAGCGGTACAGACCTTTTCCAAAAATCCGGTACTCTACCGTTGCGAAAAGGGTCGTAACTTGCGTTATTCGTCCTCAAGTGAGCATTTGTCTGGAAGCCAGCCGCGATAATGGCTCGCTGCCCCCTCCTGTACTGGAATTTACTGAGGAAGAAAGTCACACCGCGATCGCGCTGTTTGGTTGTCATTGTCCCCTGTGCCTGAATGTCTTGCGGCAAATGCGTGGCCAGCCTCCCCTCAATCAACTGTGCTAATACTGGATAGAAGGGAGTAGGATGCGAGTATGAGCCGCTGGATTAATCTGCTTTCCCTGCTTCCCAACACACTCCTTACGATTTTAGTCATCAGTATTGCCTTTCTGAGATTTTATGACCAGACCGACTTCACCCTCCTCGGATACCTTGCCCACCCCCGCACCTGGAGTAACCGACTCACCGTGGCGGCCCTCTTGGTGGCAGTGGTTAATCTCGGCGTTGAGTGGAACCGTCGAAATCGAGAAACAGATCGCTTGGTACAAGCAGAGGCTCAAAGAATTGCAGAAGAGCAACGCCGAATTGCAGAAGCAGAACGAGCAACTCGCCGAGCTAGAATCGAAGCTGAACGCGATCTTGCACTCCTAAACTTTCTAGTTGACCCCTCGCCCCACAATCGAGAGGTGCTAATGCAGGTGATTACCCTACTGGCTCAGTATCGGCAGAATCTTTAGGATAAAGATATGAGCCGCTGGATTAATCTGCTTTCCCTGCTTCCCAACACACTCCTTACGATTTTAGTCATCAGTATTGCCTTTCTGAGATTTTATGACCAGACCGACTTCACCCTCCTCGGATACCTTGCCCACCCCCGCACCTGGAGTAACCGACTCACCGTGGCGGCCCTCTTGGTGGCAGTGGTTAATCTCAGCGTTGAGTGGAACCGTCGAAACCGAGAAACAGATCGCTTGGTACAAGCAGAGGCTCAAAGAATTGCAGAAGAGCAACGAAGAATTATTGAGGAACAACGCCGAATTGCAGAAGCAGAACGAGCAACTCGCCGAGCTAGAATCGAAGCTGAACGCGATCTTGCACTCCTAAACTTTTTAGTTGACCCCTCGCCTCACAATCGAGAGGTGCTAATGCAGGTGATTACCCTACTAGCTCAGTATCGGCAGAGCCTTTAGGATAGGGGGATTTTGAACAATTGAACAATTAAGAGCTTAGGTTTACCTCAATAATCTGTGGCCGATCTGCTGCTGTGGCAGCAGGAAAATTGATGACAACCCCCACAGGAATCTTCAGGGTCTCCATGTACTTCTTGACTTGCTTGACTTCTTTATCGCCAATATTCTGAACGGCTTTGAGTTCAACCACAACAACCGCTTGGTCATTGTCACGGATAATCAGATCGGGAATAGCTTCCCCCACAAAATAACCGTGAAAGAAAATCGGTACCTTGCGTTGTTCTTCGTACTCAATTTGCCGTTCCCGCAGGGCAACCTCAAAAGCTTTTTGGTAGATCGCCTCGCTAAAACCACTTCCTAACTCTTGAAAGATGTCTTCGGCAATCTCCTGAATAATCCGGAGCCAGTCTCTCATAGGGATGTAGCGTGCTGACGGTACCAACAAATTGTACGTTTTAAGCCTTCTTTAAGGGAAATTTGGGCACGAAAACCAAAGGCTTCTCTTGCCTTAGTGGTATCGAGGCAGCGGCGGGGTTGACCATTGGGCTTATCCGTTTGCCACTCAATTTGGCCTTGAAACCCCATCAGTTCACAGATGAGAGCCACCAGATTCTGAATGGTGATCTCCTCACCGGTGCCAAGGTTCACAGGATCGGGATGATCGTAGGCTTGGGTAGCCATGACAATGCCGCGGGCAGCCTCCTCCACATAAAGGAATTCACGGCTAGGAGTGCCATCGCCCCATACGGCAATCCGAGGATCCCCCTGTTGCTGGGCAGTATGCACTTTGCGAATCAAGGCAGGAATTACGTGGGAACTCTGAGGATCAAAGTTATCTCCAGGGCCATAGAGGTTTACCGGCAGGAGATAAATGCCATTAAAGCCATACTGCTGCCGATAGGCCTGCAATTGCACAAGAAGGGCTTTTTTAGCAATGCCGTAGGGAGCGTTAGTTTCTTCGGGGTAACCGTTCCAAAGATCACTTTCTTTGAAGGGAACAGGAGTGAATTTAGGATAGGCACAAATCGTGCCCACACAGACGAATTTTTCCACGCCAGCGCGATAGGCACAATCAATGAGTTGTGCCCCCATGAGCAAATTGTCATAAAACAGCTCGGCGGGCTTGGCTTGATTGAGACCAATCCCTCCCACATGGGCAGCAAGGTGAATGACAATATCTTGACCTTGAACCACAGCTTGACAAGCAGACAGTTGCCGTAGATCGTAGTCGCGCGATCGCACCACCGTAATTTGCTCAGGGACTGCTCCAGCTACCTGTAACTGTGCCACCACGTGGCGTCCCAAAAATCCTGCTCCCCCTGTAACGAGAATTCTTTTTTGACTCAAATCCATGGCTAGTCTGCCTTACTGATCAACTGTCGCTGGGCAATGAGATCCAGCACGGTGTCGGAAGTGGTTTTGGGAGTAGTTCCTTGAATTCCCACGGCATGGAGATCTGCTTCCACCATTAGGGCCACTAGTTCAGGAAATGTAACCGAGGGCTGCCAACCCAATACCGTTTTTGCCTTAGTGGGATCCCCCAAGAGTAGATCCACCTCCGTGGGACGCAGATAGCGGGGGTCAAATTCCACGTAATCCTCCCAGTTCAGATCCACATAGCCAAAGGCCAGCTCGAGAAATTCCCGCACAGAGTGGGTTTCCCCCGTGGCCACCACATAGTCATCGGGTTGCTCCTGTTGCAGCATTAACCACATGGCACGTACATAGTCCTTGGCGTAGCCCCAGTCCCGTTTGGCGTCTAAGTTGCCCAAATAGAGCTTGTTTTGCTGGCCAGCCACAATGCGGGCAACGGCACGGGTAATTTTGCGGGTCACGAATGTTTCACCCCGCCGCGGGCTTTCGTGGTTAAAGAGAATGCCATTACAGGCAAAAAGGTTATAGGCCTCGCGATAATTGACCGTTTGCCAATGGGCATAGACCTTAGCACAGGCATAGGGACTGCGGGGATAAAAGGGCGTGGTTTCCCGCTGCGGTACCTCCTGCACGAGGCCAAACATCTCCGAGGAACCCGCCTGGTAAAACTTCACCTGTTTGCCGGTGCGCTCTTGGTATTCGCGAATGGCCTCTAGGAGCCGCAGGGTTCCCATGGCAACAGTGTCAACGGTATATTGGGGAGCATCAAAGCTTACCCGCACGTGGGATTGCGCCCCCAGATTATAAATTTCATCGGGCTGGCTAAGTTCGATAATGCGCCGCAGGGTGCTGCCATCGGTGAGATCACCATAGTGTAGGCGCAGAGTAGCCCCCTCTTGGTGGGGGTCAACGTAAATGTGGTCAATGCGATCAGTATTAAATGTGGAGGTGCGGCGAATAATGCCATGCACTTCATAGCCTTTCTCCAAGAGCAGCTCACTGAGGTAGGAGCCATCTTGGCCAGTGATGCCCGTGATCAATGCCCGCTTGCGATCGCCCATCCGTTATTGCCTTCCTCCTAAACCTGTGCTTTCTGGATAACCCACCGCCCGCTTTAACGCTGCTAAGGAGCGATTGTAGTTCAAAATAGCTGCCAGCAGATTGCCTTGGGCTTGGGTCAAATTAGCTTCGGCGTTAGTCACTTCCTGTTGAGTCCCCACCCCCGCTTGGAAGCGCAACCGCGCTAGGCGCAGTCCTTCAGTGGCTTGGGTAGCAGCAGTTTGGGCAGTGGCAATGTTTTTCTCATTGGCTTTGAGATTGATGTAGGCTGTTTCCACCTCAAGGCGAATGCTGTTCTTTTGGTTGGCATACTGTTCCTCGGCACTGGCTGCAAGGGCTTCTTGACGAGCTGCACTCGCCCGGGCATTGCCACCCTCAAAGAGGGCTAGTTGCATTTGCAGCCCTACCCCATAGCCAAAGCGAGGGCCTAGATCATCGGTGACTTTGTCCAGCATATTGCCACTGGCAAAGAGGCTGAGTTGAGGGCGGGTAGTAGCTAAGGCCACTTGACGATTGCTCAGGGCAATGCGCCGCCGCAGGAGTTGCTGCTCTAACTCCACACGGTTCTGATAGGCAAGGAGAATACTGTCCTCAAGGGAAAGGGGCCATTCCTCAGCGGGTTTAACGCCCTCAGCGATCGCCACATCCACCCTCTGATTGACATTCAATCGCTGTGACAATTGTCGCCGGGTCGTGATTTCCAAATTGCGCGCTTGATTCAAGTTTTGCTGAGCATTGGCAAGGTTCACCTCAGCAGTTCGTACATCCAATAGCGTCCCAATCCCTGCTTGCTCAAAGGCGGTCGCATCCCGCAGGGTCACCTGGGCATTGGCTACTGCTGCTTCAGCGATTTGTACCTGTACCTTGGCCTGTTGCGCCAAATAGTAATCGTTTGTTACATCAAGGATCAGTTGTTGGCGTTGGCGTTGTACCTCCAGTTCACTGAGGCGCACTTGGTCGCGAGCCGCTTGAATCGCCGCCGATCGCCCGCCCCCCGCAAACAACCTATAGTTCATCACTAGGGCGACATTGGCAGTTGCCCCACTCGTCGCCCCAAAAAGATTGGTGAGAAAATTCGTAGGGTTGAGTTGGTTGACTGGGGCAAGGGTAATCGGCGTGAAGTTGGAGGGCGTGGCAGCCTGGCTGGCACTATTTTGCAGTTGTTGCAGTTGCTGTTGCAGCTCAAGGTTTTGCTGATCTGAAAATGTTCTTAGCTGGGGGCCTTGAAATCGCTGTTGGAGCCGTTGCACCTGAGTATTCAAAAGACTGCTGGCAGCCAGTTGCTGAGCGAGAAGCTGTTGCTGAGCCTGTTGCTGTTGCTGCTGTTGTAAAGAGAGCTGCTGCTGAAAGTTGAGGGGGAGGTAGGCAGGCTGGCCGCCGGGGGTAGTATTTTGGCCAATGCTGGCTTGAAAGGTCAGGGTGGGATAAAGCTGGGCTTCCACCTGTCGCAGTTGGGCCCGTGCCTGCTGTAGTTGTAGCTCACTAATTTGGAGGCCAATGTTGTTGCGAATGGCCACCTGAATCGCTTGCTCTAGGGTAAGGGGTTGATTGAGATCGATGTTGAGCCTCTCAGGAAGCGCCAGTCTATCGGGATTGGGGTTAAGAGGCGCCAGGGCATCCGACGCTGGGGCTTGAGAAGACGGCGGTGCCCCTGGGCTAGGTGTGGGTGTGGCCTGCGCGAGGCTAGGCAGCGTCACAGGGGCGATCGCCACGAGTCCCGACAGCAGCATTTTTGGGGGGTTCAGGGCAAAATCATGCAACATGGAAACTTAGATGTGCAACCTGCTCAACTGAGCCACGGCAGAACTGCGCTTAAGCACTGGTGAAGATTGCCAGCATCCAGCCATTTGCTTCCCTCCCACAACACACCCATTCTGCAAAACTCTAGCATGGATTCTCGGTTGCGATCGCCCCCTAGGGCAACAGGGGCAGATACGCAGACCACAAGGATTGAAAACGAGGAGAAAACTGATCTAGAATAAAGAACCCTCAAGAAGGAGAGGTGGCTGAGTGGTCGAAAGCGGCAGATTGCTAATCTGTTGATAGGCAGGTAACTCCTATCCGAGGGTTCGAATCCCTCCCTCTCCGTTAAAGAAAATATGATCAGGCCAATAGCTGATACTTATCCTTTGCTACCCCTCAGCAAAGCCCAAATGGGTCAAAGGCAGGAGATAATAAACTCCCATAAACGGCTTTGGGATAAAACGATGGCCACTGACTTAATCATGACGATTCTCCCCGGTATGACCGTGAAGGTTACCAATCCCAACGATACTTACTACCAATTTCAGGGGATTGTGCAGCGGATCACAGACGGCAAAGTAGCAGTGCTCTTTGAGGGAGGGAACTGGGATAAACTGGTGACTTTTCAGGCCAGCGAGCTAGAACCAGTGGTGGTCACGCCCAAGGAAAAAGCGAAAGCGAAAAAGTAAACGATGGCGCGGCGATCGCCTCCCCCCCAGCCCTTTGCTGAAATTATCCAGACGGCAACGGATCACTGCATTGCCCAGTGCCACGAGCCCCCTGGCCTTGATTTTCCGGTAGTGCCAGCCCTAGGTAGTTGGGTGCGGATTCCCGAAGGTGATCGCGTCATTTATGGTGTTGTCGCCTACGTAGTGACGGCTCCCATTGACACAATTCACCGTGCCACTGCCTTGGGGCTCTCCCTAGAGCAACTACGAGAAGAGCAGCCCCATATTTTCGCTATGTTGAAAACCGAGGTCACAATCGCTATAGCTGGCTTTCAGGAAAGGGAGCACTTTTATCACCATTTGCCCCCCCACCCACCCCAGATGCACCAGCAGGTCTATGGGTGTCCCCCGGAGGAGGTGATTGCCTTCAGTGGCACATTGACCTTTTTGCGAACACTGTTGACCCTACGCTATGGTCCCGGAGATGCCCTGGTGGCCGCAACCCTCCGTTCCTTGTATCAACTCCGACAGCGCGATCGCCAGTGGCTGGTGCAAGCAGCCCAATACCTGAACCGACTCCTCAAGGATGACTACGATCGCCTGCGGGGCATTATTGAGCAGCTATAACAGCCGGCAAGACAAAAGCCGCCCCAATCCCCAGCAAAACACTGATTTCTAGACCAAGCAACAGTTGACTAGAAGGTTTAAGCCTACCCCCACGCCACCAGTTCTGGAGCCGCCGATCCTCTGGGCGGATTGCAAAACTGATCATTGACGCCAAAAGGGCCCGCCCCCCTGCCTTTGCCCCCAGAATCAGGTGAGACAGCAAGCCCAGGAGCACCCCACTCCAAGCGCCTAAATGCGCTAAATACCAGCCTCGATTGAGATCGCCTGCGGGCAACCACTCCTCTTTCATCATCCGCCCCGTGATCAGGGCAAAGGTGACAGCCACCAGCATTAGGGTATTTGCCAACCGCTGCCAAGCAGGCCAATTCCCTTGGGAAAGTTGTGCCAAGGATTTTTTGTGCAACAGCCGGCGATCGCCCCAATGGAAACAGTAAAGAGCAAAGAGGGGAAACAGCAACAGCAGCACAAGGGCAATTGTCCCGTGGAGACCTTGGATATCGGGAATCTGGGGTAGGGGCAGGGATCCCCAGCGGCCGTCGTAGGTGTTATAGACCCAAAACCCTGACAGAAGAGCAAGTAGCACCAGAATCGCGATCGCCCCATGGGTAAGGCGCAGCAAAAGGGGTTGATAGGGAGCCGGCTTGGCCATCGTTATTGACGAGTGGGGTGTAACTGCTTCAGGAGGCGATCGTACTGCTGAGTTTCCGCCCAATCAAGAATCTCCCGGGCCCGCAGAACCGGTAGGGGGTGGGTGAGTTGACTGGCCTGCAATTCCTTGAAAAGATAGTACCAACCCCGATCGGCAGCCTCATATTCCCGGGCTTGGGCAATAAAGGCGTCGAGATTGAGGCGATCGCTCCACTGCGGAGAGCCACCACAGAGTTTCATGAGTACCGAGGCCACAATCCGTGGGTCTTGGGTTACCAACAATGCCGCGCGATCGCAGGTGAGTTCAGCACAGCGCAGCCAGTGGAGCAATTGCGTTTGCAGCCCCTGGGCCAAGAGCAAGCCCCAAGGGGAAAGTTGGCTAGCGGCAAAAAGCAGCAGGTTGGCGATCGTCAGATACACGCCATGCTCACACTTTAGATGTCCCAACTCGTGCGCCAGGACTGCCTGCAACTCTTGGGGGGTCAGTAGCTCAACTAGGGCCGAGTGTAGTACCACAAAGGGCTGCTTACCCCGCATGGCAAAGGTATAGGCATTGGGGACGGGATGTTGCTTGAGATAGAGTTGGGGGGGCTCTAGGCCTAAAATACGGCAAGCCTCAGTGTGGAGATGGTAAATATCTGGAAGTTGCTGTTCACTAAGGCGCAGACTACTGCCAATGTTTTCCAGGTAAAAGGCCTGCTCTGCCACTGAGCCTAGGAGCGATCGCACAAGAAGATTTAACCCCGGCAGTTGTTGGAGCGCTTGGGTGGCCTCGCGATCGCGGGGATGACGAAACTGATCAGCCCTGAGGCTGGAAGATGCTGAAACAGGCATGAAAGAGTAATTTTTACTTTGACCCCTCCACTGCAATTTTAGAGTATGGCACAGGCTTCTTGCATCCCTGCACCAACCTTCTGCGCTGGTAGGCTCTTCTTGCCCGAGAACCAAAAAGCTACGGCAAGTGACCGACCCCTACTGTTGGATTGGGTGCCAACGCCTACCGTAGCCTTCTTGAATCAAGGGAATTTTAGTTAGAAGGCGTCCTCCTCCTCTTCATCCCCATAGTCATCGTCCTCCTCTGTGAGTTCGTCCTCCTCAACATCACTACTGGCGAATTCAAAATCGCGAGCCCCTCCCGTAATCTTTTCAATCACGTGGGGTGCCGTTTCGTCATCAATGAGAACATCTTCACCGAGGTCAGCCGTCACATTGACCGTCATCTTTGGTGATTCGGGTTCAGGGCTGATAACGTGGGTTTGGCCCAAGCGATCTTCACCCTCTTCCCACTCTTCGTCACCGTTGCTACTTTCCTCGTAGCTGTTGAAGCCGGTGCCGGCTGGGATGAGACGGCCAATGATCACGTTTTCCTTGAGTCCCCGCAGCCAATCCGACTTGCCTTCAATGGCTGCTTCAGTAAGTACCCGTGTCGTCTCTTGGAAACTGGCGGCTGAAATGAAGCTGTCGGTATTCAGCGAGGCCTTGGTAATCCCCAACAGAACAGGGGTATATTGGGCGGGTGCACCACCGGTCAGCGCCATGGGTTCGTTGGCTTGTTCCGCCTGCCGCAGAGTCATGAGTTCACCGGAGAGCAGGATGGTATCGCCCGCATCGTCAATCCGCACCTTGGAGGTCATCTGGCGGACAATCACCTCAATGTGTTTATCGGCAATCTCAATACCTTGACTGAGATACACCGACTGCACCTCATTGACCAAGAAGGATTGCACCTTCTCAAGGCTAGTTTGGGCAGCTTTGAGCAACCCTTGGGGTTTGTAGTACTCAAAGTAAATTGAGAGGATGTCGTGGGGATCCACAGGACCATCGGTGAGGGGGTCAGCAAGATTGACCTTTTGACCATCCACCACCAAGGGGTTTTGACCCGGCAGGACAGGGTATTCCTGAATTGTGCCATCCTCTTCAATGACTTTGATCTCTACGCTGTCGTCACTGTTGTAGGTGACTTGACAGGTGCCGGGGCGCACCGCCAGCACGCATTTTTCCTTGGGATGGCGAGCTTCAAGGAGTTCTTCAATCCGAGGTAACCCCTGAATGATGTCACCCGTTTTCGCCCGCTCAAATACCAACAGGGCGAGGTTATCCCCCCGTTGCACAAGGTCGCCCTCCTCAATTTGCAGCACTGCCCCCGGCGAGACCAGGTAGGGACGGGCTAAGCGCAGGATCACGTGGTCATCGGCCACTGCCATAACAGCGGCGGTTTCAGGAGCAGTGACCCCCTTGGCCAGTTCATCGCCGGGACGCACCAGATCACCAACTTTGACGGTGGGCTTGGCACCATTGGTCTCTACCCGCAGGCGATCGCTATCGGTAACAACCAGAATGCGGCGAACGGATTCGCCACTGCGCACAATTCCCTGCACCTCCCCCGCTTGCTTGGCTTTGATGTCGGTGCGGGCAATGACAGCACCGGGGCCAATGTGATCACCATCTTTGACCAGAAGGGAGGTAAAGGTGCTCCCTTGGGTTTGATCCGCAGCAATGTCACGGCGAATAATCAAGGACTCAAGAATCACCAGTTGGAGGCGCTGGGCTTCTGGATCTACCTCATCCGTGACAATTTCAATGTCAGCGGCAAGTTGTGGGGCTTCGCTGCCAATTTCAAGGACTAACTGCGTCCGCAGCAGATCAACGCCATCAACGGATTTGACCCGCTCATCGTGTTTGTAGGGCAACCGCTGTACGGCCCGCAGGCGAATCGACTGCCCTGAACCATCACTGGAGTCTTGGCTGGGTACCGATGGCTCATCAGGAACGCTAAATTCTTGAACAGGGCGCAGAAGAATCGCTGGTCCTTCGGGGGTGTCCTCCAGGTAATCCACTTGCGAGAGGGTGTCGACCACAAGGCCGGGGAGGACTTCTTCCCCGGGACGGGCCAATGTGCCATGCTTCAGCCGTGCTGCTTCCGGATCATCCACAAGGTGAAGTTCGCCAGGCTTGATAATAATTTCCCGCAGGATGTCGTTTTTCTGGATGACTTCGACAACACCACTGTTTTGGCAAAAGATGTCCTTGACAACCTCAGTCCCCGCTTCGACGTATTGGTTGTCCTCCACCATCAGCAGGGAAATATCCTTGTTCACCTCGTGGGTTTCTTCGGGAATCCATAGGAGGGTCCCCCCCTTGAGGACTTCATAGCCCTGCTTGGCTTTGCCTTTTTTGGCCACTTCGATGTCAGCGTATTTGAGGATACCGCCCGTCGTGGTGTGGTAGCGATCGTCAATCAGCTCAGCTACCACTTGACCATTGGCCACCTTGGTGCCGGGGGCGGCCTTCAGGGAAAAGCGCTGGCCAGTGGCGGTTTCAATAATGTAGTGCTCGCGTCCCTGCTGTGTTTCCTTGAGCACCTTTGCTTTATCCAGCATCACCGAAGCGGTAATAATTTCCACCTCGCGACCGCCTTTGCTGTCCTGTTGTTCAGGGAGACGCACCACCCCCCCATGCTCGGTTTTCACAGTGGTTTCTGCCAGGACGGCTCCCGCTTCAATGCGATCGCCATTTTTAACAACCGGCTCAGCACCAGGGGGCAGATTGTACACTTCCCCCGACAGCACCCAAATCAACCCACCTTTGGGGGCAATGCGGGTTGTAGTGCCTTGGCGATCGCGCTTCTCCTCCGCGTCTAGGTTGACGAACTTCACTTGACCCGCCAAATCCGAGGCCACATCCTTTGTGACTTTCTCCGTGGCCTTGCGGACACTGCGGGCGGCCTGTGCCACCTCCGCCAATAATTGACCCGCTGCAACGGTTTCACCATCCGCCACTAGAACAATTGACCCTTGGGAGAGGTCAAATTCTTGACGTTGCTGACCGCCTTTGACGACGAGCTTGCCAGCGGTTTCGACAATAAAAGCATCATCACCGTGGCGAGTGCGGTAGGGACGTACCCGTAATTTCTTGCCGTACTCCACCGTGCCGGCAAAGGGAGCGCGTTCTTGGCGGGCCACTTCCCCAGTAAACACCCCACCGGTGTGGAACGTGCGCATCGTCAACTGCGTGCCGGGTTCGCCAATGGACTGAGCAGCAATAATGCCGACCGCTTCTCCCATATCCACCAGTCGGGCATGGGCAAGGCTCCAGCCGTAGCACAAACGACACACAGAGCCAGTGGCCTCGCAGGTGAGGGGCGATCGCACCACCACTTCTTCAATACCGGCATCAACAATTTTCTTAGCCAAATCAGCGGAGATGGCTTGATTTTTGGCCACCAGCACTTCGCCCGTTTGCGGATGGCGGACATCATTGAGCACCACCCGGCCCAAAAGGCGATCCTGTAGGGCCAATACCTTATCCCCCACGGTCATACTGCGCAGCGTAATGCCTCGCTCTGTTTCACAATCCTCTTCGCGGATAATCACATCTTGGGAGACATCCACCAAGCGCCGGGTCAAGTAACCGGAGTCTGCGGTCCGCAATGCCGTATCCACTAGTCCTTTGCGCGCACCGTAGGAGGAGATAATGTACTCCGTCACCGTCAGACCTTCGCGGAAGTTGGTTTTAATCGGCAGGTCAATGATTTCCCCTTGGGGATTAGCCATCAAACCGCGCATGCCCACTAACTGGCGCACCTGCGAGAGGTTCCCCCGCGCCCCGGAGAAGGCCATCATGTACACGGAGTTGAGGACATCAGTATTGCGGAAGTGCCGCACCACCTCGTTTTTCAATTCTTCGTTTGTGCTGTTCCAAGTATCAATCACCTTTTGGAAGCGTTCCACCTCCGTGATTTCACCCCGGGAGTAGCGCTCCTGGGCGGTTTTAATTTCCTTTTCTGCCGCTTCAAGGAGTTCCTGTTTTTTGGGGGGCACAAGCAGATCATCGACACTGATGGAGACACCGGCGCGGGTGGCATAATGAAAGCCCAGGTCTTTGATTTTGTCAGCCATTTCCGCTGTGCGGGCAGTGCCAAAGTTGCTAAAGGACCAGGCAATCAGGTCCCGCAAGCCTTTTTTGTCAATGATGCGGTTAAAGAAAATAGGCTTTTTCTCTGTCATGGTGTTGGGGTCTCCCAAATTAACTGGCTAGGGCTTCTTGAATCGTTTGGTTGTAGATAATGCGACCGGGTGTTGTGCGGATGTATTGGGAAATCCGTTGACCGTTGGCATCCTCCTTGACCCGACGCAGGGCATACTCCAGCAAACGGGAACCATCTTCATAGGTCGTAATCTGGGGTTCACTGGTGTCACCATCGTCCACTTCACCGTCGTAGCGCACCCAAACAAAGGCATGGAGAGGCAAGTGCCCTTGTTCGTAGGCCATGACCACGTCCTGGAAGTTGGCATAGTAGCGATCGCTATAATCTGGCAGCTTTGGATTTTCTGCCGTCAAGTAATAGCAGCCCAAAACCATATCTTGGCTGGGGGTAATAATTGGCTTACCCGTGGCCGGCGACAGGATATTATTCGAGGCGAGCATCAGCATCCGCGCCTCCGCCTGTGCCTCAATCGAAAGGGGCACGTGCACCGCCATTTGGTCACCGTCAAAGTCGGCGTTGAAGGCAGGACACACCAAGGGGTGCAGTTGAATTGCCCGCCCTTCCACTAGAATCGGCTCAAAGGCCTGAATCCCCAAACGGTGGAGTGTTGGCGCACGGTTGAGCAGCACGGGGTGACCCTCAATGACCTCCTCCAGCACATCCCAAATTTGAGGATCATTGCGCTGGATCATGCGCTTGGCCGCCTTAATGTTGTTGACAATTTGTTGGCGAATCAAGCGGTGAATCACAAAGGGCTGAAAAAGTTCAATGGCCATTTCCCGAGGCAGGCCACACTGGTGCATTTGCAGTTTTGGCCCCACCACAATCACCGACCGACCGGAGTAGTCCACCCGTTTCCCAAGGAGGTTTTGGCGGAAGCGTCCCTGTTTCCCCTCAATAATGTCGGACAGGGACTTCAGAGGACGGTTATTGGCCCCCACCACCGTGCGACCGCGACGACCATTATCAATCAGGGCATCCACCGCCTCTTGCAGCATCCGCTTCTCATTGCGGACAATAATCTCGGGCGCCAGAATCTCTTGCAGGCGGGCCAGGCGGTTGTTGCGGTTAATGACACGGCGGTATAAGTCATTAAGGTCAGAGGTGGCAAAGCGCCCGCCATCTAACTGCACCATTGGCCGCAGATCCGGTGGAATCACGGGAATCACGGTCAAGACCATCCATTCCGGCTTGGCGCCAGTGGCAATAAAGTTATCAATGACCCGCAGGCGTTTGATGAGCTTGGCGCGTTTTTGCCCTTTGGAGTTAAGGATTTCCTGCCGCAGTTGGTCGGCCTCCGCTTGCAAGTCCAAATCCCGTAGCAGGCGTTGAATGGCTTCAGCCCCAATGCCCACCTCCACACCTTCTAGCTCCGAGTCCTCCCGATAGATCTCCTCTTCGATGTCCTGCCACTGATCTTCACTCAGGAGCTGCTTGTAGCTGAGGCCAGGGTGATTGCCCGGATCCAGGACGACGTAGGAGTTGAAATAGACGATTTGCTCTACATCCCGCAGGGGCATATCCAGCAGGATTGCCATGTAGCTGGGAATCCCCTTCAGATACCAGACATGGGTCACTGGGGCAGCCAACTTAATGTAGCCCATGCGATGGCGGCGCACCCGTGATTCGGTGACTTCAACGCCGCAGCGCTCGCAGACAATACCGCGATGGCGCACCCGCTTGTATTTACCGCAGTGGCACTCCCAATCCTTGGCAGGGCCAAAAATCCGTTCGCAGAAGAGGCCATCCATCTCCGGCTTGAGGGTGCGATAGTTAATCGTTTCTGGCTTGGTGACCTCGCCCACCACTTGACCGTTGGGGAGGGTGCGCTGTCCCCACTGAATGATGCGCTCGGGTGAGGCCAGAGACACTTTTACATAATCAAAGCGTTGCTCGAGTCTGGGCATAAGCTCACAAATCCTTTGGCAGTAAATGGCTCAGGGGGCGATCGCCCCCAAACAAGCTGACTCAGTTCTGAGGGTTTAGAAGGTCGTTGCCCCTTCTTTGTCGTCCGTGTCGTCTAGGGCACTGTAGTCAATAGTGGGTCGTGCCGGCGTACGGCGAGGGCTGACATCCACCATCAAATCCACCTCGGGGTCAGGTTTCATTTCGCCATCGTCATCAAAGCTGGGGATACTGGCCTTGCGCACGGAAATATCTAAGCACAGGGATTGCAGCTCCCGCATCAGTACCTTAAAGGACTCTGGCGTGCCCGGTCGTGGAATGGATTGCCCCTTAACAATCGCATTGAGGGCTTCATTGCGTCCTTGCATATCATCGGACTTGACCGTCAGTAACTCTTGGAGAATATAGGCAGCGCCATAGGCCTCCAGTGCCCACACCTCCATTTCGCCAAAGCGCTGACCACCCTGCTGGGCTTTACCGCCGAGGGGCTGTTGGGTCACCAAGGAGTAGGGACCGGTGGAGCGGGCGTGGATCTTATCGTCCACCAAGTGCACTAGCTTCAGCATATAGGCCATCCCCACCGTCACTGGTCGGTCAAAGGGTTCACCCGTGCGGCCATCATAGACGACCATTTTGCCTGGATTCTCAGGGTTAAAGACCCAATCTTGACCCGTGACGTCTCTGGCCTCTTGCAGTTTGGCATGGACCGTTTCGCGCGATTTTTCCTTGCCGTGCATTTCATCAAAGGGGGTAATTTTGAAGCGACGACCCAGACATGCTCCAGCCCAGCCCAGGAGACACTCATAGACTTGCCCCACATTCATCCGTGAGGGCACCCCCAAGGGATTGAGGACAATATCCACAGGCCGACCGTCGGGCAGGAAGGGCATATCCTCCACCGGCAGAATGCGGGAAATAATCCCCTTGTTGCCGTGGCGACCAGCCATTTTATCCCCCACTTGGATTTTGCGCTTCTGGGCCACATAGACCCGCACCACCATATTGGCGCCGGGGGGTAGCTCATCCCCTTGCTCGCGGGTAAAAACGCGCACATCGACAACGCGGCCTTTTTCACCATTGGGCACCCGCAGGGAGTTATCGCGCACATCCCGCGCTTTTTCACCAAAGATGGCCCGCAGGAGTTTTTCTTCAGGGGGCTGATCCGATTCCCCTTTGGGGGTGACTTTACCGACGAGAATATCCCCTGCCTCTACAAAAGCACCAATGCGGATAATGCCGTTTTCATCCAATTGCCGCAGGGCTTCTTCAGAGACGTTGGGCACTTCGCGGGTAATTTCCTCAGGACCGAGTTTGGTTTGCCGCGCCTCAATTTCGTACTTCTCAATGTGGATAGAGGTATAGACATCCTCTTGTACCAGCCGTTCGCTAATCAGGATGGCGTCTTCGTAGTTATAGCCCTCCCAAGGCATGTAGGCTACAAGGATGTTCTGGCCAAGGGCAAGTTCACCCCCTTCGGTGGCGGAGCCATCGGCAATCACTTGTCCTGCTTGCACGCGATCGCCCACAAAGACAATCGGCCGTTGATTCAAGCAGGTATCTTGGTTGGAGCGCTGGTATTTTTGCAGCGTGTAGGTAATCTCAGGGCCATTATCAGTTTTGACGCGAATTTGATTGGCATCCACATAGCTAACCACGCCATTGGTCTGGCTGAGAATCACCATGCCAGAGTCCCGGGCTGCTTGGGCTTCTAGGCCTGTACCCACCAAGGGGCGCTGCGGGCGCAACAGGGGAACGGCCTGCCGCTGCATATTAGAGCCCATCAGGGCACGGTTGGCGTCATCGTGCTCTAGGAAGGGAATCAGGGATGTGGCCACAGAGATAATCTGCACTGGCGAAACCGCCACGTAGTCCACCTGATCGGGGGTTGTGGTGGTGAAATCTTGACGATAGCGCACAGGTACCACATCCCCAAGGATGTAACCGTTTTCATCGGTGGGCACATCCCCCGGCGCCACCCGTTTATCATCCTCTTCGTCGGCGGTCATGTAAATCGGCGGCTGATCCTTAAGGACGCGACCATCTTTCACGGGATAGAAAGGCGTCTCAATAAAGCCATATTCATTGACGCGGGCATGGGTAGCCAGGGAGCCAATCAACCCCGCGTTGGGGCCTTCAGGGGTTTCAATGGGGCAAATGCGGCCATAGTGGCTAGGGTGAATATCCCGCACCGCAAAGCCTGCCCGCTCCCGAGTGAGACCACCGGGGCCTAGGGCGCTTAAGCGCCGTTTGTGGGTCAGTTCTGCGAGGGGGTTGGTTTGATCCATGAACTGGGAAAGCTGGCTAGAGCCAAAGAATTCCTTAATGGCTGCCACCAAGGGCTTGGGATTCACCAGTGAAGTGGGTGTCAAAGAATCCGTGTCAGACACCGTCATCCGCTCGCGAATAATGCGCTCTAGGCGATTGAGGCCAACGCGCACTTGGTTTTGCAGCAGTTCACCGACAGAACGGACACGGCGGTTGCCCAAGTGGTCAATGTCATCAATCGTTCCCAAGTCAAACTCTAGGTTAATGAGATAATCAATGGCCGCAAGAATATCCTCGGGGGTGAGGATGCGCACCGAGTCAGGAATATTTAACTGCAACTTGCGGTTGAGCTTGTAGCGACCCACCCGGCCAAGGTCGTAGCGTTTGGGGTCAAAGAAGCGCGACTCTAGCAGCTGTTGTCCCCCTGAGACCGTGGGCGGCTCCCCTGGACGCAGTTTTTTGTACAGTTCAATGAGGGCCTCTTCCTCAGAGAATTTGCCTTCTTTTTCAACGGTTTTTTGGTAGTACTCGGGGTGACGCAGCCGCTCTAGGATTTCGCTATCGGTTAATCCCAAGGCCTTGAGGAGAACGTGCGCCGAGAGCTTACGGGTTTTGTCAATGCGTACCCACAGGAGATCGTTTTTGTCAGTTTCAAATTTTAGCCAAGCGCCGCGGTTGGGAATCAGGCTAGCATTGTAGGTGCGGCGACCATTTTTGTCGGTTTCTGATTTGTAGTAAACACCAGGACTGCGAACAATCTGGTTGACAATGACGCGCTCCGCGCCATTGATAATAAACGTCCCGCGATCGGTCATCAGGGGTAGATCCCCAATGAACACATCCTGGTCAATGATATTGCCGTTTTCTTTGTTAATGAGGCGAGTGGGGACATACATTTGCATTGAGTAGGTGGCATCCCGCCGCTTGGCCTCATCGACGCTATACTTCGGCTCCTTGAGGCGGTAGTCTTTGGCCAAAAAGTGCAACTCAATTTTGCCGGTATAATCGGTAATGGGGGAGAAACTCTCTAGCTCTTCAATGAGTCCTTCTTCAAGAAACCATCGGAAGCTGGCCCGCTGAATCTCGACAAGGTCTGGCAAGGTAAAGGCGGGTGGCGTGTAAATCTGATTACTAGCCATGTATATCCTCTAGAGGGTATCGCTAAAACGCGGATCTTGCATCTTAAATGAAGAGGCGTCGCCCTGTCAAGGACATCAAAAGCTACCCCTACAGCAAAAGGTGCTGCCAGAGGTCCCCGGCAGGATGAAGCGGTTGAAAAGGAGCAAAGTTGACAAGGGGCACTGCCGCGCTTGCAAGCCGCTACCTACGACGATAACACAGAGTTGCTAGGTTTCAGCACTAGAACACTGGGAGGAATTGGAGTTGCTATCCCTGAGTCCAGTTTTTAGGGTTGGCGAGTGGTTCGACAGCTTACTGTTTTCCCTTGGGTCTATAAAGCGCGATGGGGGCTCTCGGTTGGGAACCTAAGGATCATCGGCAAGTTTCACCGGTGGAGCCTAGCCTGGGATGGCGTTCTTAGGCAGAAATCCCAAGGGTGGTTTCTGAGAGGTGGCCATCTTCCATGTGAATAATGCGATCGGCAACATCGAGAATACGGTTATCGTGGGTCACAATTAAAATGGTGCACCCCTGTTCACGGGCAAGGGTGCGCATGATTTCCACGACATCGCGACCGGATTTTTTATCGAGGGCAGCCGTGGGTTCATCGGCAAGCACAATTTTGGGATGTCCCACTAGAGCACGGGCGATCGCTACCCGTTGCTTTTGCCCCCCCGACAGTTCATGGGGATAGTAGTCCAGGTGCTTTCCAAGGCCAACGGCACAGAGCATGGCGTCCACTCGTTCTCGAACTTCCTGTTGACTCAGGTGGGGCTGCAAATCCAGTGCCATCTGCACATTTTGGCGAGCTGTCAAGGCATGGAGAAGATTGTGGGCTTGGAAGATATAGCCGGTTTGCCGCCGAATTTGAATCAGCTGCTCCTTGGTGGCATGGCGAAGTTCCTGGCCAAGCACCCGCAGACTCCCTTCCTGAGCTGAGCGTAGGGCACCAATCAGCGTCAAAAGTGTGGTTTTGCCTGATCCGGAAGGCCCCGTCATGATCACGATTTCGCCCGCCTCAATCCGAGCATGCAGATCAAAGAGAATTTGCTTGCGCAGTTGCCCCTGACCAAAGTAGTGATTGAGGCCTTGAATGTGGATTACTGGCTCCATAGACCACCCTAGAAAATATCGGCAGGATCAGCCGCTTGAATCCGCCGCATGGCGATCGCCCCCGACAGGGTACACATCAGTACCGTCAGTGTAAAGACCAAACTGGCTCGTTCTACGGTCATCCCAACGGGTAGGGATGTGGCATTAGCAATAACGATATACAGTAAAAACGAAACGATAAAGCCGGGCACATAGCCCATACAGGAGAGAATTAAGGACTCCTGCATCACTACGCCATAGAAGAAGACATCGCGATAGCCCATGGCCTTGAGAGTGGCATACTCCGCTAGGTGATCTGTGACATCTGTGTAGAGAATTTGATAGACAATGACTGAGCCAACAATAAACCCCATCAGGGCACCCAGGGAGAAAATGAAGCCAATGGAGGTACTTTTTTGCCAGTAGTTGCGCTCAAATGCAGCAAACTCCTCCTTGGTCATCACTAGCACGTCATTCCCTAGGGCAGCATTCATCCGCCGGGCCAGTGCCTTTGTATTGACCCCGGGCTGTACCCGCACTAGCCCCACGTCAATCAGGCCGGGATTGCGTTCGGGGAATAGCCGTAAAAAGTTCAAATCGCTAGTGAGCAAATTACCATCGGCGCCAAAGTTAGCTCCCATGCGAAACAAGCCGGCTACGGTAATTTTGCGACCAGAGACTTCGGTTGTGACTTCCTGTCCTTGGCGGTATAGCTCAGGAATCGGGCCAAACTCAGCGCGGGATTGAGCATCAAAAAGAACGTGATCTGGGAGCTTAATGGCATCCTGCCAGCGGGGGGTATCGGACACAGCAATGGAGACCACCATCGGATCCACCCCAATGACCATCAGTTGGCGAGTCCTTTTGTTAATGGGATTGCGCCAGAGACCAAAATTCAGGTAAAGGGGAGAAACAGACTCGACCCCTTCAAAGCCCGCTGCTTGGTAGAGTCGCCGCCGCGGAAAGCTGCGCATAGCAATCAGCGCTGTGGATTGCGGGCTAATGAGGACAATATCGGTGTTTAAGCTTTCGTGAAAGCGGACTGCGGCCTTAAAGAGGGCATCGCGAAAGCCAAACTGCATCAGCATGAGTACCACCGCAAAGGCAATGCCCGCGATCGCCACCAAGAGCCGAATCCGCTCCCGAATCAGCTGCAACCAAGCAAGGGGAATCGCAAAAATCATCGGTGCACCTCAACCGGGATCAATAGCCACTTCCACCTGCATATTGGTCAGACCGGCCACTGGTTCACTGTTATCTAAACGAATTTTGACTTCCACGACCCGCGCATCTGTTTTTGCCGCTGGATCGGTATCGGTCACGTCATTCTTGGCCACCACCAGCCCCACCTGAGCGACACGGCCACTAAGGGGCGCCCTGAGGGCACTACTGCGAATTTCAGCCCGCTGACCCACACGCACCCGGGGTACATCGGTTTCATACACCTCAGCAACGGCATACATTTGGTCGGTATTGCCCAGTTCGAGAATGCCCTTTTCGTTAATGTTTTCGCCAGCACGGGTGTGAATGCGCAGAATGCGGCCCCCTCGCGGTGCCCGAATAATTGTCCGTTGCAGGCGGGCTTCCGCCAGTTGTAGATTACGCTCTGCTGAGAGGAGTTGCACTTGGGTTTGTACCCGTCCTAGGTTTGCTTGGGCAGCGTCCACTTCAGCATTAGCAGTGGCCACTTCTGTGCGGCGCTGTTGCTGCAAGCGAACTAGGTTGGCTTGGGCGTTGTGCAGTTCTTCCTGTAAGCTGCGCACACGGACAGTGCGATTATCGAGATCCTGTTGCGACACTGCTCCAGCGGCAAAGAGTTGGGCAAAGCGCTGATATTCCCGATGGGCGGTTTCGAGTTCCGCTTGGATACGTTGAATGGTGGCCTGCTGGGCAGCAATGGCGGCAATAGCGGGTTCATTGGCCCGATCGCGCCGCCGCTCGGCTTCGGCAATTTGAGCAAGGGCTAAGCGGGTTTCAGCCTCATAGCGTAGACGGGCTTCCTGCAACTGACTGGCAGCCAAGTCGCGTTCGGCTCTGCGCTCCGGATAGGTATCTAAATAGGCAAGGGGTTGGCCGGCAACCACACGATCGCCTTCGCGTACCAACAACTGTCCCAATCGCTCCGTCATTGAGGGGGCACTGACCGCCACCACTTCCCCTTCCGGCTCGAGGCGACCAAGGGCGGTAATGCGATCGCTGATGGGATTGGCTAGGGCAGCTTGAATGGCTTGTTCCTCACGGGTTCGCTGAAGCTGCTGCCAATAGTTCCAACTGAGGAGTAGGCTTCCCAATCCGATGGCGATCGCCCCCCCGATCAGCCATGGACGACCAATTTTGCTGAGAAACGGCTGTCCCATGGGACGACCTCGATCAATAAGTGCAGGGCAGTCAAGGTTAATAATGATTACTTATCTTAATATAGAGTTAGGAGGTTATGAAGAAATGCTAAGGTCGCCGACCGCAGGATTGCCACAGGACTTGCCGTTCTAAAGGCAGAATTTCCCGCCACTGTCCAGGGGCAAGGTTGCCCAATTGCAAGTTGGCGATCGCCACCCGTACCAAACGCAGTGTGGGAAATCCTACGGCAGCTGTCATGCGGCGGACTTGGCGATTACGGCCCTCCCGTAGGGTCAGGCTTAGCCACTGACTGGGGATATGGCGGCGATAGCGAATCGGGGGATACCTTGGTGGCAAGGGGGGGTCTTGATCGAGTACCTCTACACGAGCGGGTCGCGTGCGATAGCCTTGGATCACTACCCCCGCTGCTAACTGGCTCAGGGCTGCTGTATCGGGTTTGCCTTCCACCTGTACCCAGTAAGTGCGCGGATGACCATAGCGAGGATCCGTCAAGCGGTGTTGCAACCAGCCATCATTGGTGAGGAGAACCAACCCCTCACTGTCGTAGTCTAGGCGGCCAGCGGGATAAACATCCGGGATAGGAACGTAATCCTTAAGGGTTGATCGCCCCTTTTGATCTTGAAACTGGCAGAGAACCCGATAGGGTTTATACAAGAGAATATAGCGATAATTCATGGTTAGAAAGAGTCTAACCGCGACGCCGTTTTACCTCAGTTTATGACCTAGTAAAAACTAGGGGGGAATACTAACTGCAGACTTAGAAGTTTCTGGCTCAAAGACCAGTTTACTGCCGCCCACAGTATTGATTCCCAAATGTTTTGCAAGTGTAGATCACAAAACAATATTGGCAGTCACCAACGTCGCAGCTAAACTAAAGCTACTATAGCACATCTACTCTGGGCTCTAGCTTTAGATATCGAGGTTCTCTAGCGCCAACTGTGGGCCATAGGTCTCGATAAATTCGCGGCGAGGTGCCACGCGATCGCCCATGAGGATTGTAAAAATGCGATCGGCTTCAGCGGCATCTTCAATCTCCACCCGTTTGAGAATGCGGGTTTCTGGGTTCATCGTCGTTTCCCACAATTGCTCTGGCATCATCTCCCCTAGACCCTTAAAGCGTTGGATGGTGTAGTTGGCATTTTCCGGGAAGGAGGCAATCTGCTGTTGCAGCTCGCGATCGCTATAGCAGTAGAAGTGCTGGCGACCCCGTTCCACTTTGTATAGCGGCGGGCAAGCAATATAGACAAACCCTTGGTTTACCAACTCCTGCTGATAGCGGTAGAAAAAGGTCAGCAACAACGTGCGGATATGGGAGCCATCGACGTCAGCATCTGTCATGAGAATAATCTTGTGATAGCGCAACTTGGCGGGGTCAAATTCCTCGCCCTTCACCCCCAAGCCAAGGGCAGTAATTAAAGACTGCACCTCATTATTCTTGTAAATTTTAGCATCATCGGTTTTTTCAATGTTGAGAATCTTGCCCCGCAGTGGCAAAATCGCTTGGAATCGGCGATCGCGCCCCTGTTTAGCACTTCCACCGGCAGAATCACCTTCCACAATAAAAATTTCCGAAACAGCCGGATCCCGTGAACTGCAATCCGCTAATTTCCCCGGCAGCGTTGAAGACTCCAACACCGACTTGCGCCGTACCATTTCCCGTGCCCGCCGCGCTGCTTCAGCCGCATTAAAAGCTTGGATGGCTTTTTCCAAAATTGTGTCGGTGACATTGGGATGAAAGTCAAGGTACTCCGTGAGGGCTGCACCTACAATGGCATCGACAATGCCGCGGACTTCTGTATTGCCCAGCTTTGTTTTTGTTTGCCCTTCAAATTCAGGGTTGGGCACCTTGACCGAAATAATCGCTGTGAGGCCCTCGCGAATGTTTTCCCCGGCAAGGTTGGCATTGTTTTCTTTGAGTTTGTTGCGCTTGCGGCCAAGGGCATTGAGGGTCCGCGTCAGCACTGCCTTCAGCCCTTCCATGTGGGTACCGCCATCAATGGTGCGGATATTATTAGCAAAGCCTAGGAGGTTTTCACTATAGGCATCGGCACACCACTGTAGGGCTGCCTCCACCTGCACATCGTCTTTTTCCCCTTGAATATAGATAATCTCCGGATGCAGCGGTTCCTTTTCCTGCACCATGTAGCGGACGTATTCACGGATACCGCCTTCATAGCAATAGGTTTCACTCAGGGGGGGAGTAACACGCAAATCTTTAAATTCAATGCGAATGCCGGCATTGAGGTAGGCGAGTTCCCGCAGCCGTGTCATCAGTACCTTGGCATCAAATTCAATCGTTTCGGTGAAAATCTGGCGATCGGGAAAAAAGGTCACTGAGGTGCCGCGGCGTTCCTCAGTATCGGGGGTCTTTTCCAGGGGAGTCGTGGGAACCCCCCGTTCGTAGCGCTGATGATGGACAAAACCATTGCGCCACACCGTCACCTCTAACCATTCCGAGAGGGCATTAACCACAGAGACACCCACCCCGTGCAACCCCCCGGAGACTTTGTAGCCCCCATCGCCAAACTTGCCCCCCGCATGGAGCACGGTCATTACGGTTTCAACTCCGGAGACGCCGGTATCGGGGTGAATATCCGTGGGAATGCCGCGGCCATCGTCGGTGACGGTGACGGAGCCATCGGCATTGATCTGGACTAAAATGGTGGAGCAGTAACCGGCAAGGGCTTCATCAACGGAGTTGTCCACGACTTCATAGACCAAGTGGTGCAGGCCCTTGGGGCCAGTGCTGCCGATGTACATCCCCGGTCGTGTCCGCACGGGTTCAAGGCCTTTGAGCACCCGCAACTGGGCAGAGGAATACTCGGCGGTCATGGCAACTCCCTAACTGCTATAGAATCGAGGCAAATGGGTTTTCACTTGCCTAAATGTCAAATCTGACCTAAATTTTAGCACATAAGGGTTATAGGCGATTCTAGGAAATTTTCAGGCTGTATTTGAGTGGGGGATGCAGGGCTAATTGTTATTGGGGGGGCAACGGCTACAGGCAAAACGGCGCTAGCGATCGCCCTTGCCCAACAATTGAATAGTGTCATTTTGAGTGCCGACTCCCGCCAAGTCTACCGCGGCTTTGATATTGGCACAGCCAAGCCCACTCCAGCCCAGCAACAGCAGGTGCGCCATCACCTCATCGATATTTGTGACCCCCGCGAGACGCTGACCCTAGCAATTTACCAAGCCAAGGCTCAAGCCCTGATTGCCCACTACCACGCCCAAGGGATCACGCCCCTCTTGGTGGGGGGGACAGGATTGTATATCCGCAGCATTACCCAAGGGCTAACAATGCCCCAAGTCCCACCGCAACCCCATCTACGGGCTCAATTGATGGCTCTGGGTCAGCAGGAATGCTATCAGTGGCTTCAGCAGGTGGATCCTGTGGCGGCGCAACGGATCCATGCCCACGATCAAGTGCGTACCCTGCGAGCCTTGGAGGTCTATTACACCACTGGGGTGCCCCTCAGCCAGCAGCAACGGCGCGAACCGCCTCCCTACCGGATTTGGTACTTTGCCCTCACGGGGGGCGATCGCCAGCAAGAGCGCTGCCGTATTGAAGCCCGCACTCAGGAGATGCTAGCCATGGGCTGGCTCGATGAAATTCAGCAACTGCAAAGGCAGTACGGCGAGGATTTGCCCCTCCTAGACACCTTGGGCTATCGGGAAATGCGCCAATATCTGCGGGGAGAAGTCACCCTCGCGGAGGCTATTGCCCTCACAGTGCAGCACACCCAACAATTTGCCAAACGGCAGCGGACATGGTTCCGGGCAGAACCTGACATCCATTGGCTGCAAGCCACCACCCTAGAGGCGCAACTGGCAGAGATTCAAGCACAATTCACTCTCTGTCCCAAGACCACTGCAACAAAGCGGCGGATGAGCTGATTGGCATAGGGGGTGGGGCGAGCGGTTTGCTTGAGTTGTTCCAGGTCTGCAGTGCTCAATTGATAGCGATCGCAATAGCGACGAATGCGGGCCAGGAGGTCGCGATCGTCCACCTCGGGATGAAACTGAAAGGCGTAGAAGGGTTTCCCCTCCAAGCGAAAAGCATGGTAGGGACACAACTCACTGTAGGCCAGTAAGGTTGCTCCCGCTGGCAGGGTCAAGGCGCGTTCCTGATGTCCAGAAATGGCCAAAAAGGGATTCGGAAAGCCAGCAAACAGGGGATCGGTAACCCCCGCTGGAGTGAGATACAGAGGGTAGGTGCCCATTTCCATGGCCTCGCGATCCACAATCACCTGAGCGCCCAAGGCCTGCACTGCCAATTGAAAGCCAAAGCAGGAGGCCAACACGGGTATCTCCTGCTCAATACAGGCCAAAATTAAGTCCATGGCTGGTGGCACAAAGCGATAGCGGTCTGGCTTGAGCACTGTGGCATCACTGGAGCCGCCAATAAAAAGTGCATCAAAGCCTTGAATACAGTCGGCGGTAAAGTCGTCACAGGCAAAGCCATTGAGCACTGTAAATTGCTCGGCCGCCAGACCACTCAAGCGAATAAATTCCGCTAGTTCCTCTTGCTGGGTGACGCGATCGCCCCGTGCCTGAAGCAGTAGAATTCTTAGGGACTTCACGGTTTTCTAGGGTTTAGAAATCTCAATGGGCTGAGGGGTTGGCGGGCGCTGGGTGTCCACAAAACTAAACACAAGGGACGTTTCAAAGAGTCCCACGATTTGCTTGAGGGTTGGCTGCCTCCGGGTTTTGCCCGTCACGCCATAGGCCACAGCGAGGCCACAGGCGCCGTCAAGGTCATTGACCTCCTTGATCCAGTCGAGGAGCAGCGAACCACTTTCGGCGTCAAAGGTATCCAAAAGCCACAGATGATTGGCGTTGGTTTGAGCCAGGAGCATGACGATTTGCTCAGGGCCTGAGAGGGGAAAGACTGTCAGATGGTGGATGCCACCCTCCTCGGCAATTTTGGCGGCGATCGCCGCCGCCGCTGATTTTTTGGTTTGAATCGTCAACACAGGATAGCCCTTAAACTCCTCGGGAATCTCTCCCCGTTGATGGTAAGCAACCGCTGCTTGCAATTCCCCGAGCTCCTTAGGAGGAAACCGCTTAAAGAGAATATAGGCCTCCTCAGGAATTGCTTCGGTATCAATGGGAATCTGGCACAGTGATTGGCTCTCCTCAGTGTCCTCATCAATGCCCGGCATCATCTCTGGCGCTGTTGCCACTTGCACCTGATAACTAAGGGCGCAATGGCAGGGTGAGGGAATCTGGAACCTCAGATTCAGTTCAGGGTACGCTTCCTGCTCAAACTGTTTCTTTGTCTTTTTCCAGAATTTGATCAGACTCGCGATCGCCACATAGACCATCTCAGCCTCTTCAGGGGCATAGAAGTGACGTATCCCCTCCAAAGGATGGACGACCCCCACTTCAATGGTGTAAGCATGCCCCCTCAAAACAAAAGAGAGATCGTTGTCTAAATCCGCCTCATCAACCTCGGAAACATTTAAGAAGAGACAATCGTTGCGCAAAACCGTTTCCTCGAGGCGGTCATCGTCCTCTTCATCAAGGTAGGGATCCTCTTGATCAATCTGCTGCCAAAAGTTGCGCAGGGCCTCCTCCCCGCGGTGGAGCATCAGACCAAAGTCACGGCTCGCGCCTTGGGGATTCACCAGTACCGCAAAAAGGGTAGGGCAGTCCCAAGAGCTGCAGTGGAGTTTAAAGGGAGTAACATGGTTGAGGCGCCGCCAGATATCCAGCTGGGCCAATTCCCTAATTTTGCGTTTATAGAGGGGAACGTATTCCCGGGGGAGTCCCTCGAGATCTGGATCATCGCTGGTGACTTCCGCCGCCATCAATTCAAAAAAATCATCGAGAAGGGGAACGCGGGCTTGATATTCCACCTGGATGTCCAGGGGAGCAACCACACCGCGCAGGAAAAATTGCAACTCACGGTCATCAACGATGATGGCGTGGGGACGGCAGGGCTGAGCTTGGGGATGATGGGGAGATTCGATCGCCTGCACTAACAGCCGCATCAGTTGCTCTGGGGTGGGTGGAAACTGACGGATCTCCATAGTGCGTACCAGCTGCTCCTTGGGATCGAGCCAAGCGGCACAGAAGACCTCATCGTTGTCACTGTTGAGACTGCGGCCGCCACCCACCCAAATGTCGGCAACTTGGGGTAGATTCAACAGACGACGGATGGTTGCAGTGGGTAGCCTCACAGGGCGATCGCTCCCAATTCGATCACCTCTCCACTCTAGCAAATGATGGCAATGGGTCGCACGAAGTATTTTTTGGGGTTTGATCCAGGACAGGACAAGTGTGGTCTAGCCCTTGCCCTTGGTCAAGAAGTGGTGCGCCATGAAGTGGTGGCCAGCGATCGCGCGATCGCCTGTGTGCAGGAGTGGCACCAAGCCTACCCATTTGAACAGGTGATTATAGGCAATCAAACCACCTCCCGCCGGTGGCAGCAGCAACTGCAAGCAGCTTTAGCGGTGGAAATTATTCCGGTGGATGAGCGCCATAGTACCTTAGAGGCCCGCGATCGCTATTGGCAACTCTTTCCGCCCCGCGGTTGGCAACGGCTCATTCCCAAGGGGTTGCGCGTGCCCCCCCGCCCCATTGACGACATTGTGGCGATTGTGTTGTTGGAACGCTACTGTGGCTATCCCCTGCTGCTCAGTCAGAGGCAATAAACTTTATAATTGTCAGGTTATAGTACAGCACGGCAGCCGTGGAGAAAGGCACCCTCATTGAATTTCGGGTCAATAACCAGCGTCGCTTGGCGGTCATCGATCGCCCGGAAGGTAAAAAGCATTGGATTGCCATTGATGAGCATCTGCAAACCCATACCATTCATCCGCGCCAACTCACATTTACGGTGCCTGAGGAGCGGTTTCGCCCCCAAGAGATTGCCACATTTTGGCAGCAGGTGCAGCCCCTCCTGGATGCCGACAGTTTAGAAGTGGCTTGGGAGATTATCCGCGAGGAAAACCGCACTATTACACCAGCGGATCTAGCGGAGCTGCTTTTTTCGGAGCGATCAGCGGTGGCCTGCTATGCCGCCTACTATCTCCTCAGCGAGGATCGCTTCTATTTCAAGCTCAAGGGAGAAACCTACGAGCCTCGGCCAGCGGCTCAAGTGGCAGAACTCAAACATCAAAGCGAGCGGGAAGCCCAACGCCTGGCGGAGGAAGTCAGCTTTCGCGAACATTTAGGGCAAGCCCTGAGGGGCGAAGCCGTGGAGTGGTCTGCCAGCGATCGCAAGCGCCTGGAGCAGTTAGAACGCTATGCTATAGCCATTGAATCCAGTGCCCAGCACCAAGCTGCCATTGATCTCCTCAGTGAGTTAAAGCGTCCTACGCAACCCCTAGGGGCATTCCAACTGCTGGTGGATCTCGGCCTTTGGTCAGAGCACGAAAATCTCTTCCTGCGCCGTAGTCAAATTGACGTTGAATTTTCTGCCAAGGTACTTGCTGTGGCCCATGAACGCCTCACCTCACCCCCTACAGACATTGACGCTCCCCTGCGCCGCGATCTCACCCATCTCAAGGTCTATACCATTGACGACGAAAGCACCCAAGAAATTGATGATGGCCTTAGCCTAGAGGTCATTGGCGATCGCCAAAAGCTCTGGATTCACATTGCGGATCCCACCCGCTGGGTCATGGTGGATGATCTCTTGGATCAGGAGGCTCGCCGCCGCGCCACAACGGTCTATCTGCCGACGGGGATGATTCCCATGTTTCCCACGGAATTAGCCACCGGGCCGATGAGTTTAGTTGCGGGACAAACCTGTTGTGCCCTGAGTTTTGGCATTCTTTTGGCGGACAGTGGCGAGGTTTTAGAGTACGAAATTTGCCCCAGTTGGATTCGCCCGACCTATCGTCTTAGCTATGACGATGTGGACATGATTTTAGAGCAGGGGGTAACCGGGGAAGCAGATCTGCTGGCGATCGCCCAATGGGGACAGCGGCGCAGTGAGTGGCGACGGCAACGGGGAGCGATTCGCATCAATATCCCTGAACCCAACATTAAAGTGGCGGGTGAAGAGGTGGAAATCTCGCCCCTCCATGATTCACCCGCCCGCCAGCTAGTGGCAGAAATGATGATTCTTGCCGGTGAAGTGGCCGCCCATTTTGGCGCCCGTGAGGGCATTCCCCTGCCCTTTCGCTGTCAATCCCCCCCAGAACTGCCCTCAGAGGAGGAATTACTGCAACTACCCGCTGGCATAGTGCGCGACTGCGCCATTCGTCGCTGTATGCCCCGCAGTGAAATGAGTACCCAACCCAATC